>JADGRB010000102.1 GCA_017881315.1 Pseudomonadota bacterium
CCCATTGCCCAATATTCCCCACTGCTGCCTCCCGTAGGAGTCTGGGCCGTGTCGCAGTCCCAGTGTGGCTGATCATCCTCTCAGACCAGCTACCCGTCTAAGCCTTGGTGAGCCATTACCTCACCAACTAGCTGATGGGACGCGGGCTCATCTTCCGGTGACAGCTTCCAAGGAGAGGCCATCTTTCCCAACAGCGCCCGTAGGCGCCGCTGACGTATGCGGTATTAGCAATCCTTTCGGACTGTTGTCCCCCGCCGGAAGGTAGATTACCCACGTGTTACGCACCCGTCCGCCACTTTACTACTAGGCCGAAGCCTAGATTCTCGTTCGACTTGCATGTGTTAGGCCCGCCGCTAACGTTCGCTCTGAGCCAGGATCAAACTCTCCAGTTAAATCTGCAACAGCCAACAACCCCCGGTTACCCGAAGATTGGCGACTGCCTTGACAACTTTCGAGACTGATTGCTCGACTGATGAATTTGCTCGAAATCACAATTGTCGGGGTATTCGAAGCGACTCGCCCGAAGGCGATGCGCTCCGCGTACCTTTTCGAACTCGGTTTGCTATTCAGCTTTCAGAGACCGACGCGAAAACACCTAGCTGCAGAAGTCCTTCGACTCACTGCGCGCTAGGGAGGCAGGAGTCTATTCAGGAACGTTTCTGAGTCAATACATTTGTGAAGAAAATTCTGCGGCGCATCGGACCTTGCGGCTGAGCTCCGCCAGGTCTCCGGGGCCGAGCTCCCGGTAGGACCGGGAATCCGGCGCGAATGGCAGGATAAGCCCAAGTTTCGGGGCCGCGCAACCCCCGGCAATTGGCCACGGCGCGCGGGGGCTTGTAGGCTCGTCAGCCTTGCCTGCCTGTCCACACTGCGCGGCCGATCTGGCCGCCCTGGCCCGATTCTGCGGGCACTGTGGCACGTACGTGACCGAGGCGGGGACCGCCGAGACGGGCGATCCCTGGCTGGGGAAGGTGGTCGATCGGCGCTATCGGGTCGCGGCGCTGATCGGCAGCGGGGGGATGGGCGTCGTGTATCAAGTCGAGCATCTGCACCTCGGCAAGATGGCCGCGATGAAGGTGCTCTCCCCCGACACCGCGACGAAGCCGGAGATGCTGCGGAGATTTCGCGCCGAAGCGCAGGCCGTCAGCAAGCTGAATCACCCCAACATCGTTCAGACCTTCGACTTCGGACAATGGGACGGCGCGCTCTATCTGGTGATGGAGTACGTCAAGGGAGACGATCTCTCGGCCCTCCTCAAGCGCGATGGACCGTGGTCGTTCACCCGCGCCGCCCGCCTATTCACGCAGGTCTGCTCGGGCCTCACCGAGGCGCACGAGGCCGGCATCGTCCATCGCGATCTCAAGCCGGAGAACCTGATGGTCGTGCAGCGGCGCGACGGCTCCGAGCACGTCAAGGTGCTCGATTTCGGCCTGGCCAAGCTGCGCGAGCGCGCCGGCGACGATCCACAGGGCGCCGCCGTCAGCTCGGGCGGTCAGGTGCTGGGCACGCCGTATTACATGGCGCCCGAGCAGGTGCGGGGCGAGCCGCTCGACGCGCGCGCCGATCTGTACAGCCTGGGCGCGACCCTCTATCGCGTGCTCACCGGCGAGCCGCCCTTCGACGCCCCTTCGCCGATCAGCGTGCTGGCCAAACATCTGACCGACGAGCTGATTCCTCCGCGGACCCGCGCGCCGGAACGGTCGCTGCCGCCGGAGGCGGACCGGATCGTGCTGCGGGCGATGGCGAAATCGGTCGCCGATCGATATGCCTCCGCGGCCGAATTGCAGGCCGATCTGGAAGCCGTGCTCGCCGCGTCGAGCGGCAGTTCCTCGTCGTCGCCGCGGGTGAGCCCGAGCGCCGCCACGGTCGCGTCGGCCGAGGCGCCAACGGTCGCCATCGAGGACAGCGACATCGCCGACATCGCGGACGTCGGCGACATCGGCGATCGCCTGAGGCGCTCCGACGTCGATGACTTCGAATGGTCGATGCGCCGCAAGCGCCTGCTGACCCGGCTGGTGCTCCCCCTGGCGCTCCTGGTGGTGACAGCTGGCGTGACCGCCCTCGCCTGGCGCGGTGGCGGCGAACGCGCGGAGGGAACCGAGCGTGAGCCCAACAACACGCCCGGCTACTCCAACCTCCTGGCGCAAGGCGCGCCGATGCGTGGCACGATCGGCAAGCTGGTGCAGCTGGGCGTGGCCGGGCAGGCTGCTCAAGGCGACGTCGATCTCTTCCGGATACCGGCTGGGCAGGGGGCGCGGGTGGTCAGCGCGCGCCTCGAGGGGATCCCGGGCGTCGACCTGGTGCTGGAGCTCTACGATCCGCAGGGGCAACGGATCAGCAAGAGCGACGCCTCCGGCCGAGGCTGGGGTGAGTGGCTGCAACCGATTTCGATCGGTCCCGCCGAGGTCTACCTGGCGGTGCGCGAGCTGTGGATCGCGGGGCAGAAGCCGATCGAGGACGCCCCCGATCCCTATACGCTCACCGCCCGCTGGGGACCTCCGCAAGCCGGCTGGGAGCTGGAGCCGAACGATTCGGCGCTGGCCGCCACGCCGCTGCACGCGCCCGGACGGATTCGCGGCTATCTGGCGAGCGCCGACGACCGAGATTGGTTCTCGATCGCCGTCGACGAAGCCGGGACGTTGACCGGAACGGTCACGGCGCCGGCCGGCGTCGACGTGGTTCTTCTCCGCGACATCGCCGGCAAGGAGATCGTGACTAACAAGCACGACGCGGGGGGGAGCGAGCAGCTCTCGATCGACGCCGCGCCCGGCAAGCCGATCCTGATCGGCGTCGCGCGCAAGATCGCCCCCAAGGTGGATCCGAAGGCGCTGGGCCTGCAGGGGCTGGACGATCCCTACGAGCTCGCGATCACGACGTCGCCCAAGACCTCGTCGAAGTGATCAGCGCGGCCGGAGCAGCCGCGCAGCTTCTTTGGCGTGGTAGGTGAGGATGATGTCGGCGCCCGCCCGGCGCATCGACAGCAGCGTTTCCAGCATGACGCGGTCGTAGTCGATCCACCCCTTCTCGGCGGCGGCCTTGAGCATCGCGTACTCCCCGGAGACGTTGTACGCCGCGATCGGGACGTCGCAATCGTTGCGAACCTCGGCGATGACGTCCAGATAGGCGAGGGCGGGCTTGACCATCACGATGTCGGCCCCCTCCTCGATGTCGAGCGCCACCTCGCGCATCGCTTCCCGGACGTTGGCGGGATCCATCTGGTAGCCGGCGCGATCGCCGAAGGCGGGCGTGGAATCGACGGCGGTGCGGAACGGCCCGTAGTAGCCGGAAGCGTACTTGGCGGCATAGGAGAGCAACGCCACCTGCTCGAACCCGTCCTCGTCCAGCGATTCGCGCAGAAACCCGACGAAGCCGTCCATCATGCCGGAGGGCGCCACCAGATCGGCACCGGCCCGCGCGTACGAGAGCGCCGCGCGGCCCAGATTCTCGAGCGTCGCGTCGTTGTCGATCTCGCCGTTCACGACCACCCCACAATGGCCGTGGGTGGTGTACTCGCAAAAGCAGGTGTCGACGGCCAGCGCCAGGTCGGGCGCCGCCTTCTTGATCGCACGCAGGGCGCGTTGCACGACGCCCTCCGCGTGCCACGCCTCGCTGCCCACCTCGTCTTTCTTCTCGGGGAGGCCGAACAAGATCACGCCGGGAATTCCGAGTCGGGCGATCTCCTCCGCCTCGCGCGGCAGCTCGTCGACCGAAAAGTGAAACTGACCCGGCAGCGACGGGATCTCCCGTTTGATCCCCTTGCCCGGGCAAACGAAGAGCGGGTAGATGAAATTGTCGGGCCCGAGCGTGGTCTCGCGGACCAGGCGTCGAAGAGCTGGGGTTCGGCGCAGGCGCCGCAGGCGCGTCTCGGGAAACGACATCGCGCAAGCCTAGCCCAGCTTGGCGCCACCCGGTAGGCGCGCGCGGACCAGCGCCGCGACCAGGGCGTCGGGGGTCGGCGCTGCGGCGGTGGCCGCCACGGCGATCCCGGCCTCTCGCGCGCTCTCGGCGGTGGTCGGGCCGATCACCACCACGGCCGCGGTGGCCAATGCCGTGACGCCCCAGCGGGCCACGAACGCGCGCAGGGCCGACGGGCTGGCGAAGGTGGCGGCGTCGAAATCGGGGAGCGGCGCCAGATCTTCGAGCGCCACCGTCTGAGACACCGGTACCACTTCGACCGCGATCCCGCGGGCGGCGAGCGCATCCCGCAGGTGCTCTCTTCCACCCAGCGCCTGCGGAAACAGGACCCGCGCCTGGGCGGGCAGCGTCGCGAGCGCGGCCACCAGGCCTTCCTGGCGCTGATCGTCGTCGGGCGGAATCAGATCGGCCCGCAGGCCCTCCGCGGCGAGCGCGCGGGCCGTGCCCGGTCCCACGGCGGCGATCCGCGCGGCGCCGAGGTCGGCGAATCGGCCGATCGCGCGCGTGCGCGCCACCGCGAACCGGACCGCCGACGGGCTGGTGAAGACCACCCAGGTCTGTTTCCCGTCACCGCCTGGGCCGCCCAGATCGGCGAAGGCGCGGTCGAACGGCGCCCAGTCGGGGGGCGGGCGGACGGCGATGGTCGGGTAGGGGAGGGGCTCCGCGCCGGCCGCGCGCAGCGCGATCATCAAGCCGCCGGCCTGCTCGGTGGGTCGAGTCACCAGGACCCGACAGAGGGCCAGGGGTCGAGCGCCGTCGGTCACGGTTCGATGATACCGTGTGGGACGTGAAACGCGGGATTGCTCTGGGGCTCGTCTTCGCGGCCTGCACCTCGGCGATCGTCTCGTTGCCCGCATGCAAGAGCGACGGGCAAAAGGCCGCGCCGACCTCCGCCCCCGCCCCCGCGGTAGCGGCGCGCGTCTCGATCGACACCGGGGAGCGCAAGCTGGTGTTCCGCGTCGAGGTGGCGCTCACGCCCGAGGAACATGCACGGGGACTCATGTACCGCACGCGGCTGGCCCCCGATGCGGGGATGGTGTTCGTCTTCGCGGAGCCACAGATCCAGCGCTTCTGGATGAAGAACACGCTCATTCCGCTGGATATGATCTTCATCGATTCCGACCGACGCATCGTCGGCGTGGTCGAGAACGCGGCGCCCGAAACCGAGGACGAGCGCCGGGTCGACGCCCCGTCGCAGTACGTCCTCGAGATCGGAGGCGGCCTGGCGGCGCGCCTCGGGATCCACGCTGGCCAGTCGGTCGATCTCCAAGGGGTGCTGCCCCTTTGAACGTCTCGAACTAAAATCGGTGCGCATGCAGCCGATGCTGGCGACCCTGGCCGATGCGCCGCTCTCCGATCCGAACCTGGTCTACGAGCCCAAGTACGACGGCATCCGGGCGCTGGTCTCGGTCACGCCGCGCGCGCGCGCCGTGGAGGTTTCGATCGCGTCGCGCCTCGGCAACGACAAGACCGCGCAGTTTCCCGAGCTGGTGGCGGCGCTCGAGGCCTGGGGCCGGCGGCGGAAGGCGCCCGCGCTCCTCGACGGCGAGATCGTGGCGCTCGATTCGGACGGGGAGCCGCTGGGATTCGAGAAGCTGCAGGACCGCATCCACCTGACCTCGGCGCGGGACGTCGCGCGCCTCGCCGCCGAGAAGCCGGTCGCGCTGATGGTTTTCGATCTGCTGCGCGACGGCGACCAAGATCTATGTGGGCTTGCGCTCACGGAGAGACGGCGTCGGCTCGAAAGGGCGCTCCGCGGCGCGCCGGCCCGGACGATCCGGATCTCGCGCCAGGAACGCGGCGACGGCGTGGCGCTGATGGCGGAGGCGCGCGCGCGCGGATGGGAGGGGATCATCGCCAAGGATGCGCGGTCGATCTACCGCCCGGGTCGCCGGACGCTCGACTGGCGAAAGCTGAAGCTCGTCAAGGAAGAAGACCTGGTCGTGGGCGGCTACACCGAGCCCCGCGGCTCGCGCGCGAGCTTCGGGGCGTTGCTGCTGGGTCTCCCCACGGCGGGAGGCCGCCTGCGCTACGCGGGCCACGTCGGCGGTGGGTTCAGCGACAAGGAGCTGACGCGCGTCGCGCGGCTGCTCGAGGCGCGGGAGATCGCTGCGTCGCCATTCGAAACATCCCCGCCGGCGAACGAGAAGCCGCACTGGGTCCGGCCGGAGCTGGTTGCCCGCGTGAAGTTCGCCGAGTGGACCTCGGAGGGTTATCTGCGCCAGCCGATCTACCTGGGCCTGCGCGACGACATCGGGCCCGGCGACGTGATCGGAGCGCCGCCGACCGCCCCGCCCAAAGTGCCCGCCGCCCGCGGCGCCAAGAGATCGCCGGCTGGTCGCGCGCGGGCGAAGGCGGCGGCCACCCCGCGCTCGACCGATGAGGTTCCGCGCGGCGGCCCGAAAGGGGCGCCCGCGGACCAGCTCGAGCTCCGCCGCCTCACCGAGGCGCTCGACGACCTGGAGGCACGTGGCGGCGGGCGCCTCCAGTTGCGGGACGGCGCCCTGATCGACGTCGGCAACCTCGGCAAGAAGCTCTGGCCGGAGCTCGGTCTCACCAAGGGGGACCTGCTCCGCTACTATGTGACGGTCTCGCCCTGTCTTCTCCCGGTGGTTCGCGATCGGCCCCTCGTCATGCGCCGGCTCCCCGACGGGATCGCGGGCCCGGCTTTCTACCAACATCGCGCGCCCGACCAGGTGCCGCGCGGCGTGCGCGCGGAGCGCATCGCGCCCGACGACGACGTGCCGACCCGGTTCGTGGGCGGCGATCTGGCCACCCTGCTGCACATGGCGCAGCTCGCGGCGATCTCCCAGGATCCCTGGTTCTCCCGGGCTCAGTCGCCGCACGAGATGGATTTCGCGGCGATCGATCTCGATCCGATGGACGAGGCGCCGTTCTCGCGGGTGCGGGACATCGCGCGCTGGGTGCACGACGAGCTGGAGGCGCTCGACGTCCCCGGCTTTCTCAAGACCTCCGGTTCGAGCGGGCTGCACGTCTATCTGCCGCTGCGACCCGGGACGCCCTTCGAGGCGGGGATGCTCTTCTGTCAGATCATCGCGTCGATCGTGGCCGGACGACACCCGGAGGCCGCCACCGTCGAACGCGCGGTCAAGAAGCGCGATCCCAAGAGTGTGTACGTCGACTACCTGCAGAACGTCGAGGGCAAGACCCTGGCCTGCGCCTACAGCGCGCGCGCCAGCGACTACGCGGGGGCCTCGACGCCGCTGCGCTGGGATGAGCTCGACCACCGGCTCGATCCGCGGGCCTTCACCATCCGAACGCTGCCGCGCAGGCTGGCCGAGGTGGGAGATCTCTGGGCGCCGCTGGGGGCCGCGTCCGGTCACGCGCGGGGGATCGACCTCGAGGCGGCCCTCGACCGGGTGCGGGCCCGCCACGGGTGAATTCCGACAATCGACGTTGGGGGTCGAAAAGACGCTCGACTCGGTGGTAATAGTACCGGCGTCAAAAATCAGGGAGGCTTCGGACCATGCGCTCGAAAATCTCACGCTCTGCTCTGCTCGCATTTTCACTGTTTGGTGCCGCCATCGCGCGGGCCGATGGCGACGATCCCGCCAAGGGGAACTTCACGATCGAAGACGCCACCAAGGGGCTCGCCGGCTCGGGGCCGCTGACCGCCAAGATCGAGACCACGCAGGGGATCTTCACCTGCGAGCTCTATGACAAGCAGGCGCCCATCACCGTCGCCAACTTCGTCGGCCTGGCCCGCGGCCTGCGCCCCTTCAAGGACAAGAACGGCCAGTGGGTGAAGAAGCCCTTCTACGACGGCCTCATCTTCCACCGCGTGATCCCGGGCTTCATGATCCAGGGGGGCGATCCGCTCGGCATCGGGAGCGGGAACCCCGGCTATCGCTTCGACAACGAGATCTCGCCCGACCTCAAGTTCGACAAGCCGGGCCTCCTGGCGATGGCCAACGCCGGGCCAGGGACGAACGGCTCCCAGTTCTTCATCACCGAGGGGACGCCGATGTACCTGAACGGCAAGCACACCATCTTCGGCAAGTGCGATCCGCTCTCGCTTATCAGCAAGATCACGGGCGTCGACCGCGGCCCCCGCGACAAGCCCACCACCGACGTGGTGATGAAGAAGGTCACCATCACCCACGGGAAGGCCAAAAAGGCCAAGTGAAGCACTTTGTCCTCGATACCAACGTACTGATCCACGACCCCCGCGCGCTGCTCCAGTTCGCCGACAACGAGGTGGTCATTCCGATCTTCGTCATCGAGGAGATCGATCAGTTCAAGAAGGAGGCCTCGGAGCGCGGGCGCAACGCCCGTGAGGTCGCGCGCATGCTCGACGGACTGCGGGCCGGTGGCCAGCGGCTCTCCGATGGCGCGGCGCTGCCATCGGGGGGGCGCCTGCGGGTGGCGTCGGCCGCGCGCGCGGTGCCGACGACCTTGCGCGAAAGCCAGATCGCCGATCACCTGATCCTGATGGTGGCGCTCGACGTGCGCGACATCAACAAGGGCGAGCCGACCATCTTCGTCACGATGGACGTCAACCTCCGCATCCGGGCCGACTCGCTCGGCCTCACGTCGATGGACTTCGAGGCCGAACGGATCGACATCGACGAGCTCTATTCCGGCATGACCGAGCTGGCGGTGAGCGGCGCGGACGTCGACACCTTCTACGCGCAGAACACGGTGGCGCTGGCGGAGGCCAACCTCCAGTCGAACCAGTACGTGCTGCTGCGGGATCGCGACAACGGCTCGCACAGCGCCCTCGGCCGGTTCGACGCGGTGGCGAAGAAGCTGGTGCCGCTCAAGAAGCTGCGCGACAGCGTGTGGGGAATCCGCCCGCGCAACAAGGAGCAACACTGCGCGCTGGATCTGTTGCTCACCGACGAGATCAAGCTGGTCACCTTGATCGGCAAGGCCGGGACCGGCAAGACGATGCTGGCGCTGGCCGCCGGTCTGCAGAAGGTGGTCGAGGATCAGGTCTACTCGAAGATGCTGGTCTCGCGGCCGATCTTCCCGCTCGGACGGGACGTCGGCTTTCTGCCGGGCGATCTCGAGGAGAAGCTGAACCCCTGGATGCAGCCCATATACGACAACGTGGAGTACCTGATGGGGCTGTCCAAGACGGAACGCAAGAACGGGCGCAGCTATCAGGAGCTGATCGACCTCGGGTACATCGAGATCGAGCCGCTCACCTACATTCGCGGTCGGTCGATCCCGAATCAGTTCATCATCGTCGACGAGGCGCAGAACCTGACGCCGCACGAGGTGAAGACCATCATCACGCGCGTCGGCGAGGCGACCAAGGTCGTGCTGACCGGCGATCCTTATCAGATCGACAATCCCTACGTCGACGCCACCTCGAACGGCCTCACCACCGTGGTGGAGAAGTTCAAGGGCCAGGCCGTCGCGGGCCACGTGACGCTGTCGAAGGGGGAGCGCTCCGCGCTCGCCGAGCTCGCGTCGAACGTCCTTTAGGCTGGCCGACCGTCGCGGGCCTCCAAAGCCTCCTGACCCGGGACCGGTCCGCTAAGTCGCCGACTCCGCCGGGGGCGGCGACGCGAAGCTCTTGCGGTATCGCGAAAGGTAACTCTCGGTCACGCGGTGGGCGTCGATCCGGAGCACGCGCGCGACTTCCATCACGTAGCCGCGGACGTAGACCGCGGCCGGCATGTCGCCGAAGCGCTCGTCCTCGATCGCGCGCAGGTATCGCTCGCTGATCTTGGTGCGCTGTGAGATGTCGCCCAGCTCGAGCCCGCGCGCCTCGCGGACCTTGCGCAGGAACGCGCCCGTGATCTCCGCGGTCGGATCGATGATCGCCTCCGAGATGTCCGGGCGTTCCTCGCTGGGCGCTCGACGGGGCGAGCTCGCAGCCGCGCGCACCGCCCGCGCCAGATCGGCCTCGGGGAGGGCCAGGTCGTAAAGCCGCCGTCGCTCGGGCGCGAACAGCGTGTCGTGCGCGGCGTTGACGCGCGCGTGCAGCTCGACCAGCTCGTGCTCCTCGTAGAGGCCCGCGATCACCATCGATCCCGAAGCGTAGACGTCCTTGATGAGACGGTACGCGCGGCGCACCTCCTCGTCGCTCACCCCCGGTTCGGTCTCCAGGATCTCGTAGTAGGTCTGCTCCTCCTCGAGCCGCAGCGGGCCGCCGAGCGGCCGATCGCGTTCCCGCTCGCTCTCCAGTGACAGCAGGCGCCGCCCGAGCCGCTCGATGTTCTTGGAGGCCTTGCCCTCCGGATACTCGGCGACCAAAGATCGGCGCCGCCGGGCCGCCAGCCAGACCGTCTCGTCGGACTCGACGTGGCCCAGGTAGTCGAAGGCATGCCCGAGCCGCCGTCGCGCCGCCGTCGCGATCCAGTTGCCCAGCTTGAGATCCGGCATCGTGCGGGTCTGGTTGACCACGAAGGTCGGCCGGTAGCGGCGGATCTCCTGCTCGAGCCGCTCGGCCGGACCGCCGCCCTCGCGCGCGGCGCGATAGAGATCGAGGGCCGCGGGGGGCGGCCCGATCGGATTGCCCACCAGCCGGTCGAGGCCGCGCAGGCTGCGCAGCCGACGGACGAAGGCGCTCTTGGCGAATCGGTAGAGCGACTCGATCGACGCCGGATCGGGGAGCGTGACCAGCACCGGGATGTCGGCCGCCAGCCAAAGGTCGATGCTCAGCGTCGAGTCGGCCGGTCCCAGATCGACGATCACGTAATCGGCGTCGAGCGCCGCGATCGCGGCCAGCGTCGCCTTGGCGGTCTGCTTGGGGCGGGAGGCGCCGAAGGTGCTCCCTTCGCCGCCGATGAGACCGACGCCCGCGATGGGCGTGTCGACGATGAGCTCGTTGAGACCGCCGATCTTGCCGCGCAAGAACTCGCCGAACCCGCGCGGCGGCCGGGGCGCGCCCAGCAGCTGGTGCAGCGGACCCCCCGCCGGATCGGCGTCGAGCGCGACCACCTTCTTGGCGGCCTGGGCCAGGTAGACCGCGACGTTCGCCGCCAGCAGCGAGCGGCCGGTGCCGCCGCGTCCGGAGGCGAAGGCGACGAGCCGGACGCGCGAACGCGGCGCCAGGGCGGCGGGACCGCTGGGCTCGGCCGCGTCGGTGGGGACGGCGGTGGCGTCGGCGCTGGGCTCCGCCGAGACATCGTCAGCACCGCTCTCGCCGTCACCGTCGCTGGACAGATCGATGTCGATGGCGGCCTCCGCGGCGCCGGCGCCGTCGCCGGCACCGTCGCGATCCTGCGACGACGGCGACATCGGACTAGTCTTTGAGCTCGACGTTCCAGTAGGACGCGTCGGCCAGACCCAGGAACGGAAGCCACTCGCGGTAGCGCACGCGCCCGCCGTTGGTTCGGAAGGTGGGCGTCCAGCGCGGGCGCATCGGGACCTTGAGCAGCTTGAGCCCCGCCTGCTCGGGCGTCCGCGCCCCCTTGGAGAGGTTGCAGTCGATGCAGCAGCAGACCACGTTCTCCCAGGTGGTGCGGCCCCCCTGCGCGCGCGGGATCACGTGATCCAGGTTCAGCTCGGCGCGGGGCAGCTCTTCGCCGCAGTACTGGCAGGTGCTCGCGTCGCGCATGTAGATGTTGTGGCGCGAGAAGCGAACCTTGGTCTTCGGGATCCGATCGTAGAGCTGGAGCACGATGACCCGCGGGATCTTGATGGCGCGGTTGACCGTGCGCATGACGTCATCGCCGCTGCCGAGCTCGACCGACAGATCCGCCCAGGTGTCGAAGTCGAAGGTCTTGAACTCGGGATCGATGACGCGCGCGACGCCCAGGTACAGCAACGAGAACGCGCGTCGCGCGTTGGTGACGTGGATCGGCTGGTAGTGCCGATTGAGCACCAGGACCGCGGCGTTGGTCACCCTCCCACCATAGCAGGCTGCCTCCGGCCGGGCAAAATGGCGCCGCGGCGAGCCAGGCGGATCTGGGCTAAGATCCGGGGGCTTTGAGCATCCAGCCGGTCTCGGCGCTGGTCGCGGCCATCGTCAGCTTCGCGATCGGGGGTTCGGTCCTCCTGCGTGAGCCGCGCCGGCGCGCCCACGTCCTGTTCGCGACCTTTACCTTCAACATCGCGCTTTGGAGCGCCCTGTCGTTCGTGGCCAAGCGCTTCGACTCGCCGATGTTCACCTGGGCCTCCCTGCTGGCGGCCGTCTCGCTCCCCGCCACGGCGCAGCGCTTCTTTCAGGCCTTCCTGGGCGACGAGGCCGGCCCGCCGCCGCTCAGCCGCTCGACCGTCTTCGGCGCCGCCATCTTCTACGGCATCCTCTGCTTCTCGCGCTTCATCGAGCCGGTGCACACCACCCTCTGGTTCGGCGCCGCCTTCACGGCCTACGTCTTCGCCGGCCTCTACCTGTCGGTCTTCTATCTCTACCGCCGCTACCGGGCGACGCCGTCGCGGGTCGAGAAGACGCGCCTGCTCTACCTGGTGGTGGGCGGCTTCGCGACCGTCACCGCCTCGCTGGCCGAGACGATCCCGCGCGGGCCGAGCTTCGGCAGCGTGTTCATCATCGTTTACCTCTACTTCCTGTCGCAGAACCTGATTCGCTACCGCCTGCTCGATCTCAACGAGCTGCTCGGCCGGATGGTGGTGCTGGGGACCCTGGTCTTCATCCTGACCTTCATCTACGGGGTGCTGGTCCGCTGGGTCGGCCCCGACGAGCAGGGGCTGTTCTTCTTCAACACGCTGCTGGCCTCGGCGACCATCGTGATCCTGATCGAGCCCTTGCGCACCCGGGTCGAGGGGGGAATCAGCCGCTGGATGTTCCAGGAGAAGTTCGAGCTGTCGCGCCGGATCGAGATGTTGCGCGCGGAGCTGGCGAACGTGATCGACATGCGGGTGCTGGTGCCGCGCGTGCTGGGCGCGCTGGAAGACTCGCGCCGGATCACGCACGCCTCGATCTACCTGGCCGATCCCGACGGCTCGGGCTACGAGCTGGCCGGACAGGTGGGCCCGAGGCCAGAGGCGCGCTTCGATGCCATCACCCACCGCGCCTTCTTCGAGCGGTTGCGGCGGGCCGGGGTCATCTCGCTGGAGGGGATCGAGCGCGAGGTCGCCGCCCGCCGCACGGTCTCGACCGAGGAACAGGAGAGCCTGCAGCTGATCCTGCGGACGCTCGAGCAGATGAACGGCTCGGTGGCGCTCGGGTTCTCGAGCGAGGACCAGCTGCTGGGCGCGCTGGTGATCCGCGACGACCGGCTGCGGGAGGCGTATTCCAGCGACGAGATCGAGCTCTTCCGGGGGGTCGCCAACAGCATCGGCATCACCCTGCAGAACTCCCAGGTCTACGAGCGCATGAAGGAGCGCGACCGTCTGGCGGCGCTCGGTCAGATGGCGGCCGGTCTCGCGCACGAGATCCGGAATCCCCTCGGATCGATCAAGGGGGCGGCGCAGTTCCTGCAGCCGGGCCAGGCCACCGACGGCACCAAGGAGAGCACCCGTGAGTTCCTGGACATCATCATCGAAGAGGTGAATCGCCTGAACAAGATCGTGTCGCAGTTCCTCGACTACGCGCGGCCGTACCGCGGCGAGCAGCGTCCGCTCGAGGTCTCCGAGGTGCTCAAGAAGACGCTCTCGCTGCTGCCCGCGGCGCAGCTCGAGGGGGCCATCGAGATCTCCACCAACTTCGCCGAGCGCATGCCGCCGGTGCGCGCCGACGCGGAGCAGCTGCTCCAGGTGTTCCTGAACCTTTCGCTCAACGCCATCCAGGCCATCACGCCCGGCAACGTGCCGGGCAAGCTGGTCATCTCGACCGGTCTGCGGCGTGCGACCCGGCGCGGGGCCGCGGCGGCCTTCTTCGAGGCGCGCTTCCGCGACAGCGGCGTGGGGATCCCACCCGGGGATCTCAAGAACCTCTTCATTCCGTTCTTCACCACCAAGGACAAGGGGACTGGCCTGGGGCTGCCGATCAGCCAGCGCATCATCGAAAACCACGGCGGGACGATCGAGGTCCGCTCGCAGCCGGGGGAGGGGGCGACCTTCACGGTTCTCCTGCCGATCGAGGCCGACGCCTACGCCGCCTATCTGGACGTGACCCGCGTCGACGGTCCACGTCGCACGCCCACGCTCCCGCCGCCGCCGCCCCCGTCGCCGCCCCCGCTGCCCCCGCCCGTGCGCCTGCCGCCGCCGCCGCGCCCCACCCGTCGGACGCCTCCGGGGACGCTGGAGGGGTTCCCGAGCTCTGCCGCGAAGGACTCCGGTCGGCCTCCGCGCGAAAAGAGTAAGCTTCAGCCGCCGTGACCGCAGCCGCTGCCGAGATCAAGAGGGTGCTCGTCGCCGATGACGAGCTCAACATGCGCCGGGTCCTCGAGGCGATGCTGCGGCGCGAGGGCTACGACGTCGTCACCGCCGCCAACGGGGCCGAGGCTCTGGGCGGCATGAGCGCCAACATCCACACCGTCATCACCGATCTCAAGATGCCGGGGCTGGACGGGATGGGGCTGCTCAAGCGCCTCTCGATCGACTACCCCGACGTGCCGGTCGTCATGATCACCGCGCACGGCTCGGTGGAAAACGCCGTCGAGGCGGTCAAGCTGGGCGCCTTCGACTACCTCGAAAAGCCCTTCGAGCAGGAGCAGATCCGGCAGGTCGTCGCCAAGGCCATCAGCACCTATGCGCTCTCGCGCAAGGACGCGCGCCCGGAGGAGCCGTCGGAGCGCGGCCGGTTCCGACTGGTCGGTCAGTCGCCGGCCATCCGCCAGATCTACGCGGTGGTCGAGAAGGTCGCCAATACACCGTCGACGGTGCTCATCAGCGGGGAGTCCGGGACCGGCAAGGAGCTGATCGCGCGGGCGCTGCACGAGAACTCCAACCGGCACGCGGGACCCTTCATCAAGATCAACTGCGCCGCGATCCCCAAGACGCTGATGGAGTCGGAGCTGTTCGGCTACGACAAGGGGGCCTTCACGGGCGCGGTCGGCGCCAAGCCGGGGCGCTTCGAGCTGGCCCACGGCGGGACCCTGTTCCTCGACGAGATCGGGGAGATCCCGATCGAGATGCAGGTCAAGCTGCTGCGCGTCCTGCAGGAATCGGAGTTCGAGCGGGTGGGGGGAATCAAGACCATCAAGGTCGATGTCCGCCTGGTCACCGCCACCAACCGCGATCTCCTGGAAGAGATCGGCGCCGGGAACTTCCGGGAGGATCTCTTTTATCGGTTGAACGTGGTGCCGATCCAGATTCCGCCCCTGCGGGAGCGACGTGAAGATATTCCATTGCTGGCGGACCATTTCATCGCGAAGTTCAACGAACGCTTGAAGAAACAGATCGTGGCGATTTCGCCGGAGGCGGTCGAGCAGCTGGTGGCCTACAACTGGCCAGGCAACATCCGGGAGCTCGAGAACCTGATGGAGCGGACCATCCTGTTCTGCGAAGGGCCGGAGATTCGGGTCTCCGACCTGCCACCCGAGATCGTGGGCGCGGCGGCGCCGGCGGCGGCCACCGAGGA
>JADGRB010000103.1 GCA_017881315.1 Pseudomonadota bacterium
GCTGACGACGGCGCCCGCCCACCCGCGCTCGCCCCGCATCCAGAGCGATAGGCAGGCGCAGAGGATCAGCAGGTACCAGGCGCTCACCTGGCCGAGCGCGAGCATCGCGGTCCAGCTGGCCGAGCCGAGGATCACCAGCACGCCGACGGCAAAACGTTTTCGATCTGCCGGCAGGGCGCGGCGCAGGAGCCAGAGGGCGCCCGCCAGCGCCAGCACGGTCGAGAGCGTGCAGGCGAGATAGCCACCGGTGCGCGAGAGCCATCCGAACGGAACGAACGGCCAGACGGCGTAGGGCGGATGGAGAAAGGGTAGACCGGGGGTGTGGCCGGGATAGATCTCGTTCGCCCGGCCCGCCAGGATCAGGCGGGCCGTATCGTGGAAATGCCGCCAATCGCGCTGGGCTCCGTCGGTCGCCTGGCGCAGCCAGAGCAGCGTCCAGAGCGCCGCGTTCGACAGCGCGAGCCATGGAAACCAACGCGCCCGTGATTTCTGCACCCGCGGCGAGGCTATCACCGTCGCCCTTCGGGGCGCCGATCGCGCTCCGCCTCCCTGGGTAAAAGACGTCCGCCTCGTGTTGACGCCATGCCGCGTCCACCGGTACGCTCGGGCACCCGATGATCCGCTTCCCTGTGTTGGCTGCGGCTGCGCTCTCCTTCGGCGCCGCCATTATCGGAGTGGTCCCGGGGTTCGATGCCGGGACGGCTCTGGCCCAGACGTCGGCGCGTCCGCGCATCAAGGGTCGCGCCTATCGGCTCAAGGTCGACAGCTCGCCCCAGCAGGCGACGGTCTTCTGGGACGCCGGCGACAAACCGGACCCCAAGACCTTCGGTGTGGCCGGCTACACGCCCGTCACGCTCAAGGTTCCCAAGGGCTCGGTCAAGATCGTGGTCGAGCTGGCCGGGTTCAAGCCCGAGGAGCGGACGCTCGACGTGCGCAAAAGTCAGAGCGTGGTCGTCACCCTCACCCGCGCGCCACAGATGGCGCGCCTCGACCTTGCCGCCGCGCCTGGGAGTGGCGGCGCCGGCGCGGAGGTCTTCGTCGACGGCGCCGACCGCGGGACGGCGCCCAACTCGTTCGAGCTGCCCGCCGGACGCCATCAGGTCGAAGTGCGCAAGCCGGGGTACAAGTCCTTCTCCGACTGGTTCGACCTGGCCGAGGGCGAGCGACGCACGCGCGACGTCTCGCTCGAGCGCGCCGAGGCGCCGTCCGGCACCCTGCTGGTGACCTCTGATCAGGGTGGCGACGTCTATGTCGACGGGACGCGCCGGGATCCGGCGCCCGCGATCATTCCCGGCATCCCGGCGGGCGATCACGTGGTCGAGGTGCGCAAGGATGGCCTGACCCCCTGGCGGCAGACGATAACCGTGGTGGCCGGGCAGCAAGCCAAGGTCGCGGCGACCTTCGGCGCCGCCGCCAGCGCGGCCAGCCTGCGGGTCATCTCCAACGAGCCCGAGGTCGAGGTGTTCATCGACGGCGAGGACAAGGGGAAAGCGCCGGTCACCTTCGCCGACATCAAGCCCGGCGAGCACATCGTCGGCGGACGCAAGGCTCGGTTCAAGCCGCAGGAGCAGACCGTGCGGGTCGCGGCCGGTGAAAACGCGATCGTCAGCTTCCGGATGGAGAGCGCGCCCGTCGACCGGCCGCACGCGGCGCTCAAGGTCCAGTCGACCATCCCCAACGCCGAGGTGTTCGTCGACGGATCGAGCCTGGGCCGCGCCCCGGTCGACCGGAACGATCTCGATCCGGGCAAGCACTACGTGGTGGTCCACCGCGACGGTTTCACGGACTTCAAGCGCGAGGTGGTCCTGGTCGAGAACCAGTCGGTGGCCCTGGTGGCCGATCTGTCGGCCACCGGCGCGCTGCGCATCTTGTCGACGCCCGAAGGGGCCGAGGTTCGCCTCGACGGCGAGCTCATCGGGCACACGCCGGTTCAGCACGACGGGGTGACCTCCGGCGACCACATCATCGAGTTCCGTCTCAAGGGCTACTTCGACAAGAAAGAGACCATGAAGGTCGAGGGCGGGCGGGAGAAGGTCTTCTCCGTCGATCTCAAGCCGGTGCCCTCGGGGCCGTCGCCCGAGCAGATGGCCCGGCGGAAGCAGGGGATGTCGTCGTTCGGCGCGAAGGCCAACCCGGTGGGCGGCGTGACCGCGGACTTCGGGCTCGGCTATCCGTACTACCTCACCGTGCGGGTGATGGTCGGCGCGCTGGCCGTCAAGAGCATGGGCCTCGATGTGGGCGTGCAGATGCAGACGCTCTTCGACATCACCGACTTCGCCTTGCGGGGGCGGTTTCAGCTGGTGGACATGGGGCCCTTCGCTCTGGCCACCGAAGGTGATCTGGGCGGCGGCACCGGCGTCAACGGTCGGAGCTCCTATTTCCTCGACTGGAGCGCCATCGCGTCGCTGGCCTTCGCCGACATCGCCACCGTCTCCGGGTTCGTGCACTTTTCGGCCTGGGACGATCAGTTCTGTCCGACCATCGGACAGATGCAGAACGGCACCACCGCCGATGCCTATTGCGGCTACGCGCCGGCCAACGACAGCACCCAGAAGATGCAGCTATTCGGGACCGGGGATCCCGCCCGGGGGTTCACCGGACACCGCTTCTACGTCGGCTTCTCGGGGTCGGCGGCGCTCGACCGGTTGACCTCGTTGTTCTTCCAGCTCGAGTTCGTCCCGCTCACCCAGAACTACGGTCTCACCCCGCGCATGGCCTTCGAGGGGACCTACAACCAGGCCCTGATCGACTCGAGCGATCCGAACTTCTACTTCGTCCTGGGGGTCTCGTTGAAGTTCTGACGCGCGGACGTCGTTATTTTCACTGGCGTCCGCCCCAAAAGTTCTTCAACGTAGTCCGCCTCATGAGCAGCGCAGCGGGCATTCCCCGCAAGTGGACGATCGGCGATTCCGGAGAGGTCTACGGGGTCAAGTCCTGGGGCAACAACTACTTCTCGATCAACGACGCGGGCAACGTGCAGTCGCACCCGGCCGGCGTCGACGGCGCGCGCATCGACCTCAAGGAGCTGGTCGACGAGGTGGCGCGGCGCGGAATCGGTCTGCCGCTGCTGATCCGATTTTCCGACATCTTGAAGAGCCGCATCGTCGAGCTGAACGAGACCTTCACGCGCGCCATCGCCGAGTACGGCTACAAGGGCGACTACAAGGGCGTCTACCCGATCAAGGTCAACCAGCACCGCTTCGTGGTCGAGGAGATCGTCCAGTTCGGCCGCCCCTACCACTATGGCCTGGAAGCCGGGTCCAAGCCGGAGCTGCTGGCCGTCATGGCCATGCTCGACGACGAAGAGGCGCTGATCGTCTGCAACGGCTACAAGGACGAGGAGTACATCGAGACCGCGCTGATGGCGTCCAAGCTGGGGCGCACGGTGCTGATCGTCGTCGAGAAGTTCTCGGAGCTGTCGCTCATCGCCGAGACCGCCAAGAAGATGGGGGTGAGGCCGCGCATCGGCATCCGCGTGAAGCTGGCGGCCAAGGGCTCGGGGCGCTGGGAGGCCTCGGGCGGCGATCGGTCGAAGTTTGGCCTGTCGACCCGCGAGGTCGTCGAGGCCATCAATTTTCTACGCGCCAACGATCTGCTCAATTGCTTCGAGCTGCTGCACTTTCACCTGGGCAGCCAGATCTCGGCGATCCGGGCGGTCAAGAACGCGCTGCGCGAGGCGGGGCGGTTCTACGTCGAGGTCTGCCGGCTGGGTGCGCCGCTCAAGTACTTCGACGCGGGCGGCGGGCTGGGGGTCGACTACGACGGCTCGCAGACCAACTTCGCCTCGTCGATGAACTACACGACGCAGGAGTACGCCAACGACATCGTGTTCTCGCTTCAGGAGATCTGCGACGCGGGGGGGGTTCCCCATCCGACCATCGTGACCGAATCGGGGCGGGCGGTGGTGGCGCACCACTCGATGCTGGTGGTGGACGTGCTGGGCGTCGGGGAGTTCGACGTCGGCAAGGCGCCCGAGCAGATCGGGCCGGACGTCCCGCGGGTGATCAAGAACCTCTTCGAGGCCCACCGCGACGTCTCGCGCAAAAACGTCCTCGAGACCTACCACGACGCGCTCGAATACAAAGAGGAGGCGCTGCAGCTCTTCAACCTGGGTAACCTGTCGCTCTCCGAGCGGGTGGTGGCGGAGGACATCTTCTGGGGGGTCTGCCAGAAGCTGCTCAAGATGGTGCGCGAGCTGCGCGAGGTGCCCGAGGAGCTGGAGGGCCTCGAGCGCGCGCTGTCGGACACCTACTTCTGCAATTTTTCGATGTTCCAGTCGCTGCCCGACATCTGGGCCATCGATCAACTGTTTCCGATCATGCCGATTCACCGCCTCAACGAGGAGCCGACGCGGCGGGCGGTGCTGGCCGACATCACCTGCGACTCCGACGGCAAGATCGATCACTTCATCGACCGGCGCGACGTCAAGCAGGTGCTGGAGCTACACCCGGTCAACGGCCAGGACTACTACCTGGGGATCTTCTTGATCGGCGCCTACCAGGAGATCCTGGGCGATCTGCACAACCTGTTCGGCAACACCAACACGGTGCACGTCTCGCTGGCGGCCGGCGGCGGTTACCAGATCGAGCACGTGGTCACCGGCGACACCGTCACCGATGTCCTCAAGTACGTGAGCTACTCGCGCGAGGAGCTGGTGGCGCGGGTGCGGCGCTTCGCCGAGCTGGCGGTGCGGGCCAACCGGATGAGCCTGGACGAAACCCGTTCCATGCTGCGCCTCTACGAAGAGGGGCTGGCCGGCTACACGTACCTCGAACGGGCGTAGCGGCGGGGATTCGCCAGCGCCGGCTTGAGCTTTTCCGCCGGGCTGCCGAAGAGGGGGGCGAGGTGTCCGCATGACGGCAGATCCCGTTTCGACCGCCTTGGAACGTCGCGCCTCAGGGCACCTGCTCCTGGTTCTGTTCTTCGCGGCCGGGGCCCTGGGGGCGGGCGCTTGCGGGAGCGACGGATCGGGCGCCGATGACGGTGGTGCCGGACAGACCGGCGCCGGCGGTGGCGTCGCCGGACACGCCGGCACGACGGGAGGCGGCGGCACGACGGGCGCCGGTGGCAGCACCGGAACCGGCGGCACGACAGGCACCGGCGGCAGGGCCGGCACGACGGGCACGGGCGGCACGACGGGCACGGGCGGCTCGTCACCGGCGGGCTGGCTCTACACGAGCGGCAGCAAGGTCTACGTTTCGAACGGAAACGGCGGCGGTACGGTCTGGGTGGGCCGAGGCGTCAACACCGACGACATTTACCTCTGCGGCTACAACAACACGCTGTGGATGACCTCGCCGGACCAGACGCTGGAAACGATGGTCACCGGCATCCTCTCCGGCTGGAAGCCGACCTTCCTTCGGATTTCCCTCTCGATGGACAGCGATCCGACGATCAGCAGCTGGCTGGGCACCAACACCCAGTACAAGACGCCCATGACCAACGTCATCAACGCGATCGGCACCCACGCCGGCGTCTACGTCCTGGTCACGCTGCGCAGCGATGCGTCGATGATCTTGCAGGACACCACCGACGGAGATCCGGAGGCGACCGGCGTTCCGTCGGACAGCACCACCACGCCGAACTCCACCATGTTCCCGACAGGAACGGACGCGGTCTACGTCGCGCTGGTCGACTCGTTCGCGAATTCGAGCTTCGTCCTGTTCGGCCTCACCAACGAGCCGGGCGGCAACAAGCGCACCAACCCCACGCTGAGCGCGGCGATGTCCCACGCGGTTGGCGTGATTCGGGCCGAGGAGGATCGCCTCGGCGTGCCCCACCACGTCGTCTCCGTCCAGGGGAACGGCTGGACCGGCGACATCAGCTTCTACGCGACCACGCCGCTGCCGTACGACAACGTCGTCTACGAGGTGCACGGCTATCCGCCTGCAACGAGCTCTTACACGTATTCGAACATCCCGGTGATCATCGGCGAGTACGGAAGCCTCGACAGCGGCAGCGCCCCCGCCTTCTTCGCCGACGTCGAGTCGAAGAAGATTCCCACGCTGGCCTGGGATCTCGATTCCTTCAGCAACTGCGCGCCCGACCTGGTCAACGTCAACCAGAGCGCGAGCGGCCTCACCCCGACGGCGTGGGGAACGCTCGTCCAGAACTACCTCCTCGCGCACGCGCCATAGGGGGGAGGCCCTGCGTCGGACCAACGGACTGTCGATTGGCGCCGACTTGAGCAATAATTCGACAGCAACAATCTGCAGGAGGATCGCATGGTCGTGGGCTTCGCTTTCGGTGGCGTGTTCCTGCTCTTCGCGCTCTACGCGGTCGGCGTCTACAACCGCCTGGTGACGCTGCGAAATCTGCTGCGGAATGCCTTCTCGCAGATCGACGTCCAGCTCAAACGCCGGCACGATCTGATCCCCAACCTCGTCGAGACCGCCAAGGGCTACCTGGCCCACGAGCGCCAGACGCTGGAGGCCGTCGTCGCTGCCCGCAACCAGGCGGTCACGGCGTCCAAGGCCGCGGCCCAGAACCCCGTCGACGCGGGCGCGCTCAAGGGAATGGCGACCGCGGAGGCTGCGCTCTCCGGCACCGTCGGGCGCCTGCTGGCGGTCAGCGAGGCCTACCCCGATCTGAAGGCGAACCAGACCATGTCCGCGCTGACCGAGGAGCTGACCTCGACGGAGAACAAGATCGCCTTCGCCCGTCAGGCCTTCAACGACGGCGTGGCGACCTACAACGTCGCGCTCGAGAAGTTCCCGGCGACGTTGCTGGCGGGGTCGTTCGGGTTCGACGAAGCGGCGCTGTGGGAGATCGAAACTCCGGAGGAGCGCGAGCCGGTCCGGGTGGCGTTCGCCTGATCGAATGGACTTCTTCGAGCGCGAGGCCGAGGCTCGCAGCCGATCGCGGATCTTTTCGTTCCTGTTCCTGATGGCGGCGGCCTCGACGATCGCGTCGGTCGATCTGCTGGCCTGGGGTGTCTGGGCGGCGGAGAGCCGCTATTTCCCGATCCGGTTCGAGGGATTGCCCACGTTGAGCGCCACCGATCTCATCATCGGCGCGACCGCGCTGACGCTGGTCATCATGGTGACGGCGGTCATCCAGAAGTCGCTGGCCCTCTCGCGCGGCGGCGCGGCGGTGGCGGAGCTGATGGACGGAACGCGCCTGACACCCCCGCTGGCGGACCCGGTCCGGCGCCAGTTGCTCGACGTGGTCGAGGAGATGGCCGTGGCCGCGTCGCTTCCGGTGCCGACGGTTTACCTGCTGGAGCGCGAAGACGGCATCAACGCCTTTGTGGCCGGCTTCGATCCGGAGGACGCCGTCGTCTGCGTCACCCAGGGCGCGCTCGACGCTCTTTCGCGCGACGAGCTGCAGGCCGTCGTCGCCCACGAGCTCAGCCACGTCGTCAACGGCGACATGACCTTGAACGTGCAGCTCACCGTGCAACTGCACGGGCTGATCGTGCTCAGTCAGATCGGACGCGGGCTGATGAATCTGGGGTTTGGCGGGCGGAGCAAAGAGAGCCGATCGTCGATCGCCGGCGCGATCGGGCTGATCGTCTTGGCGGTCGGATCGGTCGGGGCCTTCTTTGGCGGTCTTTTCAAGCGCGCCGTCTCCCGCGAGCGCGAGCGGCTGGCGGACGCGGAGGCGGTCCAGTTCACCCGCAACCCGGGCGCCCTGGTGGGCGCGCTCAAGAAGATCGGCAGCCTCCCGTGCGGAGCCGCGATCCAGAGCCCCAAGCTCGATCAGGTGAGCCACTTTCTCTTCGTCGAGCCGGACAACGCCCTCGGCCGCCGACATCCGTCGCTGACGAGCCGCATCCGCGCGATAGAACCGGACTTCGACGGCAACTTCTAGAACGGGACGCGCGGAGCGGCCCGAACCCGATCTATCGCCGACCTGTCCGCCTGCGGCGCTGCCCGCGGGAGCTTCGTGTAAGATGCGCCTGCCATGCCGCCCGGTCTCGACCTCGGGGAGCCCGCCACCGTCGACGCGTCGCTGTCGGATCTCGCGCGCGGCGTGATCGGCTCGGAGATCCTGCGCATCGCGGCCGAGATCCGGGCGCTCAAGGCGAAAGGGGCGTTCGCCGAGATCTGCAACCTCACGGTGGGCGACTTCGATCCGACGCAGTTCCCGGCGCCGGCCGCCCTGCTGGACGGGATGCGGGCGGCGCTGGCCGCCGGGCAGACCAACTACCCGCCGTCAGACGGGGTGGTGGCGCTGCGCGAGGCGGTCGCGCGCTACTACGCCAAGCACCTCGGCCTCGACTATCCGGTCGAGTCGGTGCTCATCACCGGCGGCGCGCGCCCCCTGCTCTACGGGTCCTACCTCACCGTGCTCGATCCGGGCGACGCGGCGGTCTATCCGGTGCCGTCCTGGAACAACAACCACTACGCGTACCTGTGCGGCGCGCGGGCCATCGAGATCCCGGTGGGCGCCGACACCAACTTCTTCCCCACGCCGGACCAGCTCCGCCCGCATCTGCCGTACGCGCGGCTGGTCCTGATCAATTCGCCGCTCAACCCGACCGGCACCGCGATCGACGCCGAGGTCCTGCAGCGGATCTGCGAGATGATCGTGGGCGAGAACCGGCGGCGGGAGCGGGCCGGCGGCAAGGCGATCTGGCTCTGCTACGACCAGGTCTACTGGCAACTGGTGTTTGGGGGCGTCCGGCACGTCACGCCCCCGGAGGTGTGCGCCGAGGTGGGGCCGTACACGATCATCCTCGACGCGGCGTCGAAGAGCTTCGCCGCCACCGGCCTGCGCGTCGGATGGGCGGTGATGCCGCCGGCCGCACGCCAGCGGATGGCCGACCTCCTCGGGCATGTGGGGGCCTGGGCGCCGCGCCCCGAGCAGGTGGCGATGGCGGCGCTGCTCGACGACGAAGCGGCGGTGACCACCTATCTGGCCGAGATGCGCCCGCGGGTGCAGCAACGCCTCGATCGGCTGGCGGCCGGTTTTGCGGCCATGCAGAGGGACGGTTACCCGGTCGAGGTGATCGCGCCCCAGGGGGCGATCTATCTGTCGGTGCGATTCGCGATTCCGGGGCAGACCAACGATGCGACCCGCAAGCTGCTGCTCGATCGCGCCGGGTTCGCCGTGGTTCCGTTCCAGGCCTTCGGTCTGCGCGAGGACAGCGGCTGGTTCCGGATCTCCGTCGGCGCCGTGTCTCTGGCCGAGATCGACGCCGCGCTGCCCCGGGTGCGGGCGGCGCTGCCCCGCCGTTGATGTCGCGGCAGGCGCTGCTCGTCGTCGGGCTGGCGGTCGTGCTGCGGGTGGCGCTGTTCCCGTTCGCCGAGAACAAACACGGCGACGCCCCCATGCGCGCCCTCATCGCCGAGCGGATGGTCCTCGATCCGGCCAGAGCCGCCGTGCCGCGCACCTATTGCCAGTTCGGGCCGCTGCACACGACGCTGATGCGCCCGTTCATCGCGGCGGACCGGCTCGCGCCGCGCTCGTCGCGGTATCTGTCGCTGCTGGCCGGCATCGCGGTCTTCTTTCCGTTCCTGGCCTTCGCGCGGCGGTTGATCGGATCCCTGGCGCCGACGGACGACGACCCGGCGGCCACGGATCGGCGCGCGGAGCTGGCGGCGTTCGCGCTGGCGGTCTCGCCGCTGCACCTGCAGGCGTCGACGACCGCGTCGAGCGAAGCGCTCTACCTGCTGCTCTGGGTGCTGGCGCTCGAGCGCCTGCTGGTGGCGATCGCGACTGGCCGGTGGCGCACGTTTGCTCTCGCGGGCCTTTGTGCTTCGCTGGCGGCGGTCACGCGGTACGACGCCTGGATCGCGCTGCCGCTGGTGTTGTGCGCGGCCTGGCTGCTGACCCGCCGGCGGCGTGGGCAGAGCGGGCAGGGGGTGCCGGTGGGCGGGCTGGCGATCTTCGCCGCGACCGCCGCGATCTTCCCGGTGGCCTGGCTGCTCTGGGGCGCGCGCGCCGGCGGCGATCCGCTGTTCTTCGCGCACTACATCTCGAGCGATCACGCCAACCTCGCGGCGACCGCGGGCGCGCAATACGGAGCGCTGCTGGGACGGGCGCGCCAGGTGGGCGTCTGGTCGCTGGCCTTCGTCGCCGCGATGACGTTGCCGGGCTTGCTGCTCGCCGCGGCTGCGCTGGGCCGCCGGTGGCGCGCTCTGCCGAGCGAGATCTGGATCGTCGTGGTGGCGGCGCTGGGCCCGCCGGCCCTCTACCTCGGGCGCGGGTTGGTCTTCCAGAGCTTCGAGCCGCTGGCGCGCTTTGCGCTGGTGCCGGGTGCGCTGCTGCTGCCGCTCGCGGTTGCCGCGATTCCACTCCCGCGGGCGCGGGCATTCCGCGTCGTGACCCTCGCGTCGGCCGCGCTGTTCTCCGTTGCCGTCTGGCTGGTCGCCACCACCGGTCGCGAGCGGATCTGGGCCGGCGCCGAGTCGATGGGCGCGCTCACCCGCCTCGACGCCGAGGACCGCGCGCTGGCCGCCCACCTGCGCTCCGTCCGCCCGCCCGGCTCGCCCGTCATGATCGAGCCATTTTCTTTCGCCGAGATCGGCATCGCCCACGCCGCGGGGATTCCCTGGACCGAGTCCGTCACCCTGATCGTCACCCGCGAGCCGCGCGCGACGATGCGCGAGAGCATGCTCACCACCGGGGCGGCGTACATCGTGGGTTACGATCGTCCTGGCGGCTGGCCCCAGCGCTTGCCCGACTGGCCGATGGGCGGTGGACGGCGCTTCGGCCACTGGCGGTTGGTCGACCGATCGGGGTTCTAGCGGGTGCGATATTGACCGGCATACATACGTCGGTCAATATCGACGTATGGCATTCCACGCGATCAAGAGGGTTACTGTAAACCTCCCTCGCGCCCTCCTCGAGGACGCGGGCGAGGTCACCGGCGTCGGAACGACCGAGACCATCGTCCAGGGACTACAGCTCCTGGCCCGTCGCCGCGCCTACACCAAGGCCATGGCCTTGAAAGGGAAGCTCGACCTTCGCATCGATCTGGACGCCGCCCGTGAGCGCGCTGGTCGTTGACACGACCGTCTGGGTAGACTTCTTCCGGGGCCGCAGCTTGCCCCGGTTGGAGCAAGCCCTTCAGGACGGCGACGTGGTGCTGCCTCCGATCGTGGCCGCCGAGCTGGTGAGCGCGCCGCTCGCCACGGGGGAGCGACATCGGCTGGAGGGATTTCTTCGAGAGCTCCCGCTCGCCCCGACGCCAGTTGACCATTGGTTCCGCGTCGGCAATTTGCGGTCCGCCGCCGCCCGAAAGGGCCTAACCGTCTCCACCCCTGACGCCCACGTCGCGCAGGTGGCGCGCGATCTCGGCGGCGTGGTGTGGTCGGAAGATCAGGTGTTCGCCCGCCTCGCCGCCAAGTCGCTGATTCGCCGTTTCGTCCCGTAGGCAGTTATAACCGTCGCCTTGGGCCTCCTGCTCACCGCTCTCGCGATCGGCGTACGTCTGCTCTGGGTGCTCATCGTGCCGACGCGGCCGGTGGGTGACTTCGCGATGTACATCGAGTCGGCGCGCTATCTGGTCGAGCACCACAGCTTCGATCCCGAATTCATCTACATGCCGGGCTACGTCTTCCTGGTCGCGGCCGTCGATGCGGTGGGCGGCGGGCTCACGGCAATCAAGCTGATCGGCGTCGCGTCGGGGGGGCTGGCCACCGCTGCCGTTTACGGGACGGCGCGCGCGGTCTTCGGTCGCCCGGCGGCGATCGTGGCGGGGCTGCTCTGCGCGTTCTGGCCGGCGGGGATCGCCGTGGCGAGCGTGACCGGCACCGACATGCCGGCGGCCGCGCTGCTGGCGCTGGCGGTCTGGCTGCTCGCGCGCAACACCGCGGAGCGTCCGCTGGGGGCGCCGCTGCTGTTCGGGGCGGTGCTGGGCCTGGCGGCATACGTGCGCGCGGTCGCGCTGCCGCTGGCGCTCCTGGCGGCGCCATATTTTCGGGCGCGCGGCGCGCGGTGGATCCACGTGGTGACGCGCGCGCTGGCGGCGGCGACGATCGCGTTCTTGGTCCTGCTGCCGTGGGGGCTGCGCAATCGCCACCTCTATGGCGAGTTCTTTCTGACCGACAGCCACGGCGGCCACACCGCGCTGGTCGGGGCCAATCCGAACTCCGACGGGGTCTACAGTCGATCGCTCAACCGGCTCTTCACCGAGGGGACCGGCTATCGGCTCTTCGAGCCGCCCCACCGGGAGGCCGATCGCGCCGCCTACGCGCTCGCCAAGTCCTGGACCGCGTTCGAACCGCGCTACGCGCTCGGCCTGCTGGCGGCCAAGGCGGATCGTCTGCTCAGCAACGAGCGGGCGCTTCTCTACTGGCCGCTCTACCGCCAGAGCGTGCTGCCCGCGGGGGGCTGGTTCGACGTTCACCGCGTCCGCATCGAGCAGGTGGTGGACGACTTCTGGTATTTCCTGGTCGCGGCCGTGGTGCTCGGCATCCTGGCCGCCGCCGCGCGCCGGAACTGGCCGGCGCTGGCGCTGCTGCCCATGCCGCTCGCGCTGACCGTGCTCTACACGATCTTCTTCGCCGAGGTTCGCTACCAGCTCGCGATCGTGGTGTTGCTGCTGCCGTTCGCGGGCGCGGGCCTGGTCTGGATCGCCACCAGCCTGCGCGACGTCGTTCGCGCCCAGAACGGGCGGACGCGCCAGCGGGTCGCGATCGAAGCGCTGGCCGGCCTGGGGGCGCTCGCGCTGATCTTCGTGGGCTGGCCTCGCCTCCTCGAGGCCGGCGCTCGCCTCCGCGACGGCAACCGCTGGGCCGTCTGCGTCTGTCATGTCGACGGGGGCAAGCGACTCTGTAATTTTCGCGCCACCGCGCCGGCGCCGGGCGCGGGTCCCTCGCCCCTGCGCGGGGTGTGGGACGGATTCGGCCTCCGGCTCGGCGCGGCGCACGCGGCGGTCGCCGCCGATCTCGACCTGCCCGCCGGACGCTTCCGGGTCTCGATGCGCGCGGAGAGCGTCGGCCCCAGCGCCGTTCCCGCGACCGTCGACCTCGCCGTGGCGGGCGCCAATCTGGCACATGCGTCTTGGCCGACGGCTGGAACTCCGATCACACTCGCCGGGGTTACTGTCCACGGCGGCGGAAAGTTGCGCGTCGAGCTGCGCGCGGACGGCGAAATACCCGCTGGCACCGACGGTGAGCCGACGCTATGGGTATCGTCTATCGAGGTTGAGCCGGATCGTCCCTGATGCATAATCCGTCGATGCCCCCGCGGTGCATGGCTCTGGTGGCCGCACTCGCCTCGCTCGGCGCCCTGGCGGGCGCCGGCTGTGGCGGCACGGTCGACGATCGTCCCCCGAAGTGGTCGTTCATCGCCGCCACCATCGTCGAGCCGAGCTGCGCCACGGTGAGCTGTCACTCCGCCATCAGTCAGCGGGGTGGCGTCGATCTGCACGCGCGCGAGATCGGGTACTACACGCTCGTCAACGGCTTCTACGTCATCCCCAGCCTGCCCGATCAATCGGCGGTGGTGTCGCTCATGAACGCCGATGGCGCGCGCCGCATGCCGCCCGACGTGCCGCTGCCCGAGGCGGACATCGCGCTCATCGAAACCTGGATCACCGGCGGCGCCCCGAACAACTGACGGTCGACCCGATGAGACGATTCACACTCTGTGCGCTCGCGGCGGCCTTCACCCTCATCGCACTCGACCGCCGGGCCGCGGCCTACCCGCAGTTTCAGTTCAGCTCCGGCACCAACCGATGCAGCCAGTGCCACTATTCACCGGCCGGTGGGGGGCTCATCACCTCCTGGGGGCGCGACGAGGCCGGCGACACCGTCAGCCTGGGCGGCGACGGGGCGTTCCTGCACGGGCTCTGGGCGCCCCCCTCCTGGCTGGCGCTGGGCGCCGACATCCGCATGGCGGCGCTCCGCAACGACGTCGGTGGTCCCGAGTCGCCCGAATACGCCGCCTTCCCGATGCAGTCGGATCTTTACGCGCGCTTCCTGTTCGGCGATCAGGTGTCGCTCTATCTCGAAGGGGGCGCGCGGGGCGACGTCCGCCCGGCCGATCCGTCGATCGTCGGGCGGATCGACACCATCAGCGACCGCTTCATCTCGCGCGAGCACTACCTGATGTGGCGCCCGAGCGCGACGGGGATCTACCTGCGCGCCGGCCGGTTCTTCGCGCCGTACGGGTTGCGCTTCGTCGAGCACACCTTCTATGTGCGTCGCTACACCGGCTACGATCTCTACGACGAGACCTACACGCTATCGGGCGGCTACGTGGGCGACGACTGGGAGCTGCACGCCTCGGCGTTCACGCCGCCGCCCACGAGCTTCCCGAATCCGCTGCAATCCGTGGGGCTGCGCGAGTCGGGGGGCGCGCTCTACCTCGAGAAACGCTTCGCCGGGATGGCCTCGGTGGCGCTGCAGGGGCGGGTCGGCACCAGCAGCGAGGCGGCGCGCTATCAGGGGGGCGCCGTGGGCAAGCTCTGGCTCGAGCCGGCGCGGGTCTTGTTCCTGGGCGAGGCGGACTTCATCCGCCAGCTGATAAATGGCGCTGCCTCGTACCCCGAGAATCAGTTCGTCTCCTATCTGGGCGCCACCTTCTTTCCGGTGCGGGGGCTCATGGCGGGCATCGCCTACGAGCGCTACCAGGAAGATTTGTCGCTGGCGACCACGGCGCGGAGCGGATTCGACGCGGAGGTGAACTTCTTCCCCTGGGCCCACTTCGAGCTGGTGCTGTTCGGGCAGTACCAGATCATCGGCTCGGGGGCCGCCAGCCAAGGGCCCAAGGCGTCGCTCTTCATGGTGCAGCTACACTATTACTTGTGAGGACGGCCATGGCGAAGCGACCTCCCTGGAATGCGATGCGGCTGGCAGCGCCCCTGGTGTTGGTCGCGGCGGCGCTGGTAGTCGGCTGCGGGCCGCCGGTCCCGGCGGTGCCGGCCTACGACACCGACGTCCGTCCGATCTTCATGGCCCACTGCGTCCGCTGTCACGGCGCCGGCCCCGACGGGGGAACGATCAACACGGCCACCGAGCCGACCGGACCCGATGGGGGACCCTTGGCGTCGGACCCCGTCAATACCATCGGCTACTATCTCAACGTGTACAAGGCCGCGGGCAAAGCTGGTGCGCTCACCAGTGCCACGGGCGGCATCCAGAGTCCCCTCTATCGGAAGATCCACGCGGCAGTCCTGCCGATGCCGCCGCCGCCGGCGCCGCTTCTCGACGACTGGGCGCTCAAGATCCTCGACGCCTGGATCGTGAACCCGATCTGTTCGCGGTCGCCCAATCCGGACCCGTCGATCTGTCCGCCGGATCTGGACGCCGGACTGTAGTCTGGAGGGCGCCCGGCTTACAGCTCGCCGTGGTGCTCGCCGCGC
>JADGRB010000343.1 GCA_017881315.1 Pseudomonadota bacterium
CGGACGAAGACCGGCATCGCGTCGAATGGCGCGGCGGCGGTGATCGTCTTGCCGCCGGCTTGAAAGCTGCCGTCCCAGAAGCTGTACCACCCGGCCGCCGGCGGCAGGTAGACCGACCGGCTGGTCGCCTTGTAGGTGGTGACCGGGCTGACCAGGAAGGCCGGACCGAACATGTATTCGTCGCTGATCTCGCGGGCGGTCGCGTCCGTCCGGAAGTCCATCAGCAGCGGCCGCAAGATGGTGGCGTCTTCGTGGGTCACGGCGCCCGCCAGCGAGTAGACGTACGGCAGCAGCTGGTAGCGCGTCTGATCGAACTTCAGCATGGCGGCATAGGCCGTGCTGGTGTTGCCGCCGAACTGCCAGATCTCGCGCAGCGGCGCCTGACCGTGGACGCGCATGATGGGCAGGAAGGTCGCGAACTCGAACCAGCGGGCGTTGAGCTCGTACCATTCGGCCTGGTCGGCGGCCGTCGGCGTGGTGGCGGAGAACCGGGCCGGGACCGCGAAGCCACCGCCGTCGACGGTCCAGTACGGCATGCCCGAGATCGAAAAGCCCAGGCCGGCCGGGATCTGCTTGGCCATCGCCGTCCAGGTCGAGGTGATGTCGCCGGACCAGGTCGTGGCGCCGTAGCGCTGCTGTCCGGCGAATCCGTTGCGCGTCAAGATGAACACCCGCTGATTGGGCGCCGCCGCGCGCTGCCCCTCGTAGATCGCCTGACTGTTGACCAGCGAAAACGCGTTGTGCATGCGCGCGCCGGTGCCGAGGTACGTCGGGTTCATGTGGGCGGTGTTGGTGGCGATCTGCGACGCGATGCTGCTGAACGGCCCGGCGCCCTGCGCGTTCGAATCGCCCTCGACGATCTCCGGCTCGGAGGCGTCCATCCACCACGCGTCGACGCCCAGGCTGAACAAGCGATCGTCGATCTGCGACCAGTACATCGCGCGCGCGTCGGGGTTGAAGGCGTCGTAATAGGTGAACGGGTACCCGACAAAGTCGATGTCACCGGCGGTGACATTGGACGTGAAGACAAAGTTCTTGGCCGCCAGCGCCTTGTAGTTGTCGGTGTTCGTGTAGAACTTCGCCCACACCGAAATCATGAAGTGCGCGTTGTACGTCGAGTGAATCGAATCGATGAGGCCCTTGGGGTCGGGATAGCGCGCCGGATCGAACTGATGCGTGCCCCAGCCGTTCGCCACCCAGTACTGCCAGTCCTGAACGATGGCGTCGATGGGCGCGCTGCGGGTTCGGTAGCCGGACAGGACGCCGGTGATGTCGGCGGTGGACGTGTAGTGCTCGCGTGATTGCCAGAAGCCAAACGCCCAGCGCGGCATCATGGGGGCCGCGCCCGTGAGCCGACGATATCCCGCCACGACATCGTCCATGTTCGGGCCGTAGACGAAGTAGTAGTCGGTCCCGTCCCCCACCTCCGACCAGAGCGACGTCGTGCGCGGCGTCGCGGGCGGCGGCTTCCAGCCGAACTGCAGAAGGTTCACGCCGCTGTCGGCGGTCCATTGCAGGTGAACGGGGACCTGCTGGCCCGCTTGCAACGTGACCTTGGCGATCTCCACGTTGGGCAGCCAGTTCTGACGCCAGTGATTGACCAGCGTCTGGTTGTTCACGTCCAGTTGCACGTTGCCGGAGGCGTACGTGAAGAACTCGTAATCGCCGGCCGACGAGGCCGTCACCGTCCCTTGCCAGTTGACGCTGCCGCTGCTGGCACCCTGGACGGTGTTGCTGGGCGTTCCGGCGGCATACGTGACGCCCGGGACCGGCTGGGGCTGGCCCAGATCGCCGAACCGCGTGAACGAGGTGTTGTCCCACAGGACCCCATAGCCCCGGCTGGAAACCAGGTACGGGATGAACACCTCGCTGTTCTGCTGGTGCAGATCCAGGTCGTAGCCCTTGATGTCGAAGTGCCCCTGCTGGTGCTGGCCCAGTCCGTACAGCGACTCGTCGCTCTGCGGCTGCCATTCCTGGCGAACGTTGTGCGTCGCCTCGCCCTGGATGGTCGCGGCCGTCAGCGTCCGTCCGCCGCCCGTCTGCTCGGCCAGAATGGTCGCGCCCGTGGGGTCGAGGAAGGTCACCGCCCCTGTCGTGGTGTCGACGCGCACCGACAGCCGGTCGGTCGTGACGGTCATCTGCCCCGCCGCCGTGGACACCTGGGCCGGCGTGGCGACACATTTCTTGGGGGACGTGGCCAGGCTGGCCCGGGTGAAGAACGCGGCGCTCGGCGCGCAGGCCACGCGGATGATGTCGTCCGTGCAGACCTCGATCTTCAACATGCCGCAGCTGACGTTGAGGACGGGGATGTTGGCGGTGCCACCGCCGGCTCCGCCCGTTGCGCCCGTTCCGCCGCGCCCGCCGGCGCCGCCTGCGGCCCCGCCAGCACCGACCGTGCCGCCGGTGCCTTGATTGCCGCTGGTGCCGCCCGCGGCTCCGCCCGCACCTACCGTGCCGCCCGCGGCCCCGCCCACACCGACCGTGCCGCCGGTGCTCTGATTGCCGGGGGGGGGGGGGGGGGGGGGGGGGGGGCCGCCGGTTCCTGCGAGGGTCGTGGTGCCAGCTTGCCCGCCGGTTCCGGTGGTCCGACCTCCGGACGACGAGCATGCGCCCGCCACCAGTCCGAGAGCCAGCGCCGACGCGAGTGCCCCCGCGCGCACGCGCAGGGTATGCCGGATCATGGACGTGCGCATCGGGGAATCCTACGGGGAAACAGCGCCCGGACGTTCCGAAAACGACCGCCTGCCCGATCAGGTCGCGGGCGACGGCCGCTTGCCGAGGAGGTCGTGCGGCGCGAAGCTGCAGCGAACCGACGTTCCAAGGACTTGCTGCCATGCCGAGCCGCTCCGACGAAGATGCGACGATTCGAGCCGCGACGATCGCGGATGCCGCGGCCATCGCCGAGATCTACAACCACTACATCACGAAGACGGTCGTGACCTTCGAGGAGGAGCCGGTCGCCCCGTCGGAGATAGCGCAACGGATGCAGGTGATCTCCGCGGCCTCGCTGCCCTGGCTGGTTGCCGACATGGGCGGGCAGGTCGCGGGCTACGCCTACGCGAGCAAGTGGCACGGGCGCTGCGCCTACAAGTTCTCGACGGAGATCACCGTTTACCTATCCCCGGAGCGGGTGGGGCAGGGGTTGGGCTCGAAGCTCTATGGGCGGCTCTTCCCGACCCTGCGCGAGCGGGGGATGCACGTCGCCATCGGCGGGATTGCGTTGCCCAATGCGGCCAGCGTGGCTCTTCACGAGAAGTTCGGTCTCGAAAAGGTAGCCCTCTTCAAGGAGGTGGGGTTCAAGCTCGACCAGTGGATCGACGTCGGGTACTGGCAGCGCACGCTGTAGATCGTTCAAGCTCCGGTAGACGGGTGGGCTTTGGATCGTCCGATCGCCCGTCCCGCCGTTTTGGCCCTGTACATCGCGGCGTCCGCCTCCCGCAGCATGTCGTCTGGGTTCTCGAAGCCGGCGCTCGATAGCGCGATGCCAACGCTCACGCTGGCGAAGACCTCGTGGCCGCGCACCTTGATCGGCGCCACCAACTCTTCGTGAATCCGCGCGGCGACCCCGGTGGCATCCGCCTCGCACCCGATCTCGTCGACCAGGAGGGTGAACTCGTCGCCGCCTATGCGAGCGAGCGTATCGGCAGGTCGCAGGCAGCGCTCGAGGCGGCGCGCGGTTCCGACGAGGAGCTCGTCGCCGGCCTGGTGACCGAGGCTGTCGTTGATCGCCTTGAACCCGTCGAGGTCGAGGTACAGCACCGCGAACATCGAGTTGTCCAGGGGGCGGCGAGCGCGCTGAAACAGATGCTGTACTCGATCGAAGAACAGCGCTCGGTTCGGCAGATCGGTGAGCGCGTCGTAGAATGCCATCCGCTGTAGCTGCTCCTCGATCCTCTTGCGCTCAGTGATGTCGCGCGAAATCCCAAAGGTGCCAACGATGTTCCCTGCGCGATCGTGCAGCGGGAGCTTCGTCGTCGAGACCCAGCGCACACTCCCGTCCGCGAGGGTCTCCTTCTCCTCGAGGTTCACGAGCGGCTGTCCGGTGCGGATGATCTCTTGCTCGTCGCGCAGCGCCTGTGCCGCGTGCTCCTCGGTGAAGAAGTCGGCGTCCGTCCGATCGACGGCCAGCTCCGGACTGGCGATTCCGTATCGCGCGGCCGCGTGCCGGTTGATGCGCGTAAAACGGCTCTGGCGGTCCTTGAAGTAGATCGAGTCGGGGACGTTGTCCATCAACGTCTCGAGGAGAAACAGCTGGTCCTGGAGCGGCGAGATCTCGCCGCCGATTTCGCGCCCGCGCTCCTCCTCGGACTCGGCACGGCCAGAAATGTCTCTCAAAACCGTACGCATCGCTACACAATGATTATAAGTTAATATGACCCCTGAGCGAGAGAAATCACCTGACGTCGTGACACGAGTCGGAAGCCGGCTACAGCCGAGGTCCACGCAGCCCGCGGGCTCGAATCTCAGGCGGTGCCCGATGCACCGCCACTTGATGTAGGTGACGAGCGTGGTGCGGCCGATCCGCTTCGACGCCCCCGTCTGCTAGAAGAAATACAGCTGCCACTGCAGGTTGATCTGATTGAAGGCGTGCGGCGCCGGGTTTCGGGTCACGTGGGCGGCCAAAAGCTTGAGATTCATGTTGTGGCCGTAAGGCCAGAACGAGAGACCTGCGCTGTAGCGATTCTCGCTGGGGTTGGTCGGGTCGGGAATCAGAGCGGGGTTGCCGTTCGCATCCGTACCGGCAGTGTCCGGGGCGACGAGCCGCTCGTACTGCAGGAACGGGTTCAGCATGATCGGAGCGATCAGGTAGCCGATCTGGCCCATGAGGGCGCTGTCTGTCGGTATCGGCGTGGTGGCGACCACTTCGTCGTTCCACCGCACGTAGTCCACCTGCGCGGTGAGGATTCCGGGCCCCAGCGGGAGATCGACGATGCCGTCGAAGCCGTAGTACTTGTACGAGGGCGGCCCGCCCGCGTCTTGGCTCTGGAAGTCGTAGAAGCCGCCGACCGAAATGATCTTCTTCGTGCCGAGATACGTTCCCTGGTAGAAGAACCCGGGCTCAGAGTCGAGCACGTTCAATTGGACGCGCCCGGCGAGGCGGAAGATGTTGTAGTCCCCGACCTCGGCGGGGGGACCCGGAACCGGGTTGTTGCGTACACCCTGGAAAGCGCCGGCGCG
>JADGRB010000344.1 GCA_017881315.1 Pseudomonadota bacterium
TCGGAGCCCATCTCGCGCGCCAGGAGATAGGCGAGCGTCGTCTTGCCGAGCCCCGGCGGCCCGGAGAGCAGCACGTGATCGAGCGCGTCGCCGCGCTTGCGGGCCGCCTGAACGTAGACCGCGAGGTTGTCGGCCACCTTCTTCTGTCCGATAAACTCCGCGAAGCTGCGCGGGCGAAGCGCCGCGTCGTCGTCGAGATCGCGCGCACTCTCGCCGGCGCCGGCCGCGAGCACGCGCGCCGGCGGTATTGGCTCGCCCGGCTCGCCTGTCTCACCTGTCTCGTCCTCGTGTCGTTTGCGCGCCACGCTCTATTGCCTCCGCAGCGCGCCCAGCGCCTCGCGCACCAGATCGGTGACGGGGCGCGCCGGGTCGAGGCGCTCGAGCAGCGGCTCGATCTCGCCCGGCTTGTATCCGAGCTGGACCAGCGCGCCGTACACGTCGCCAAGCGGGCCGCTCGGCGGCTCGCCGCGCGACGACGCAGGCGCGAGGACGACACCCTTCCCTACCGGCAGGGTCAGGATCTTCTCGCGCAGCTCCAGCGCCAGCCGCTCGGCGGTCTTGCGCCCCACCCCTTTGACCTGCGTGAGGCGCGGGATGTCCCCGGTCGCGATCGCCCGGACGACGTCGCCGGCCTCCATGCCGGCCAGGATCGCCAGCGCCACCCGCGGCCCGACCCCTTGAACGCTGATGAGCGTCTGGAACAGGCGCCGCTCCCCGAGGTCCGTGAAGCCATAAAGACGCAGCGGCTCGTCCTTGACGAAGTGGGTGTGAACGAAGAGGTGCGTCTCGGCGCCCGACGGCGAGGTCGACATCGACATGGCCAGCGTCGCCGCCGTCTGCGCGCTCACCAGCACCTGATAGCCGACGCCGGCCACGTCGACCACCGCCGCCTCCCCGTCGGCCTCCATCACGCGACCCCTCAAAAATGAGATCATGGTCGCTTCTGGCACCGCGCGTGGCAGATGGCGATCGCGAGCGCGTCGGCGGCGTCGGGCTCCGGCGTGCGACGAAGCGACAGCAACGCGCGCACCAGGTAGCCGATCTGTCCTTTGGTGGCCCGTCCGTGGCCGACCACGGTCTTCTTGACCGTCGCGGGCGGGTAGCCGCTCACCAGGAGGCCATACTCCGAGGCGATGAACAGCGCGACGCCGCGCGCCTCGCCGAGCGCCAGCGTCGACTGAACGTTGACGCCGAAGAACGCCTCCTCCATCGCCACCACGTCGGGCCGGACCTCCTCGATCAGATCGCGCAGCCCGCGCCCGATCTCACCGAGACGCACCGAGCGCGCATCCCGCGGCGACGCCGAGATCACGCCGCACTCCACGTACGCGACCGTCGAGGCGCCCGCGCCGGCACATTCGATGACGCCGTAGCCGAGGCGCAACGATCCCGGATCGATCCCCAGAATCCGCAGCGACATCCGCGGCGAAGTCCGAGGCGAAGTCCGAGGCGGCCTCGGTGTCGAGATCGCAGTCGATGTCCGCAGCGATGCTCGCGGCGACGCCGGTCTTCCCGCCGGTGACGTCGCGCGCGGCATCGACCCCGTCGTCAGCCGACGCTCTCCAGGACGGATTCGTCGACGTCCATGTTCGAATAGACATTCTGCACGTCGTCGTTGTCCTCGAGCGCGTTTACCAGCTTGACCGCGCCCTCCGCCTCCTTGCCGACCAGCTTGACGACGTTCTGCGGCACCATCGTCACCTCGGCGGAGTGGGGGTCGGGGAGCCCGGCTTTTTTCAGGCCGTCCCGGATCGTCTCGAATTCTTTGGGCTCGGTCACCACCACCAGCGACTCACCCTCGGCGCGAATGTCGTCGGCGCCCAGCTCGATCGCCAGCTCGGTGACCTTGTCCTCGTCGACGACCGCCTTCTCGAAAACGATCAGCCCCTGCTTCTTGAACATCCAGCCGACCGATCCGGAGGCGCCCAGGTTGCCGCCGTGCCGGGTGATCACGCTGCGGATGTCGCTGGCGGTGCGGTTGCGGTTGTCGGTCATGATCTCGACCAGCACGGCCGCGCCGCCCGGACCGAACACCTCGTAGTTGAACTCTTCGTAGTTGACCCCTTCGAGATCGCCGGTGCCCTTCTTGATGGCGCGATCGATGGTGTCGTTCGGCATGTTCACGGCGCGGGCCTTGTCCGCGGCGGCACGCAAGCGCGGGTTGCCGTTGATGTCACCCCCGCCGAGGCGCGCCGAGAGCGTCAGCTCCTTGATGACCTTGGTCCAGACCTTCGACTTCTTGGAGTCCGAGGCCTCTTTCTTGTGCTTTATCTTCGACCACCGGTTGTGCCCGGACATCCCTATTTCCTATCACAGTCCGCCCGCCGAGAGGTTCGTAACTCCGCGATGGCAGGGCCTCAGATCTCGCTACGGCGGCCCCGAGCCGGGGGTGGGCGGCAACGGCGTGTGGTTCCAGGCGTCGGCACGGTCGCAGGCGGTCTGGATCAGACGGTGCACCGCCTTGCCGTTCCAGCTGCCGGCCGACACGGAGACCCAGCCGCCGTAGCTCGACACGACCGCGTCGCCCTGCAGAAGCTGCACGGCCTCGCCCGCGTTCGAAAGCCCGTCGGACCCGATCCGGGTATCGACCCGCAGGAGCAGCGTGCCTGCGCGCGGCGCTGGATCGCTCCCCTCCCCGGGATCGTAGGTCGCCGTGACGACCAGGGCGTAGCCGCCCGCGGTCAGCGTCTCCGCCGGCAGATCGTCGCTGCCTTTGCTGTCCTGCAGGCGCAGGCCGGCGAGTGGCAGGTCGGCCTCGCCCAGGTTGCGCAGCTCGACGTACTCCTGCTGCGGCTCGGGACCGGCGGGGTTGGCCAGCACCTCGGTGATGGCGATCGGCGGCAGCGCGCCCGGGGTCGTGAAGGCGAAGGGGGCCGAGACAGCGCTGTTGCCGGCCAGATCGGTCGCCGTCACCGTGACCGTCGCGGCGCTCGACGGAGGCAACGATCCGAGGGGAATCCCCAGATCGAACCGGGTCTGTCCAGAGCCGGCCGGCGTATCGACCTCGACGCCGCCCGCGACGACGCTCACCGTGCCGCTCGAGGGCCCGTCGGTGGAGAAGCTGACGGCCAGACAGGGGCCGGCGACCTCGACCGAGACATCGCCCAGCACCGGCGGCGTGACGTCGGGCGCGGCAGCGTCCTCGAACACGCCGATCGTGCCCGAAACGACCCCGGCGCCTCCGGCGTCGAGCGCCCCCGCGGCGATCGAGACCGAGCAGGAGACGCTGGCCGGCAGGCGGCCGCCGAGGTCGGACCGATAGCAGCTCCCCGTCGTGCCGGCGGCGCAGGGGATCTCGACCGGCGGGGACGCCGGTACAGCGCCGACGGGGCCGTCGCAGACGACTAAGCCGCCCGAACCCCAGGTGATCGCGGCCGGGAACTGGACGACCACCGCCGCGAGGTTGAGCGGTACCTCGGTCGCGCCGGCGGCCGGATTGACCAGCACCGCGCCCGCCGGCCCCGTCGGCACCGGGGGGGTCGCGCCCGGCGCGGTCACATTCGTCAGATCGGTCTCCGGCGCACACGCGGTGGCGATCGCGCCGGACACCAGGAACAGAGCCATGAGGCGCATCGCCCGAGTTGTCGGACGCCGCTCGCGAAGGTTGTTCGCGTGGTAAAAGCCCCGCCGATGGCGCGGCTGGCGGATCCGGATCTGGTGCTCGCGTCGGCGTCCCCGCGGCGGCGCGAGCTCCTGGAAAGATTGGGGTTGGTCCTGGAGGTCATCCCGGCCGACGTCGACGAGACCGCGCAGGCGGGCGAGCTGGCGATCGACTACGTCCGCCGGATCGCCGTCGCCAAATGCGACAAGGTGTTCGAGGGCCTCGCGCCCGGCGGCGACGACGACTCGAAGCTGGCCGTGCTGGGCGCCGATACGACCGTCGTGGTGGACGAGACCATCCTTGGCAAGCCGGTCGACGCCGACGACGCGCGCGCGATGCTGGCGCGGCTGGCCGGCCGGCGCCACGAGGTCATCACGGGCACGGCCGGCCGCTTTGGCGCGCGGCGCATCGAGCGCGCTGTGACGACGCTGGTCGCGATGCGCGCACTGCAGCCGGCCGAGGTCGACGCCTACGTCGCGTGCGGCGAGTGGCACGGCAAGGCCGGCGGCTACGCGGTTCAGGGGATCGCGGCGGCGTTCGTGACCGACCTGCGCGGGTCCGTGACCAACGTGATCGGCTTGCCGGTCGCCGAGGTGATCGCGGACCTGCTGGCGCTGGGCGCCCTGCCCCGCTACCCGCCCGCCCGGTTCGGTGTCCCGGACGGACCATGACCCGCGCCGAAGAGATCGCCGCGAATCTGACGGAGGTCCGCGCGCGGATCGCTGGGGCGGAGCGGGCGGCGGGCCGGCCGGCCGGCTCGGCGCGATTGGTGGCGGTCAGCAAGAAGATGACGGTCGACGACGTGCGCGCGGCGCTGGCCGCGGGCCAGCGGATCTTTGGCGAAAGCTACGGGCAGGAGCTACGCGACAAACGGGCCGCGCTGGCGGCCGAGGCGGCGCCGCCCGAGTGGCACTTCATCGGACCGCTGCAGAGCAACAAGGTGAAATACGTCGCGGGCCAGGCCGCCCTGATCCACGCCGTCGACTCGGCGGCGCTGCTCGACGCGATCGACGCGCGTGGAGTGCCGCAAGCCTGTCTGGTACAGGTCAACGTGGCCGGCGAAGCGCAGAAGCGCGGGGTCGCGCCCGCCGATTTGCCCGCTCTCCTCGATCGCTTCGCCTCGCTCCAGTTCGCCCGCTGTGAAGGACTGATGTTGATCCCGCCGCTCACCGCGCAACCCGAGGACGCGCGCCGGCACTTTGCCGCCTTACGCGCTCTGCGCGATCGAGAGGCGACCCGCGGGCGTCCCAACGTCGATCTCAAAGAGCTCTCCATGGGCATGAGCGGCGACGTCGAGATCGCGATCGCCGAGGGGGCGACCCTGGTCCGGGTGGGCACCGCGATCTTCGGCGGCCGAAGTACCTGACGATGTAGAATCGCCCACGTCCGGTCGACGCATGAACGGTTTCCCGTGTTGAACAAGGAGAACACCTGGGATTTCGTTTCACTGGGTCTGGGCGCTCCGGCCCTGGCCGCGGTACTTTGGGCCCTCTCCGCTGGCGTTTCGCCACACCGACTCTGGCCCGTCGCAGGCTTTCTCGTCGTCTGGGTCGGAACGTCGAGTTGCGTCGCGCTG
>JADGRB010000104.1 GCA_017881315.1 Pseudomonadota bacterium
CGGGCGGCGATCGCGCGGTCCGCGCGCTCACGGCGCGGTTCGAGAAACGTCGGGTCGACGCGCTGGAGCTGCCGATGGCGGAGTGGGACCAGCTGGCGGCCAGCACCGCGCCCGCCGTGCGCGCCGCCCTGGAGCACGCCGCCCGCCGGGTGCGGGCGTTTCATGAGCGCGAGAAGCACCCGTCATTCGACATCGTGGAGGGCGGGATCCGGGTCGGCAGCCGCGTCGATCCGCTGGGGCGCATCGGCATCTACGTCCCGGGTGGGACCGCCCGCTATCCGTCGACGGTGATCATGACCGCGGTCCCGGCGCGCGTGGCCGGCGTACGCGAGATCGTGATGACCACGCCCGGCCCGTCGCCCGAGACGCTGCTGGCCGCCCGCATCGCCGGCGTCGATCGGGTGTTCGTGATCGGCGGCGCGCAGGCCATCGCGGCGCTGGCCTACGGCACCGAGAGCGTCCCGCGCGTCGACAAGATCGTCGGCCCGGGGAACGCCTACGTCGCCGCCGCCAAGCGGCTGGTGTTCGGCGACGTCGGCATCGATTCGATCGCGGGCCCGACGGAGCTGGTCATCGGCGCCGACGACAGCGTCGACCCGAGCTGGATCGCGGCCGACCTGCTGGCGCAAGCCGAGCACGACGTGCTGGCGGTGCCGATCCTGGTCGCGCGCGGCGCCGAGGTCGCGCGGCGGGTGGCGGCCGAGGTGGCCCGCCAGGTGGCGCTGCTCCCCCGGCGCGTCATCGCGGAGAAGGCGCTGGCCGAGCAGGGGGCGATCTTCGTGGTCGACAGCGACGACGAGATGGCCGACGTCATCAACCAGCTGGCGCCCGAGCACGCGGAGCTGGCGGTGCGCGACGCGCGTGGGCTGGCGGCGCGGATCACCACGGCGGGTGCGCTGTTTCTGGGCGCCCACACGCCCGAGCCGGTCGGCGACTACATCGCGGGACCGAGCCACGTGCTCCCGACCGGGGGCAGCGCGCGCTTCGCCGGACCGCTGGGCGTCGCCGACTTCGTCAAGCGGACCTCGATCATCGAATACGACGCGGCGGCGCTGGCCCGCCAGAGCGACGACATCACCGCGCTCACCGCGGTCGAGGGGCTGGACGCGCACGGCCGCGCGGTGACGATCCGGACGCGATCGTAGTCGGCCGGACACGCCCGGTGTCGATCCTACGCCGCCGGCCGCACCCGCCCGCAGTCGTGTTAGCGTCGCGCTGGCCATGAACCTCGCCGCGACGTTGCGCGGAACGACCTATCGTTTTCGCGATCTCAAGCAGGTCTTGGCCAAGGCCAACGAGGAAAAGTCGGGCGATCGCCTGGCGGGCCTGGCGGCCGAGAGCGTGTCGGAGCGGATCGCCGCCAAGCGGGTGCTGGCCGAGGTGACGCTGGCCGAGCTCCACGAAAACCCGGTCGTCCCCGCGGAAGCCGACGCCGTCACGCGCCTGATCCTCGGCGACCTGCAGGGGCCCATCTACGAGAGCGTGAAGTCCTGGACCGTCGCCCGGCTGCGAGAGCACGTGCTCCGCGACACCACCGACGGGGCGGAGCTGCTGCGCCTGTCGCGCGGCCTCACGAGCGAGATGATCGCCGCCTGCGCCAAGCTGATGACCAACCTCGATCTGATCTGCGCCGCGCGCAAAATCAGAGTGGTGGTCCACGCCACCAACACCGTCGGATTGACGGGCCGCCTCTCGGTCCGCCTGCAGCCCAACCACCCCTCCGATTCGATCGACGGGATCCTGGCCTCGATGCGCGAAGGGCTCTCCTACGGCGTCGGCGACGCCGTCATCGGCGTCAACCCGGTCACCGACAACCCGGAGAAGACCGCCGCGATCTTGAACGCCACCGGCGACTTCATGCGCCAGTGGCGGATCCCGACCCAGAACTGCTGCCTGGCGCACGTGACCACGCAGATGAAGGCGCTCGAGGCCGGCGCGCAGCTCGGCCTGATGTTCCAGTCGATCGCCGGGACCGAGAAAGCGCTGCGCAGCTTTGGCGTGACGCTGCCGCTGCTCGACGAGGCGCACGACATGACGCTCAAGCTCGGGCAGGCGCAGGGCCCCAACGTGATGTACTTCGAGACCGGCCAGGGCTCCGCGCTCTCCGCCGACGCGCACGAAGGGGCCGATCAGATGACGCTGGAGGCGCGCAACTATGGCCTGGCGCGCCACTACCAGCCGTTCCTGGTCAACACGGTGGTCGGCTTCATCGGCCCCGAGTATCTCTACGACGCCCGCCAGATCACGCGCGCCGGCCTGGAAGACCACTTCATGGGGAAGTTTCACGGCATCTCGATGGGCTGCGACGCCTGCTACACCAACCACGCCGACGCCGATCAGAACGATCTCGAGAACCTGGAGGTGCTGCTCAGCGCGGCGGGCTGCAACTTCTTCATGGGCCTGCCGATGGGCGACGACGTGATGCTGAACTACCAGTCGACCTCGTTTCACGACGACGCGACGCTGAGGCAGCTCTTCGCCTACCGGCCCGCACCCGAGTTCGAGGGCTGGCTGGAAGAGATGGGGATCATGCGCGACGGCAAGCTGACCGCCCGCGCGGGCGACCCGAGCCTGTTTGGATAGAAGAGATGAAGACACCAACCGATCGTCCGTCGCCCGCCGTCGCCTCGTCGTTTCGCGCGCCCGCGCGGCCGACGGTCGATCGCGCGCGCGTCGAGGCGCTGGTTCGCGAAACGCTGGCCCGCGAGCTGGGCGCCGAAAAGGCCGCCGCGCGCGAAATCGAGAGCGCCGGCGCGCTGCTGCTCGCCCCCGATCGGGGCGTCAACCTCGGCGAGCCCTACGACCCGCGCGTGATGCCGGGGATCCTGGCGTCGACGCCCGCGCGGGTCGCCGTCGGCCGCACCGGCACCCGCTACCAGACCAACACCATGCTCCGCTTCCGCGCGGATCATGCGGCCGCCAAAGACGCCGTGATCTCCGACGTCGATCCGGCGCTGCTGGCCGAGCTCGGTCTCTTCGAGCTCACCTCGCGCGCGCCGGACAAGGCCATCTTCCTGCAGCGCCCGGATCTGGGACGCGCGCTCTCCGACGAAGCGCGCGCGGAGCTCGGCAAGCGGATCCCTCGCGCGCCCACGTTGGTCGTCATCTACGGCGACGGTCTGTCGGCGACCGCGCTCAACCAGCATCTGCGCGAGTTCCACGGCGCGCTCATCGCCGCGCTGGCGGCGCGCGGGATCGCGTACGCGCCGCCCTTCTTCGTCCGCCGCTCCCGGGTCAAGATCATGGACGAGATCGCCCGCCTCTGCGGCGCGCAGGCGGCGCTGTTCGTGTGCGGCGAACGTCCGGGGCTGGGTTTTGCCGATTCGATGTCGGCCTATTACATCTACCAGCCGGCGACCGGCGCCACCGACGCCGATCGCGAGGTGATCTCGAACATCAACCCGCGCGGCCGCGCCCCCGCGGACGCCGCCCGCGACGCGGCCGGCGCGATCGAGCGCATCCTGCGCGAAAAGAAATCGGGCGTCGCCTCGAGCGGCGCGTGAACGGGCCGTGAAGCTGGACCTTCAACCGATCAAGCCGCGCGCGCTGGCCGTCCGCACCATCCCGGACGCGGCCGACGAGCTGGCGCGCGCGCTGGGGCTGCCGGCGGGACGGCGCGCGCTCGGGATCGTGACCGCCACCTCCGACGACGCGCTCTACGCATCGCTCGATCAGGGGACCAAGGCCTCGCCCGCCGATGTGGTGTACGCGAAGTCGTTCTACGCGGGCGCCGCGCACCCGTCCGGGCCGCTCTCCGGCGAGTGCATCGGCATCTACGCCGCGCGCGATCCGGCCGAGATCGACGCCGCGCTCGACGCCTGCCTGGCCTACCTCGAGACCGAAGCCTGGTTTTATGCGATCGCGACCGCCGCCGATCCGACCCGACCGGTCGCCTTCTTTCCCCACGTCATCGCCTCGATCGGCCGCTACCTGGCGCCGCTCGCCGACGTCGAGGTCGGCAGCGCCCTCGCCTATCTGATCGCGCCGCCGCTGGAATCGGTGGTGGCGCTGGACGCCGCGTGCAAGGCGGGCCAGGTCCGGCTCGCCAAGTGGTTCGGGCCACCGTCGGAGACCAACTTCGGTGGCGGGTACCTGAGCGGCGATCTGCCCGCCTGCGAAGCGGCCGCGCGGGCCTTCGCCGCCGCCATCGTCGATGTCTGCGGCGCCCCGCTCGGTCGCGGCGCCGCGCGGGGCGCGGGCGAGGCCCTCGGCGCCAGGCCGCCTGCGGCTGGGAGCGGCGGACGTTTTGCCGCGCTCGACACCGGTGAGCGTTTTGCCGAGAAACCCGATCACCTGACCCATCTCCGCGACGACGCCTCGCTGGTCCCCAAGACCCACCCGCGCATCGTGGCGCGCGGCAAGCTGGATCTGCTGCAATCGGCCCTGCTCGACGCGCAGGTCGCCGCCGACACCGACGGGGCGGCCGGGCTGGTCGGCGAGCTGGGCGAGATCCTGGAGCTTTCGCGCGACCTCGTCGGCGCGGAGGTGACCGGACGCGCGGTGCCGGCCCCGGTGCTATTCGGCATGGGCGCCGACGAGATTCGCGACGCCACCCACCACACCCAGGAGCTCTACGGGGTGCCGTTCATGTATCCGGACGTGCGCCAGGGACCGGTGGTCGCGAAGTTGACGATGGCCCGGGCGATCGCCCGCGAGGCCGAGGTCGCGACGCTGATCGCGTTCCCGCCGGCCGGCGGGCTCATCACCGCGCCCCCGGCGCGGGCGGACCTGGCTTACGCGCTCAACCGGATCTCGTCGGCGCTCTATCTGCTCACCTGCCGCTACGTCGCGGGCCTCTATCCGGGGGCCAGCCGCCCGCTCGGCCCCGTCCGCGGTTGGAAGCCAAACCCTCCCGGGCCAAACCCACCCAAGCCAGACCCCCCCAAGAAAGACCCGACGTGACGCCGGCGGAGAAGCAGGCCCGGCTGGCGAAGGTCTACGACGACGAGGTTCTTCCCGCGTACGCGGCGCGGTTCGCCTCGATGATTCTGCGCGAGATCGATCTTCGCCCCGGAACGCGCGCCGTCGAGGTGGGCTGCGCCACTGGGCATCTCACCCGAGCGCTGGCCCGGCGGCTCGGTCGAGATGGCCATCTGACCGCGCTCGATGAAGCCCCCGCCTTCATCGCGGAGGCCCGCGCGAAGATAGAGGCCGACAGCACCGCGCACGCGCCGGTCGCGCTGGTGGCGCGCCCCGGCATCCCGCGCGCGCTCCCCGTCGACGACCAGGCCGCCGAGCTGGTCGTCTCGAACCTGGCCATCGCCAACGCCGCCGATCCGGCCGCCGCGGTCAAGGAGGCGGCGCGGGTGCTCACCCCAGGGGGCCAGCTGATCCTGAGCGCGCCCCTGCGCGGCACCTGGGCCGAGTTCTTCGATCTCTTCCGGGACGTCCTTCGCGAAGGTGGAAAGCAGGCAAGCTTGTCGGCGCTCGACCACCACATCGCCGCCCTTCCGGACGGCGCCGCCGTCACGGGTTGGTTGGAGAGCGCCGGGCTCACCAAGATCGCGATCGTGGTCGAACGCTGGGAAATTCTCTTCAAGAGCGCCCGCGAGTTCTTCTTTGCGCCGCTCGTCGAATTGGGCCCGCTCGTGCGCTGGAAGGAGCTCTCCGGCAAAGGAGAAGAAATGCAGGATGCCTTCTTTTTCACCAAAGAAGCGATCGACGCCTATTTCAAAGGCCGCGCCTTTGCCGTCACGGTGGTTGGCGCCATTGTCAAGGGTTGGAAACAGTAAAAACGCCCGCCTCGGAAATTCCGAAGCGGGCGCCTTTGTTTCGTTCTCGGGTTTCGTTGTCGCGATCGCGCGTTAGCCCGCGCGGCCAGCCGCGCCACCCGCCGCGCCGCCCGATGCGCCCGCCGCGCCGCCACCGGCTCCGGCCGTACCCCCACTCGCACCGCCGGCCGCGCCTGCGGTTCCCCCGCCGGTGCCTCCTCCGCCGGTCGGATTGTTGTTGTCGCTGCTGCACCCGCTCGTACCCGCGGCAAGCGCGAGCCCTCCCGAGAGCAACGCGACGACCAATAGTTTCCGGAGGTATCTCATTCGAACGTTCCTTTCTGGGGGACTTTTGGACAGCTGTTTGGCTGAATGAAGCCGCGTTGTAGCACGGCCCCGCGCCTCCAATCAAAACATTGCCGTTCCGACGGGGGAACGGTTTCAGCCGTCGTTAACGGGACGACTTCTCGGGCGGACGGGCGAAGCGGGGATTGCCGGGCCAGAGCGTCCGAGCCCGATCATAGAACGGCTCGGCCACCTCGACATCGCCATAGCGGCGGGCCATGACGTCCCCGGCGGCCATCAGGAACAGCGCGCGCCGTTCGGGCTCGAAAGCGGGATCGCCCGCCAGGGGCTCGAGCGCCACCAGCGCCTCTTCCCAACGCCCGTCGGCGACCGCGAGCGCCCCCAGCACTTCGAGCGCCTGGCGGCGGGCCAGGCTGGTTTCCCCCTCGGTGAGCGCCACCACCTCCCGCGCGCGCCGCAGAGCCCGCTCGTGCCGCCTCGCCTCGAGGCCCACCAGCAGGCGCGGCTCGAGGTGCATGCCCGCCCAGCTCTCGGCGACGTCGCGAATGCCGGCCTCCGGCGAATACGACGGACCGCGCGTCACGATCTCTCCCAGCTTCGCGATCGCGGTCGCCCGTTGACCGAGATGCAAGTCCGCCAGCATCGAGCGGGCCAGCGCGGTGGCCCGCTCCTCGGGCGGCAGCGCGGCCCCGTGTCGTTCGAGCAACGCCTCGGTCGCCTTCCAGGCATTGTCCCATTGCCCGCGCTCGAAGCAGATCGCGCTCAATCGTTCCAAGGTCGGCCGGAACGAGCTGTCGCGGGAATAGGACCTCGAATACAGGGTCAGCGCCCGATCGATCTCACCGGCCGCCTCGGCAGCCGCACCGACCGCAAAGTAGCGCTCCGCCGCCCCGGCGATGGTCGCGTTCCGCGCGGCGATCTGGTCCAGCGCCTCCGCCGCCGCCTGCCAGTTCCCGGCCGCCAGATTGAAGCGCGCGCCCAGGTCGAAGATCCGCGGCTCGTCGCGAAAATGGGTGGCGGCGGTTTCCAGCAACGAAACGGCCCGGGCCGGATTGCCGAGGCGGTCGCCGTAGACGACCGCCAGCTCGAGCAGGAGCGCGCCTTTGCGCGCCGGGGAGGTCGCGAGCCCGACCTCGCTCTCCAGGAGCGCGGCGACCTCGGTCCAGTCTCCCTCCCGGGACGCCAGCGCGCCCAGTGCCGCGATCGGCTCGGCCAGCGTGGGATCCAGCGACATCGCGCGGCGGTAGGCTTCGCGCGCGGCGGCGTTGTCGCCCGCGCGCGCCGCCGCCCGTCCCCGCCCGTAAAAGAGCGGCGCCGCGATCGGGGGACCGAGCTTGGCGGCCCGCCGCCCGAGCTCGTCGGCCAGCAACCGCGCCCGCGCCGGCCCTTCGTACATATTCTCGAGCACGGCGAGCGCATCCATGTTGCGCGGATCCAGATCGACGGCCGCCAGCGCGTCTCGCTCGGCGTCTTCGCGGCGCCCGCGCTCGGCCAGCAAGATGGCCCGATCGAGCAGGGCCCGAGAGCGATCGGCCGGCGAGGGGGCGACGATCGCGCGGGCCGTCTCCACCGCCAGCGTGGGATCGCGTTGCACGACGGCGGCCAGCGCGGGGGGATCGTTGAGCGGTCCCAGCAGCGACCCGCCCGCGGAGCCGAGATCGGCGTAGAGGCGGAGCGCCTCGTCGGTCTGCCCGAGCCGGGCGCGACGCAGCTCGGCCAGCCGCCACAACAGCGCCGCTCGGGTCTGTCTGACCTCGGGTGCCGCCCCGGTCTCGGCGCCGGCGCGGGCCACCGACCAGGCCAGAAGATCGGCGCAACGCTCCCAATCGCCCGTGGCGACCAAGAAGCGCTCGGCCGCCGCGGCGGCGTGGGTGTCGAGCGGATCGACCTCGATGACCGCGAGCCAGGCGTTGGCCGCGTCGACCGGGTTGGCGTTGGCGCCGGCCTTCTCGGTGAGGGTTGCGACGTCGCGCAAGAGCTGGCGGCGCGGCTCGGAATCCGTGGTGTGATCGAGCGCGGCGATCGCGAGCGTCAGGGACTCCGAGGCGCGGCCGGTCGCCTCCAGGCGGCGGCGGGCCTCGTCGAGCACCGGGAGCGCGCCCGGAAATTCCGCCAGCGCCATCAACCGCACATCCAGCGCCTTTTCGGCCTCTCCGGCCACCTCGAGCAGCGTCGCGTGCTCGGCCAGAACGGCCAGGCGCGCGTCGCCGTCCAGAGCGCCGGCGTCCTTCTCGAGCGCCGCGGCCAGCTCGCGCGACCGACCCAGGGTTCGGAGCAGGCGCGCCCGCTCGGCGCGCACCCGCCCCCCTTCACCGGGGGCCGCCTCGCCGAGCGCGCTTTCGAGCACCGCCACCGCCCCGATCACGTCGCCGCGGGTCTCGAGCGTCTCGGCCAGGCGCCGACCGAGGCGCGCCCGCCGTAACGGCTCGTACTCCGCGGCGTGCGCGGCGCGCAGCAGGTCGAGCGCGACCGCGTCGCGCGCGCGCCGATCGCTCTGGCCGGTGTGATCCGAGATCCGCGCCGCGATCTTCTCCGACAGCGCCAGCGCGGCGTCGGCGCCCGGGTGCCCCGCGAGCGCCTTCTCGAGGAGCGCGAGCACCTGCGCCGGCGCCGCGTCGGGACCGTCCTGCGCCAGCAGGCGCTGGGCGGCCAGATAGTGCTCGGCCGGCGTCGTCGGCGACGAGGCGTCGACCCGCGGCGCCGTCCGCGCGGCGCCCACGTCGGCACGCCAATCGGCGGCCAGCGCGCCCAGCCCCGCCTCCTCCGCCTCCAGCGCCAGCGCCAGCAACGCCGGGCGCGCCGCCTCTCGGTCGAGCGCCTCCAGATGCGTGCGCCGCAACCGAAGCGCATCCTTCAGGAACCCACCCTCGCGCAACGCCGTGTCGAGCGCACCCACCCGGGCGGCCAGCTCCGCACCTGGCGCCGAAGAACGAATCGCCTCCTCGCCCAGGCGTCGCGCGCGGTTCGCGTGACCGGCGCGCGCCTCGCCGAGCGCGCTGTCGAGAACCGCCACCGGCTTGGGCGACGCCCGTGATTTGCTCGGGCGGGCCCGGACCGCCGGGGCGCGCACCGGTCCCGGCGGGGCCGCCTCGCCATTCTTCCGCCCGCCGCGCCCCGCATCCCGCGCCTCGCCGGACGACGCCCCGCCCGGCAAAGAGCGGGCGCGTCGCAGAAGCTCCTGGCGGGGCTTGCCGGTCGCGAGCTCGGCCGCCACGGTTAGGGCCGCCCGGGCCTCCGCCGGCTCCAGGCGGGGCGCGAGCTTCACGGCCCGTCGGGCGGCCGCCCGACGGTGGTGCACCGGCACGCGTTCGTCGCGCGCCAGCCCCAGCCAGGTGAGCGCGGCCTCGCGCGGCCGGTCGGCGCCGAGCTGCGCATCCGCCAGCGCCGACAGCAGGATCGGCAGCGGGGTCTTCCCGTCCGCCTTCGCCAGGTTCCCCAGGTTCCCGATGAACGCCACGCGATCGGCGGGCGGCATGGTGCGCGCGAGGCTGAGCGCGGCCGACAGCAAGGCCGGCGTCGCGCCCCCTTCCCGCGCGGCATGATCGAGCTCGTCGCGGGCGGACGCGGCGTCATGGCCCCGCACCACCTCGGCCAGCTCCACACGCAGCCGCGCTTTGACTCGCCCGTCGATCGCCGACGCGATCGAGCGACGCAAGGTGTCCTCACCCGCCCGCACCACGGAAGACTATCATGGGGTCCGCGGTCTGCTAGAGTGCGCCGCGAATGAATCCAGCGGAGAAAACGGCAGAGGCCGCCTTCGCCGTGATCTTGGGGGGTGGGGCTGGAACACGGCTGTGGCCCTCCAGTCGGCGCGCGCGCCCCAAGCAGCTGCTGGCGCTGGGCGGCAGCGAGTCGCTGCTGGCGGCGGCCGTGCGGCGCGCGCAGGCGTTCTTCGGCGTCGAACGGACCCTGGTGGTGACGGCCGCCGATCAAGAGGAGGCGATCCGTACGGCGATTCCCGACCTGCCGGCCGCCAACATCGTGGCCGAGCCGATGCCCCGCAACACCGCGGCCGCGGTGGGGCTGGGCGCCGTGGTGGCCGCCCGGCTGGCCGGGCCCGACGCCGTGATCGCGGTGTTTCCCGCCGATCCGTTCATCGGCGACGAAGAGTCGTTCGGCAGGCTGGTGCGCCTCGCGTGCGCGGAGGCGCGCGAAACGATCGTCACCATCGGCATCCGCCCCACCCACGCCGAGACCGGTTTCGGCTATATCCGGCTGGGCGAGCGGCTGCCCCGCACGGCCGCCGATCCGGTCCACGCGGTGGGCGGCTTCGTCGAGAAGCCCGACCGGCAGACCGCCGAAGGGTACCTCGCCTCCGGAGACTACCTGTGGAACTCGGGGATGTTCTTCCTGACCGCGCGCCGCATGTTCGAGGAGACGCGGCGGCACCTGCCCGCTCTGGCCGCGCTGCTCGACGCTGCGGTCGCAGCGGGCGGCGCTGACGAGCTGAAGAAGGTGATCGAGGCGCGGTATCCCGACGCGCCCGCGATCTCGATCGACCACGGCATCATGGAAAAGGCGACCGGGCTGCGGGTCGTCCCGGGGGAATTTGGCTGGAACGATGTCGGGAGCTGGGCGGCGCTCACCGCCGTGCGCCCGCCGGATCTCCGCGGCAACGTGGTGCTGGGCGGCGCGACCTTGATCGACGGCGACGGCAACATCATCGTCGCCGACGAGGGCGCGCCCTACGTGGGCGTGGTCGGCGTACGGGATCTGGTGGTGGTGGCCACCCGCGACGCGATCCTGGTCATCCCCAAGGATCGTGCCCAGGATGTTCGACAGATCGTGGAGGCCGCCAAGAAGGCGGGTCGCCACGATCTGCTGTGAGGCAAGCTTTCCAGGGAGCGGCGATGAACCCCAGAGTGTTTCGCGAGTACGACATCCGCGGCAACGCGGAGAGCGATTTCCCCGACGATTTCGTGACCGATCTGGGACGCGCGATGGGGGCCTACCTGGCCGACACCGGCGCGCGTCGCATCACGCTGGGTCGCGATTGTCGGCTCTCCTCGCCGCGCATCCACGCCACGATCAAGCGTGAGCTCCTGGCGGCCGGCCTCGACGTCATCGACATCGGCGTCGTTCACTCGCCCGCGCTCTACTTCTCGGTGTTTCACCTGAAGGTCGACGGCGGCGTCATGATCACCGCCAGCCACAACCCGGGCGAGGACAATGGCTTCAAGATCGTCTCCGGCAAGACCACCATCTACGGCGCCGAGATCCAGAAGCTGCGCGACCGGACCTTACGGCGCGACGCCCGCACCGCCGTCGCGCCCGGCCGCGGCACCGACCACGACATCCTCAAGGACTACGTCGACTACATCGCCGACAACATCCAGCTCGGGCCGCGACGGTTCAAGGTCGTGGTCGACGGGGGCAACGGCACCGGCGGCCTCGCCGTGCTCCCGATCCTGCGCAAGCTCGGCATCGACACCGAGGCGATCTACTGCGAGCCGGACGGCCGCTTTCCGAACCACCACCCCGACCCCACCGTCCCCGCGAACCTGGCCGATCTGATCGCGCGCGTCGCGGCGACCGGCGCCGAGGTGGGGATCGCGCTCGACGGCGACGCCGATCGGATCGGCGCCGTCGACGGTCGCGGGCGGATCATCTGGGGCGACCAGCTGGTGATGCTCTTCGCGCGGGAGATCCTGAAGAAGCAGCCGGGCGCCACCTTCGTCAGCGAGGTCAAGTGCAGCCAGGCGCTCTTCGACGACATCGCGGCCCAGGGCGGCCACGCCATCATGTGGAAGGTGGGCCACTCGCTCATCAAGGCCAAGATGAAGGAGGAGAAGGCGGTGCTGGCCGGCGAGATGTCGGGGCACATGTTCTTCGCCGATCGCTGGTTCGGCTTCGACGACGCGGTCTACGCCGGCCTGCGCCTGGTGGAGCAGCTCACCCGCTCGCCCCAGACGCTGGCCGAGCTCTACGACACGCTGCCGGTTCTGCACAACACGCCCGAGATCCGGATGCCCTGCCCCGACGATCTGAAGTTCGAGGTCGTGCGCCGCGCCACCGCCTGGTTCCGCGAGCGCCACCCGGTGGTCGACATCGACGGCGTGCGCATGACGTTCCAGGAAAATGGCCAGACCGTCGGCTGGGGCCTGGCGCGGGCGTCGAACACCGGGCCCGTCCTGGTCTTGCGCTTCGAGGCCGACAGCCCCAAACGGCTGGCCGAAATTCAGACGCTGGTCGAAGGACGCATCGCGCAGATCATCGCCGAGCTCGACGTCGACGCCGACACGGGCCGCTGAGCCACTACGAGCTGCCGGGCGCCAGAATCGTCTCGATCCGCTCGATCAGGGTCACCGGCGCGAACGGCTTCTCGAGGAAGCCGCTCCCGGGCAGGATCCCCTGCTCCGCCAGCGCCGTCCGGGTGAACGCGCTCATGAAGAGAATCTTCGCGGCCGGCCAGTGCTGCTTGAGCCGTTCGACGAGCTCGAGCCCGTTCGTCACCGGCAGACCGATGTCCACCAGCAACAGATCGACGCCCACGACGTGGGTGCGGGCCCGACCCTCGGCCTCGGCGGCGTCGGCGGCCTCCAGCGTGCCGTAGCCATTGCGCTGCAGCACCCGCACGGTCATGGTGCGGACGAGGTCGTCGTCCTCGACCACCAGGATGGTCGCCGAGCGCTTGGGCTGCTGCATCGTCCAGCCGATCGATCGCTCCAGCGTGATCTCGATCGGGACGCCGGCCGACGGCGTGGGCGCGGAGCTGCGCCAGGCGAGCATGCGCTGCGCCAGCTGGGCGCCACGATCGACGGCGGTCAAGATCTGCTCGACGTCGTCCCGCGCCGGATCGCTCGGACGGAGGTCTTCGCCGATCACGGTGGCGAACCCGCGGATCGCCGAGAGCACATTCTTGAGATCGTGCACCAACGATCCCATCGCCAGTGCGGCCGCATCGTCTGCCGGCGCGGCGGGCGGCTCGGCGGAGCCCGACGTCTCGTCTGGCTTCTTTTGTCGCGTCAAGGAGGTGCCCTTTCTTCTAGCCGTTCCCCCCGGTGGCGCTCGACGCAATCTTGCCGGACCCGCCCACTTTGTCAATCCGAGGGGTCAACCGTGGGGCGGGATCTTGTCGCCGTGCTTGGCGATCTCGGCCTCCAGCAGGGCGGCCTGCTCGCGCAGGTGCCGGGGAACCTCGGCGTAAACGTCCTCGAAGAGCGAGTGCAGGGGGGGTTTGGGCGGGCGATTCTCCGCGTAGACGAGCGCCTCGCCGATCTCGCGGTTGATCTCCTGCCGGGTTTGCGCCACGAACTCCACATCGAACACGCCGCGCGCCGTTCCGTACTTGAGAAAGCGGTCGATCGGATCGCGTCGCTCCCATTCCTTGGGCTCCGCCGGATCGCGATATTTTGAAGGATCGTCGGACGAGCTGTGGGCGCCGCGGCGGTAGGTGCGGGCCTCGATCAACGTCGGCCCTTCGCCCCGCCGCCCGCGTTCCGCCGCCTCCCGGACCACGTGGATCATCGCCAGGATGTCGTTGCCGTCGACCAGCACGCCCGGCATCCCGTAGGCGATGGCCTTCTGCGCGAAGGTCGGCGTCGCGGTCTGATCAGAGCTGGGCACGGAAATGGCCCAACCGTTGTTTCGGCAAAGCAGGATCGCGGGGACCTTGTAGAGCGCGGCGAAATTGGCGCTCACGTGGAAGATCGGCGTCGAGCTGGCGCCCTCGCCGAAGAAGGCCAGCGCCACGTCCTGGCTCTTCTGAAGCTTGGCGGCCCAGGCCGTCCCGACCGCGTGCGGGATGTGCGAGCCGACCGGCGAGCTGACCGAGACGAAGTTGAGCCGCCTGACCGAGTGGTGCACCGGCATCTGACGTCCCTTGACCGGATCCTCGGAGTTGCCGAAGAGCTGACACATGAAGGTGCTTAGCGGATAGCCACGAAAGAGGGCCGCCCCGATCTCGCGGTAGGCCGGGTAGATCCAGTCGGAGTCGTGCAGAGCGTGCGCCGCGCCGATGTGGGTCGCCTCCTCGCCCAGCGAGGTGAGGTAGAAGCCCATTCGTCCCTGCATCCGCAGGCGCATCATCCGCTCGTCGAGGATCCGGACCAGCAGCATGGTTCGATAGAGACGCCGCATCTCGTCGGCGGACAGCTGCGGCTCCCGCTCGGGATGGACGACGCGCCCCTCGTCGTCGATGACTCGTGTGACTTCCAGCTTCAAGGTCGACCGCAGGCCGTATAATCGCCCGAATCTCGTTCGTCAAGAAGCCCCCCGCCCAGCCCTGCCCATGAAGATCCAGATCCACGACGTCTTGAGCCTCTCCGGGCGCGACTACGTGGTGGAGGGGCTGGTCTCGGTCCAGATGGCCGGCCAGACCACGGCGGTGGCGCGCGCCGTCGACGGGGCCGATGTGCTCTGGATCGAATCACTTGAGGATCGCCTGCTGGTGTTCCGCCAGATCAAAGACCTGGATCTCTCCCCACCGCCGCCGGAGAGCATCAGCTACCACGGCCTTTCCTACGTGCTCCGTCTGGCGGGGCGCGCCGCGCTCGAGATCAAGGGCGACGTGCCGGAGCGCACCGCCGGCCGGGCGCAGCTGTGGCGCTACCGCACCGCCGGCGATCGGATCCTCCAGATCGAGGAGGAGAAAGGCCGGCTGTTCATGCTGGCCGGACAATCCATGCACCGTGGCATGATCGACCACCTACCGGGACGCTGACGACATGGGCGGCAACACGTTCGGAACGATGTTTCGGGTGACGACCTTCGGGGAGTCGCATGGGCCCGGCGTGGGCGTGGTGGTAGACGGCTGTCCGCCGCGGCTGCCCATCACGACCGCCGAGATCCAGGTGGAGCTGGATCGCCGGCGTCCGGGTCAGAGCGCGATCACCACCCAGCGGCGCGAGCCCGACGAGGTCGAGATCCTGTCGGGGGTACACGAGGGTCTGACGCTGGGGACGCCGATCGCGATGCTGGTCCGCAACAGCGACACACGCGGCGGCGACTACGAAGAGATGCGGACCAAGTTCCGCCCCTCGCACGCCGATTTCACCACCAAGGCGAAGTACGGCATCCGCGCCTGGCAAGGGGGCGGCCGCGCCAGCGCGCGCGAGACCGTCGGCCGCGTGGCGGCCGGGGTGCTGGCGCGCAAGGCGCTGGCGGCCGCCGGTGCGATCGAAGTCGTCGCCTGGGTGCAGCGGGTCCAGGATCTGGAGGTCGAGGTCGACCCGGCA
>JADGRB010000345.1 GCA_017881315.1 Pseudomonadota bacterium
TCCGAATGCCGAGACGAACGCCGATAAACGAGGCGCCGCGATTGTCGGCCCACTGGCGCAGGTCGCCGATGGGGCGATCGCCGATACGAAGATCTGATACCGAGGATCGCCCTTGAGACCACGCACGTAGGAGGTGAACGCCGTGACGTCCGTGAGATCGTCCGCCGGGCCGGAAGCGTCATCCTGTGCGGCGACGAAGATCAAGAGAAGATATGCCGTCGGCCTTAGGAAGCCGGTCCAACCTGAGCCTGCAACGGATGAGGCTTCCAGGATTTCGCGCGCGACAGTGAGCGGCTGCGCCGGCGCGCACCCCGTCGTGCCGAGATCGCCCAAGCACGACAGCGCGTCCGCGAGCGATCCGCTGAAGCTCGGCTTGTGGCCGCAGGCGGTGGTCGTCAGGAACTGGTTCGCGGCCGTGTTCGTCACTCCGCACGCGCTTGCCAGCGTCCGGGGCGGTCCGCCGGCCGCGACGTCGCACGACGGCGGCGAGTCGACCGAGGCGGCGACGACGCCGAGATGAATCGATGACAGCCCGCCGGGTAGGCCCTGGAGGATCTGCGCGATCTGCGGATAGGCCGCCGCGAGCGCCGTCTCCTCGCCGGCGATCGCGCTCGTGTCGTCGACGACGAGGAGGATGTCGAGATCGTCGTCGTAGGAGGCGGTCACCACCTTCCAGATCACCGTCTCTTCCGAGCCGCAAGCCCCGTCGCCGCAGACCGGCGGCGCCAGCGTCGCGTCGCCGCAGCCGGTCGCCAGCAGCGCCACCAGCAAGGGGCTCGAGTATGACGCCCGACTCATCGGTTTCCCGCTCGTCGCAGTGCAAGGCGAGCGCCCAGCAAACCCCCATTAGATCGCCAGCCAAGAGCGACCGTCCGTCAACCGAGTTGGCGCTTCCGCCAACGAAAGCCCGCCGAGGTCAGCCGATGTTCGCGACCGGAGTCGTGCGCCGGTGGCGTCGGGGCATCTGCATGACGACCACCGTCGCGTCCTGGGCGCGAATGTCCGGCCCCAGCAGAGCGGCGCAAATGCTCTCCGTTCCGAGGCGGGCGCGACCGAGCCGCGTGATGAGACCCTGCTGGCCGAGCGGATCGTCGGCGCTCGCCAGTCGATCGGTGATCCCGTCGGTGACCATCACGACCGCGTCCTCCGGCGCGAGATCGACCGAGGTCTCCCGGTAGGTTTGACCCCCCAAGATCCCGAGCGCGAGACCCGCCGCGCACGGCAGCTCCTCCGCGCGGCCGCTCGCGCGTTTCACGAACGGGCCGAGGTGTCCGGCGCTGGCGATCTCCGCCCGCCCGCCGACGACGTCGATGCGCACGCAGACGGCGGTGACGAAGCGGTCGTCGGCCTTCTGGTGGATAAGCCAATCGTTGAGCGTCGCGAGCACCGTGCCCGGCGATCCCCCGCTGGCGATCTGCTGCCGCAAGATCCAGCGCAGATTTGCCACCGGCGCGGCGGCGCTGGGGCCGTTCCCGCAGACGTCGGCCATCACCGTGGTCACCCGTCCGTCGCGCTGCTGGATCACCTCGAAGAAATCGCCACCGTGACCCCCGATCGCCCACTGCTTGGTCGCGACGTTCAGACGACTCCAGGTCGGCAGGTGCACCAGTGGAACGCTACGCGGCTTGGGCGCAACGTTTCCCCGGGCCTGCCGGTGAACCTTCATCTCCTCCTCACCAAGATCATCGATGACCGACATTTGAAACGCTCGAGCTCCCCCCAAGTTTCGCGGCCTGCCCGGCCGCCCATGAAATCAATGCTTATCCCGTCGTCTGACTGTTTGAAGCACTTAAATATGTATTCTAACTTAATGATTATTGCAACAGATAGTGTGGGAATGTCAGCAGAAATCCGAAAAGTGGGCCCGGGCGCACCCAGCCCATCCGGAGACCGCGCCGCAGCTCAGCCGGAGCCCACAGGCCGGCTCGGCAGCTGGCCCGACCCCGGGGGCCCACGCGTCAGCTCACCCCGGAGTCTTCGCCGGTCTTCCGCACGGATGTTGCGCGCCGGCGCGTGGCCCCGTAACGTTCGCCGCCATGTCGAACCTCACCCGCCTCTCGTCGTCGATCTTCTTCCTCTGCTGCGCCGCCGGCCTCGCCCGCGCCGATCTCGATCTGCCGCGTCCCAGCCCGTTCGCGAAGGTCGTGCAGACCGTCGGCCTCACCGACATCACCGTCGACTACAGCAGCCCCGGCGTGAAGGGCCGCAAGATCTGGGGCGGCGTCGTCCCCTACGATCAGATGTGGCGGGCCGGCGCGAACCAGGCCACCAAGGTGACCTTCAGCCGAGACGTCACCTTCGCTGGCAAGCCAGTCCCGGCCGGGACCTACGCCTTCTTCGTGATCCCGACCAAGTCGGCCTGGACGGTGATCCTCAACAAGCGGGGCGATCAGGCCGGCACCGGCCGCGACTACAAACAGGCCGACGATCTCCTGCGCGTCCAGGTTTCACCCAAGGCGGCGCCCTTCCGCGAGCGACTCGCCTACCTCGTCACCGACTTCACCGACGACAAGGCCTCGCTGGATCTGGAGTGGGACAAGCTGCGCCTGCCGATCCCGATCACCGTCGGGACAGCCGCGCAGGTGACGGGCAACATCACGGCCGCCATCGACGGCACCTGGCGCACCTACGCGAACGCCGCGCGCTACATGCTGGAGACCAAGAAGGACTACGACGCCGGGATGAAGTACATCGATCAGTCGCTGGCGTTGAAGGAGGACTGGTTCAACGTCTGGATCAAGGCCGAGCTGCTGGCCGCCAAGGGGAACCTCAAGGACGCGCGGACGCAGGGCGATCGCGCCTATGAGATGGGGAAGAAGTCCGAAGGCTTCTTCCTCGAGCCCGAGATGAAGAAGACGCTGGCCGAGTGGAAGAAGAAGGGGTAGGCGCGATCGCGCGCGGCGCCGGTCAGCCCAGGACGCGCCGGTAGATCTCCACGTAGCGCTCGACGGCGGGCTCGACGCGGAACTGGGTCTGGGCGCGCCCGCGGGCCGCGGCGCCCATGCGGCGGCGAAGCGGCTGGTCGTCGAGCAGGCGGCGCGCGCAGACGGCCATCGCCTCGACGTCGCCGACGGGCCGCAGGTAACCGGTTTCGCCGTCCACCACCACTTCGGGGAGACCCCCCACCGCGGAGGCGACGACCGGCAGGCCACAGGCCATGGCTTCGAGGGCCGCCAGGCCGAAGCTCTCCGTCTCGCTGGGGAGCAAGAAGAGGGCGCCGTCGCGCAAGACCGCCGGCAGGTCGATCCGTTCGCCCAGAAATTCGACCTCGGACGTCAGACCGAGCGCCGCGATCTGCGCTTCGATGCGCGGCCGCTCTGGCCCGTCGCCGATCAGTCGGAGTCGAGCCGGTCCCGCGGCGCGCACGCGGGCGAAGATGCGAACCACGTCGTCGACGCGCTTGAGCGGACGGAAGTTCGAGACGTGGACCAACGTCGACGTCGGGGTCGACGTGGCTGTCGGCGTGGTCTGCGGCGGGTCCGGACTGAACCTAACGGTGTCGACGAAATTCGGGACGACGTCGATCGCGAAGTCGGGTGGGACGTCGAGCTTCTCGTGCGTGGCGGCGGCCAGCCAGGCCGAGGGCGTGGTGACCGCGTCGCTGGCCAGGATCGAGAACCGGGTGAGCGGCAGGAAGCTCGGGTCACTGCCGACCAGGGTGATGTCGGTGCCGTGAAGCGTGGTGACCAGTTTTGGCAGCGCGCCGGGCGTCTCGGTGGCCAGCAGCGCGCGCGCCAGATAGGCGCTGGTGGCGTGGGGGAGGGCGTAGTGCGCGTGAATGAGGTCGAGCGGTTGGCGCCGCGACACCTCGACGATCTTGGAGGTCAGCGCCAGCGGGTAGAGCGTGTGGGTGAGTGGCGGGTAGGCGCGCGGCACCACCGGGTGAAAGGTGAGGTTGGGGCGCGTCGGATCGAGGCGGCCGGGAACGTCGTCGCTGAACACGTGCACGGCGTGGCCGCGGCCGGCCAGCGAGGTGGCGATCTCGGCGGCGACCACGCCGCTGCCGCCGAAGGTCGAGAAGCAGACCACGCCCACCCGCAGGGTCTCCGACCTGGGCGCGCTCATAGATCGATGTCCCGCACGGCCGCAGAAAAGGGTCCCTCGAGGGTCAGGCGATCGAACACGGCGCGCTTCAGCGCCGCCGGACCGTGCCGGCCAGCCAGCCACGGCCAGGCGTAGACGCGCTCCTGCGGGTGGCCCCCGGGGGCGAGCGCGGCTTCGAGACGGCCGAGCCTGGCGAGCGCGACGCCGTCGCGTTCCGCCAGCTGGCGCGCGTAGCGATTGGTCAGGCGATCGAGCGCGACCTTGACGGTGGCCCGCGTTCGGGCGGCGGCGCGGGCCAGGTTCTGGTCGGCGGGGAGCGCGGCGGCGATGGCGTCGGCGAGCTCGGCGACCCGGGGCACGATCTCATCGCGGGCGCGGCCGGCCAGCGCGGCCGGATCGGGCGCCCCGGGCGGACGCGCGGCGGGAAGCCTCGCCACGAGCTCGGCCCGCGGGCGTGCCAGATCGTCCGGCGAGAGCGACAGCTCGGACAGCAATCGGCGGCTGTGGGCGTCGAGACAGCGGAACCGCGCGCGCGGGACGATCAGCGGCGGTGCCAGCTGGAAGTGATCGTAGAGCGGCCCGAGCTGCGCGAAGTAGCTGACCTCGGCGGGACCTCCCACGTAGGCCGCGGTGGGCAGCAGCGTGTCCTGGACGATCGGGCGGAGCAGGGCCGAGGTCGAGAATCGGAGCGGATCGCGCGCGAGCGCCTCGGCGACCAGCTCGCCGGGCACGATCTCGTCGCAGCCGGAGAGCGCCCAGCCATCGTCGGGCGCGCGACCGCCGGGGGGTTGCCGCGCGAGCCGGAAGCGGGGTCCAAGAGCGGAAACGCGGTGAAAGAAGACCAGCGCGCAGCCTGGCCGCGCGGGGATCTGCTCGTCGAATCCGGCGGCGTCGAGCGCGTCGCGCCGCTCTTCGAGCCGCCGCTCGATCGCCTGCGCGCCGTCGATCGCCGCGCGGTAGATGGGCGCGGCCAGCGTCGCGATCGGCGCCACCCTCGGGTCGAGGATCAGCAGACCCTCTTCGGCGAAGAGCGCGCCCAGCAGGCCGGCGAACGCGGCCGCCAGCGGCTGCCCGGTCCGGTAGTGCGCGCGCAGGAGCGCCAGCGTTTCGGTGGCCGCCGGTGACGG
>JADGRB010000105.1 GCA_017881315.1 Pseudomonadota bacterium
GATCGGTATAGACCTTGGCGGTGTTCGCCGTACGATTGACGGCGAGCACGACCGGCCTTACAACGGATAGCGGGCTACTCGTGCCGCTCGCTGTAGTCCCACCAACACCCTGGGTGACGCACTGCACGATTGGCGCTGATGTGAGTGCAACAAACGCAGACGACGTGCTATCGAAGCGCGCGAGCCTCCGGGTTCCCGCAGGAGCGACGCCCGGGAATAGCACATACAGCATCATCAGCAGGCTGCTTAGTAGAGCATCTGGCACAGTAGTGCTATTTTGGGCATTGTGGTTAGCTGCCGCATCCGGCACCGTGATCGCCAGCCGCGACCATCCTGCAACCGGCTGCCGGTATGCCCATGATCCGCCCGCAACCGTTAGCGTGTTGCCGGCAGCAAGCGAATCGGCGAGGTTGCCGCTGGGCTCCTGGCACAGCCAGGTCGACAGCGGAGCTCCGCTAAGCCCCGCTGCAGTCATTACGGCGGCCCATTCACCAGCGTTAGCCGGGCAGTATTTGCTCGATGTCCCGTCCTCTGTTACCGATGACAGTCCACCGTCCGGCCAGATGGGGTCGCCGGATATTCCGAGCGCAACACCAATGCGTCCCCCGACGAGTGCCCCGACGCGCGCCCCGATCACGGTGCGACCGTGATCGTGTGGGCCACCGTGTCGATGCTGCTCGAGGCCCACCCGGCTGGGATGATCACGGTGTTGAGAAAGTTGTTCGCGTTGCCGTCGGTGACCGGCTGATAATTCACCGTCAGGGAGGTCTGCCCGTTCTGCGCAGCTTGCACGATGAGCGCGTCAAGCCGCCCCGGGAAACCGGCGATGTAGGTCTGTTGAATAGCAAGGGCCTGTTGTTTTGTGATCATCTGACGTGTCCTGTGTAGGGGTCAACGCTTTCCAGCGGCCTTTACTCTGAGAAATCCTGCGGTAGTGCACACAGCCTGCACGCGCAGTCGGTACGCCCCGCTGTTTCCTAGATCGACGAACGCCGCACCTGCGGTCCCACCAGGAACCGTGATGGTGAGCGGGCTCGCGCCCAGGGTTGCAGCCCCAGCCGGCGAGATCGCTGTATAGCCACTCGGCGGCTGAAGCTGCACCCAGTCGCCAGCTGTTACGCTAGTCGTAGGTACGCTGTGCAGCCCATTCTCGTTGAAGTCCGTGGCCCAGAACGTGAACACGCACACCAGCACAGCATCCCATTGCAGATGAACGGACTGGATGATTGCGTTGTCTCCGCTCACGCCGATGAACTTCGTGCTGATCGGAATGGTCGCAAAGAAAGCGTCATCAGGTAGAATGCTGCTCATAGATCAGGCTCCTGCGGCTCGTTGGTCGAGCGGTGACATGGTCAACTTGCCGAGCTTGAGGGGCCCGGACGGTCCAGATGGTGCTGCGGGCGGCCCCGCGGCGGGGGTCGGCGCCGCGAGGTATCGGGCGTGACCGGCCTGCATGGTCGCATCTACGGGGAGCTGGTACATGATCGACAGCGCGATCCGGCGGGGGTACGGCAGCGTCTTTGCCATCTCGGGGGCCGCCTTCATGAGCGCGCGTTGCGCGTACGCGAACAGCTCCGGGTAGACCACCCGCAACGTCTCGGCGCCCTCGGCCGAGAACACGCCGCGCCCGAGATCATCGATCACGCTGATGGGGTCGTTGACCGCGTGCACGTACTTGCCGAACTCGTTGATCGCTGCCAGCGATGGATGCCACACCCCATCGCCCGGCAGCATCCCGGGAAGCGTGGTCTCCTTAGGTCGCTTGGCGTCGAGGAACGCGATCCCGCGCTGCACCTGCGCAACGATCGCATCGTGGAGCGCCGGGTCCGACGTCGGGTAGCGCTGGCCGATCGCCTGATCGACCGCACCAGGTGTCATTGCCCGCGTGATGTCGGCCGAGCGCGCCTCGAACAGTGCCCGTGGGCTGTCATCGTGCGGCTTGTCGCCGCCTGGGAACAAGCTCTCGGCGAGTAACACGGCAGGTCCGGCGACTCTCGGTACCTTGCTGGCGACCTTAGCGCCGCCCTCGAGTAGCGCCGACGTGGCAGAGACGAGGCGATCGCGCGCGGCGGCGGCGGTGCCGGCTATCAAGCCCTCGGTGCTCTTGCCCACCGCTCCGCCCTTGCGCCCGAGGATACCCATTACAGCGCGCGCCTTGAGCCACAGCCCGAGGATCGGCCCGATGACCGGGATTGCCGACACCGCGGGGACGTGGGCACCAACGGCTCGTAGGATCTCGAGGGCCGAGCCCACGTCGGCGAGGTGTCCGCCGGACGATGTCGTTGCCTGTATCGCTGGTACCGACTTCGCGTCGTGCTTGCGAAGCGCCGTCGTGATCTCGTCGTCGACCACCGTAGCGTCAGCGGCCGGCGCCTTGCTCGTCAGGTCGGCTGCCGCCTTGGCCGAGCTGGCCGCTGTGCGCCCCTGGGCATCCTGGAGGGCAGCCCGGTATGCCAAGGCACCCTGGACAGCGGTGCCCGGCGCTTCGCCGCCCAGGACGTCGGTCAGCTTGGCGTTGGCGTTCTCGAGGGCGTCGATCACATTGGCGCCGCGGCCGATGTCCGGGCCGACGTCGCGCGCCTTTCCGTTGTGCCGCATGATCGCCTTGGCGATGGCCGCCTCGTCCGTGACGCCGGCCATCCGTTCGCGCATGAGGCTGTCGACGACGGTTCCGCGCTCACTGACCGCCGCCTCGCCGCGCGGCGGGTTGAGCCCCAGTGCCTCGTGCATGCCGGTCAGCCCCGTGGGGGCGGACGGCACCTCGCCGGCGCGCGCCGCGTCCCACGCCGCCGCCGATCCGGCCTCGCGTGCCTGCGCCTGGAGCGCACGCTCGTCGGCGCCCATGCCAGACCCCGTGTAGCTGCCGCCGCGCCCGGGCACGCCTTCGTTCCACGGCGCGTCTGGATTGCCGAGCCCGGCGCGCTCGGCTCTGGAAGCGAGAGCCTGCGCGCGGAAGTGGTCGGCAGCCGCAGAGGTCCGCGCATCCTTGGCGGCAACATACCGAGAGCGCGCGGGGGCCCCGATCGCCATCAAGTCAGAGCCAGCGCCCAAGGCAGACCTCGTTCCCGAAAGGGCTCCACTCAGATCGCCGCCCCCGCCCCCGTGCTCGAGGAGAGCGCGCTGGAGCATGGTGTCGATCGGTTCAACCTCGAGCGGGGTTTCTGCCGCCGGGCGATAGCGCCCGGCAACACGAGCTTTGGATGCCTTTGCGGGAGTCGCCTCAAAACCTCGCACACCGGCCGCAATCGGAGCCGGTCCGGCTGCCTCACGGGCGTGGTCGAGGATCTCGCGCGCCGGAACCGGCTCGACCGGCGTCCCTGCGCCGAGTCGCTTGCCGACCGCGGTTGCCGCCTGAGGCTCGAGCGCAGGGGCCAGGCCGTCGCCGGCGCTCCCGGCGGCGAGCCGCTCCAGCTCTTCCGGAGTCTTAACACCGCGCCCGCCGGGCGGCCCGAACTCGCCGACGGGTACACGTCGCCCGAGCACGTCGCTCGGCTCGAGCCCGGTGAGCGCACGCTCGAGCTCGGGATCGCCGCCATCCGCGATCCACGCCTCGAAGCTGCTGCGCGCCTGCCGGTACGCGCCCAGGGCATCGGTGAGCTGCTGGCGTCCAACGGCGCCCGTGACCTGGTCGCCGAGCGCCTGCGGATCCGCGGCGCCGAACGCGCGCCGGGTCGACGTCTCTCCGGCTTGCGCGACCCCGATCCCGGCATCGACGTCGGATAGCTTGCGCTCCGCCGCGGTTGCCATCTGGTCGCCGTCCTTGAGCGCCTGCGCGATGCCGGACGATGCAGCGCCCTTGACCCCCGCGGCAGCTGCCGCGCTGACCTCGGACCGCGGGAACAGCGAGCGCACCTTCTGGAGCGTGGCGCTCGCGAGCACCCCGCCGCCGCCAATCGGCGCCGCGAACAGCGCGCCGTGGCCCATGCCGGCCACGAAGCTCTCGGCGGACAGCGGCTTGTCCTGGAGCGCCGACTCGGTCAGGTACTGCCCGCCGCCGTAGAGCGAACCTTCGGCCGCCGCTCCTGCAGTCCCGGCGAGGACCCGGCCGGCCAACCCGGCGCCCTCGCCGAGTCCTGAGATCGCGGATCCGGCGCGCCCCACGAGGCCCGCCGGGGTGTGGGCCAGGATACGCGCGCCGAGTCCGGCCGCCTCCTCTCCCGCCGAGGCCCCGCCGGTCAGGATGGCAGGAGCCAGCGCGCCCGCGAATTCGCTGCCGGCCGACACAATCGGGTTCTCGTTCCGGAGGCCGCGCAGCACCTGTGAGGCCTGGGAGCCGCCGATCCATCGTGCCGCGATGTCGGAGACTCCGAGCGTGATACCACGTGCGAGACCCGCGCCCGCAGCGCCTATGGCGCCGTGGACCCCCCCGTAGTCTGCCTCGTTGGCGGCGAGCGAAGAAGCAACCTGGAGATCCTCGGCGGTTTGCGGACGCCATCCCTGCCGAAGCAAGGTGGCGGCAGACACCTCGTCTGGGACATCCCGTGCCACGCCGTCCGGATCGATGAGCGTCGTGGGCATCTACCTACCGAAGGTCGGCTCCCATGGTCTGGAGAAGTTCGGCGTGACACCGGGGGCAGGTGCGGCATCTCGAAGCCCGGCGGCGTGCGCCGCATCCGCCTGCGCCTTCTGGAGGGCAGAGCGGGCGGCGAAGCGAATCACATCAGACCGCACTTCTGACTTCTGACTCGCATATGCCGACAGCTCGGCAACAGCCGATTCATCGCCGGCGGCAGCCAGCTCGCCGAGTCGCTCGATTTCACGGAGCTGGTTGGGGCTCGCGTCCTTGTAGCCCTCGGCCTCCGCGCGCGCAGCTCGAACGGCGGCCACAGGATCGCCCGGGTTCGTCTTTAGGTAGTGCGGCAGCGCCTGCTCGTATGCGGTCTGGTAGGAGACCTTCGGTGCGCCCTTGATGAGCGTCTGTCGAAGCTCTGCAGGCGAGGGCTGCGCGGCCTCGAGTTTCGAGATGTCCGGATACTCGATTGGTGGACCGGTGTAGTTGGCAGCCGTAAGCTTGGTGTTCACCTTCGCTGTGAGGTCCTTGGATGACGAAGCAAGCACCGACGACGCATCCCGGATAAATGAGGTTGGATCGACCCCCGCGGTAGCAATCTTGTCAAACAGCTCTTGCGTGCCTTCGCTGAACCGCTTGATGCCATAGACGTCGTGAAGATTAGCCTGCAGCTGCATGAGTCTGGACTGCTGGCGCTTCCACGTATCGGACTTGATGAAGTCAGCCTCACCACCGTGAGCCTTGATATCCTGTATCATTTTGCCGGCAAGCTGGTGGTACTCGTCTACGTTCGCGAGCAGCTCCGTATTCTTGGTCGTCTCCTCCTTGTCCTGGTGACCAAGCCAAGGCGTTCCGTCGGCATTGCGCAGCACCGTAATTGCCCCCTTGCTGCCTGCGACAGGGGCAGATACAGCGTACTTCGCCTGGTTGTCGTCCAGCTTGCCAGCGGCCTTCGCTGCGGCCTTCGCGGCGTCCGCCTGCACCTTGCGCATCTCATCGGCGGCCTTGAGGTCGAGTTCCTGCTGCTTGAATCCCTGCGGGCCGTACTCGGCGTTGAACTGCTTCCGCGCGAGGTCAAGGTGGCCGCCTGAGATCGCAACCTGCTGCGCCTGGAGGTCGTGCTGGCTGCGCAGCTCGACGTACCCCTTGAGCTGCTGGTCGCTCATCGCGCGCACGTCGGCTGCGGCCCTCATGCCTCGCGCGCGCGCCAGCGGGTCCGCGCTCTTGAGAGCCGCTTCCTCGAGAGACTTCGCGAGGGCGACGCCGGCCAAGCCGTCTTTCTTGTCGAGTTCGCCCTGCCGTTGCGCGTGGTAGGTCGCCGCGTCCTGCTGGCTCTCGCGATCGAAGCCGAGCTTTTGCACGAGGGCGTCGCGTTGCTTCATCTGCGCGTCGTTCGCGTCGTGGATGTTCTGCTGAAGCAACTCGACGACAGGGTTCGCTCCGCCCTGGCGCATCATGCCCTGGCCGATGCCGGCGAGCACCATCGCAATTCCCCAGCGGACCTTGCCACCGACGCCGAGTTCGTCCATGAACTGATTGCGGTTGAACTTCCAGCCGTCGATCTGCTGCCGGTCGGCGAACACTTTCGCCGCGTTTGTCGCGTAGTACTTCGCATAGTCGTCCGCCTCGACCTGGCGGGCGGCGGCATTCTCCTTGGTGGTGTCTTGGTAGGCCTGGTAGGAGCCGAGCTCGGCATGATGCAGCCCGTGCTCGGCCTGGACGCCGGCGTTGATGGCGGCGACCTGGTCAGCCTCGGTGCCCGCGGCGCGCGTCTCGAGCTGGTCGACGCGCTGGCCGAAGGTCTGCGGTCGCCCAGGTGCAACGAGGGCGGCGTGAGGAGCACCAGATGGTGGCACCTCCGCTGGGGCCGTGCTCGGGTGCCCTGCCAGCGCATCACGCAGCTCGTCGACACCCTGCGCGGGGGGCAGCTGAGGATGCGGTCCGGGATACGTGACCTGGCCGGCCGGCAGCAGCTCGGCGGGGACGTCGGGGCCCGCGGGAACGAGGGTCGGGATCCCACTCGGCTGCGGCTGGCCCGCCGGCATGTCGCCAGGGTGTGCCCATCCCAGGTACTGCGGGATGGAGACCGGCAAGCCGCCCCAATCCGGGGGCGCCGGAGCGCCCGGCGACATGGGCAGCGACCCGGTCATGCCGCCGCTCATGATCAAGTCGTGTAGCGAGGGCGGTAGCCCGCCGATTTGCACCGCTGGGCCACTCAGGTCACCAGGGCCACTCAGGTCACCAGGCATGTCGCCAGGCAGCGGCATCTACTGCGCCCCGGTGTCGCCCATGACGAAGCCACCATTGTTGTCGGGCATGCGCGCGCTCATGTAGCGCGGCTCTTGGGACAGCAGCGCAGGTTGCGGCGGCTGGAAGTACGCCGGTGCCGCGGGTGCCAGGCTGCCGAGCTGCCGCAGCGCCGCGCGCGGATCGACTGGCTGTGGGTACTGTCGCTGACGGTCCGCCGCGAGCGCCGGCATGCGCCGCGCGGAACTCGGCGTGATCGGGGAGCCGTTGCCGCCGAGCTCGAGTGCCTTCAGTCGCTCGTGCAGCCGAGCACTCGCGGCAAGTGCCACCATCGCGGCCTGTCGCGCGTCGACGACCTTGCCGACTGGAGTGTCCGCCACCAGCGAAGCTCCCGCCGGCGAGCGCTCGAGGTCTTGCGCCATCACTCCGGTGACCCGTCCACCGGACGCACGCGCAGCCACCGGATCACGGTACTCGAAACTCACCGGCCCGCGCGACGTCGCCAGCCCGTCGAGCATACGGTCGATGTCTGCGCGCGCGTCGGCCACCGACGTCTTGGCGCGAGCGTCGCTGATGGTGCCATCGGGCCGCATGAGGTCGTCGCTGCCACCGGTCCCTCCCGGGGGCGTACCAGGGCCCTGCACGCCGCCATTACGGCCGAGCATGCCCGCTGCTTGGCCGCCGGCGCTGAGAAGCGAGCCGCGGAAAGCCTGCTGGTTTGCTGCGTTCTGCTGGTTTGCCGCGTTCGCACCCCCGAGCTGCGCTGCGTCCATGCTGTTCATGCCGCTCAACAGGGCGAGGTAGTTCGAGCTGTTTAGTTGGTTGTTCAGGTAGTCGCCCTGTCGACCGGATGAGCCGACCTGAGACAGCATGCCCTGGGCGTTCATCTGGTCCTGGAGCGCAGCCTGCTGTCCTAGCCCAGCGGCGCTCAAGCCGTTCGCGGCCGTGTTGTTCGCGGCATTCCGGTAAGCAAGGGCCGCATTGCCTCCCCGTGCACTGCGGGCCAGCGATTGCTGCGCGGCATTCGCATTGGCCATTTGGCGCTGAGTTGCGAGTTCGCCGGCCCCTTGCTGCTGGCCGCTGGCAATCCCCTGGAGCTGTCCGAGCTGCTGCAACTGGGCGTTGCGGAACGCGCCGTCCTGCCCGTAACTTGTGATTCCGCCAGTCCCGTACCCGGCGCGGATGCGGGCAAGCATCTCGTCGCGATCTTGGTAGTTGGCCGGCTTGATCGCGTCGGAGTCCGGGCCACCGAACAGGCCGATAGCGCCGCCGATGAGTCCGCCGGCCGCGGCCCCCAATGGGCCGAGCGCTGCTCCAGCCAGTACTCCAGATGCTGCGCCCGTTCCAGCGGATCCCCAGTTCACCATGATGTCTCCTTCAGGCGCTGCGCGCCGCTCCTGTTTTGAACGCCGGCCCGATGCCAGCGCCGACGAGTAACAGTTCGGACAGTTCGAAGCTGGCGCCGAAGTTCCCATCGCTCTCGAGGTCGCTGATGAGGAACGAGATCGCCTGGCAGCGCTTGTTGATGTGGATACGCCGCTGATACCGCATCGTTCCGCCGCCCGGTCCGCCGTACGCGCCCGCGCCGTATAGACCGGTGCCGAACAAAGTCGGCGTGAAATTCGCGTTCACGTTGCTCTGTACTGGGCTCGCGTAGTCGTCGTTGTAGTCGAGCCGGTAGCGAACCACGAGCGAGTGCGGACTCAGGTACTTGCCAACGAAGTACGCCCAGTGCGTGCGCTGCCACCCCTGCAGATAGTTCGCGAAGTGTAGCCACGCGGTCTCGATGACGAACGGGATACGCAGGTAGTCATCCCGATAGACGCCGGGTGTCTCGGCGAACACAATCGAATTGGTGCGAAGGTAGTAGTAGAGGTCATCCACGAGCACAGCGTCGATGCCCTCGTGATTCGTCCATGTGACCCACGCATTGCGGTTGTAGTCCCACATCAGTGTGCGCCCGGCGTCGGTCTGGAAGATGACCCGCTGGGCCGTCGTGATGAGCGTCGTGCGAACGATGTTCTGCCCGTCGAACCTCTGCACGTCGTTGCCGATGTTCGATATCTCACGCGTCCTCGTGAGGAGCATGATCCCTTTCTTACTTTTGAACACGAGGCCGAGCGGGGTCTGGCCGATGCTCCGCGCGCTGATGCAGCCGACGTCGGTCGTCACGAGCTCGACCGGAGTGAAAGCGTTGGTGGCGGGGTCAAGGGATGGGTTTGCCAGCGGCCCTGTCCCACCGAAGATGAACGTGGCGGTTTCCGAGAACGGGATGATTGTGTCGTCCATGGCGCCGAGCCCTACGATGTCACCGCCGAACTGGTCTTTGACGAGCGACAGGTCGACCGGCGCCTCGAGCGCTGTGTCGTCGGCGCGTTGCTGCGAGTACCGGATCATGTTCGGGTCGTTGGGGTCGGTCCAGAACAGGCGGCCCTTGCTGCTTGTGACAACGCCGCCCGACCAGGGCGACGGCGAGTTCGAGAGGACGCCGCCATTCGTGTAGAGCGGCTCCCGTGTTCCGATGGCGGCGTCGTCGAGCGAGTCCACGAAGGTCACGGTGTCTACGGTGGGGTCGTTGACCAGGTAGCGATTCGCCCCGGTGGCCACTGTCGGGTCATTCGACGTGACCTTGAACATGTCGATGGTGACGTCGGTGCCGGTCGCCCCTTGCTGCGATCGGGCCACGCAGATTCGCGCGTTGGCGAAGCGGGTGAGTCGGCAGGTAGGCACCTGCATCGTGAAAGACCTGGGGCCGCCGGCCATCGTGACTAGCACCTTCGCACTCACCGCTCCCCGGTGGAGTTCGCCTTGCGCGTCCTGGGTCTCGTACCAGAACGCGTAGAGGTACGACCCGTTGGCGACACTTCCGCCGGCCGTCGTGGTGATGAGCGTGGACAACGCGACCGGGGCGCCCGTCGCGTCGAACCCGATGTCGGGCGCGCAGTGGAAGTCGCTCTCGCGCCATTGCTCACCGTCGTAGTGCTGCGGAGCCGCGCTTGCGAGGTAGAGTCCCCGTCCGAGCGAAGCCGTCGCGTACGGCGGGGCCATGTCCAGGATGGCGAGTTTTACGCCCTGCTCGCTGAATTGGTCGCCGTTCTGCGAGCTCAGCTGGATCCGGTACGGCAGCGGGCACGCGTGGGTCCGCGAGTAGACGTCGGTCGCCCCTAGTCCGAGCGGGATAACGCTCGGCAGCGCCTGTGTCAGCGCATAACTTCCCGCGCCGAGCGGGCGCATCAGCGAGCCGGATGCCTCGCCGGGAAGGAGCCGCGCTACGATGGTATTGCTCGGGCTATTGATGCCGCTATCGTCGCTGAGGCGAAGCGCTGCCACGTACGGGAAGAAGCGCACGGTGTGAGCAACCATCACGTAGACGTCCCCATCAACGGCTGTCACTCCAAGGGTCGCGCCGTCATGCCATGCCCGGGACACAAGGCCGTGACCTCGCAGAACCGTCGTTGGCCCGTCCAATGTGGCAGATGTCTGGAGCGTCGCGCCGCTGGTCAGGCTGGTGATGTCGGTACGCAATGCCGGCGTTTCGAAGACCCAATACAAGATCGCATGACCATCGGACCCCCTGGCCCCGAACGCCGCCGCGACGCGGCTCGCGGCGCTATTCTGCGTGAGGAGCGCTGTCCGCGTTATCACCAGCGACGCTCCAGCCAGGAACGTCCAGCCAAGCCGTTGGCCTGAGCCGACGAAAACAATACCTACGACAGCCGACACGGGATCCCACGCCACTGCAATCGGGCCGGCAACCGGAGCCGCCGGTACGGCCACCGCGGATGGCAGGCCTTGCAGCGGAGCGCCCAACAGGCCCTGGGGCGTGATGTACCCGATGCGGATCCCGCCGCTGGATACCGCCCATGCCATCACAGCCGGGCGCAATCCGAAGGCTCCACCAGGCCCATTGACCGCCGCCTCCGCATCGAAGAATGGGACCGTTGCGCTGAGGTCGCTCGCCAGCACCGCCACTACCGGGCTCGCGGATGGGGCGTCGGTGTTGATCACGGCGATCCTGAGCTGTCCGAAGTCGGCGCGCGTCCAAATGACCTGCAGAGCGTTGCCATTTGCCAAGCAGCGCGGGCTCCGCGCAAGCGCGGCGCTATCAAGCTGGAACTGGCTGAGCAGCACGTGCCCCGTGGCAGCCTCGAGCACGTCGCACCACACACCCCCGCGGTTGTCCTCCCACGCGATGACGCGCACGCCAGCGACCTCCGCAACGTCCGGCTGCGTCTGGATCGTCCCGCTGCGCCCGATCGGCCGTGTGGTACACGTCGTTGCCGCGACCTCGCCTACATCGGCCCAGGTGTCATCGCTCGGCCGGTACGCGAAGCACCGCTTGTCCGTGAACACCAGCAGATCGCCGATCGGCGAGAGTGCCATCCCTCGACCACCCGTGACGTGCCCGCCGTCGTTCTGTACCTGCGTCGACAGTGCCCGATAGCCGTTCCGCTTGGACAGCGTGAACTGCTTCGTGATCACCGCGTTCTGCAGGTCGAGCAGCTTGAGCTGGCTGACCTGCTTCTCGTCGGTCCGCGTGTCGACGCCACCGCCGAACTGGACGGCGAAGCCGCCGGGGGTCAGCGGCGTGGCAGCTGCGCCGCGGAGCCCGAGGCGATGCGCGAAACCTGGTGCGCGGTGGTCAGGGGAGCGGCCATCCCCGCAACCTTACTCACAACCTACGACATTTCGCAAGGATACATCCTCTACCGGCGGATAATCACCACGGTAGGACGAGAGCGTTGCGGCGTGCGTGGAGCGGCAGTGCCGGACGGCGCAGGCTGGGTCGCGAGCATCACCGGGATGGACTCCGCGATCTGTGGCGCCGGCGGAAAGACCGCGGGCTCTCGCACGACTGGTTGCACGACCGCCGCCGGCGCCACGTCGGCCATCTCTTCAATCGCGACCTCGACAGCCGGCGGGTCCGCACGTTGCCACGGCGCGACCAGCCACTCCCCAACCCCAGCGCCCTGCCGGCAGCTCGGCAGGTCGGACACGGCCAGGCGCCCAGACGCGTCGACGACGAACGCGCGCAGGTGCACCGAGCCGTCGTCGTTCCAGTGGCGGATCGCGGCCAGGGTGAGCCGGTCGGGGTGCCGGATCAGCACGGCGTCGCCGATCCGTGCCGTCGTGTCTGGTAATGTGGTCATTCAGGCTCCTCCGGCTTCCGGCTCCCATTGTCCGTCTTCGGCGCCTCGCCGCGCGCCGAACACCTCGAGCGTGTAGCCGTCTCCGTGGACGACGAGATCGAGCCGGTCCTGGTCGCCGCAGCGAACCACCTCGGCGCGTCTCACGTCGGCGCCGAGGTGGAGCAGGACGACCACCGACTAGCCCGCGCCGACCGGGATGGTCACCGGGATCAGGCGCTGCGTGGCGACGAGCTGCGCGCGAAGCTGCTCCACCGTGTTGGTGTTGATCAGCGCGCGCGTGGCGTTGCCATCGCTCGTGATCAGCGCCTTCAGCTCGCAGCAACATTCGGCCGCCTGCGCGGCGGCGGTCGCGGCGATCTGCTGGGCGCGGAGCTCGGCCGCGCTGGCGTTCTTCACCGCCTCGACCGACAGGGCGTAGAAGTTCTTGGTGGCCTCGACGGACGCCGCGTTCGCGTTCGCGGTCGCCTGGACCTGCAGCGCGGCGGCGTTCTTCGCGGCCTCGAGCAGAGCCTGCCCCTGGATCTGATACGACAGCGCCGTCAGGTCCTTGAAGCCGACGAGCGTCGAGGTCGCGGCGTCGCTGACCTGCTTCTGCGAGGCGAAGAAGCCACCGGCGATCATGTCGTCGGTCTTGCACGACGCAAGCGCGGCCGCGGTGAAACCCCTCTCGACCACGCCGACGATCCCGGCCTTGGCGTCGCACAGGCGATCGTGCACGCCGCCGAACCCGGAACCGACCAGGCGATCGGTCGTGGATGACGCCAGCGCGCCCGCCGCGCCAGTGCGCTCGGTGACGCCGGCGAGATCAAAGCGCGTGTCCTTCACGTCGCGGACGATCGTCTGCGCGTCGGCGTTGGACTGGCGGCCGAACGCGGCTTGCTCGCGGGCGATGAGCTCGTCGAGGTGGTTGCGGTGCTCGTAGCCGCGGTGACGGTCGTAGTTGTCGGTGGTGATGACGGTCTGCCCGGTGCCGGGCTGAATGACTTCGGTTGACATGGATGTGTAGATCCTCCACTCCCGGTCTACCTTGAGGAACTCCGAGGTAAGGCGATCGGGCCCAACGGAGGATCCGCGGGGCCCAACGTCCTACTGGGGTGCAGCTTTCTTGCGTGCGCGCCTGTCGGCAACGTCCTTCGCGCGCGTGCGCGCACATGCGCGGCAGCACTTGTATCCGCGCTCGCGTCGCCTCGGCTCGATGTCGCCGCGGCAGTCGCGGCACACCTTTTCGTCCTGGTTCTCTCGCCATCGTCGCGCCGCCACTGGGCTATTGTGCGCCCATGGCGCGGATCTACGCAATTCTCGTACTTCACGTGCTGTCGCTGTCGGGGCGCTGCGACCCGCGCAAACCGTGCGCGGCTGGTTGGTACATCGAGGGCATCAACCCGGCTGGGGTCTACCGGTGCCGTCCCGTGCTCGGCGACCCGGATCGCGACATCGAGGATGCCCGCTACCGCCTTGAGCTGCCAGACGACCGCCGCACCTACGGGTGGCTCTACTGCCCCACGCCTACCACACCGCGCCATGACGGCGCCCGGGTGTGGTGCGAACGCTGATAGCAGAGCGGAACGCTACCGGCAGCGTTCACCGCCTGGCCGCGCGCTGGTAAAACGCCGGGCGCGGCGCTGGGTTGCCTGTGCGGCGGTGCGAGAAGGTCGACGCATCGTCCCACCCCAGCGCCGCACTCAGACCTGCCGACTGTCGCACCACCCCGAGCGGTCCTGCCATACGTAGTTTCACGTATCGCGTCGCCCTTGCGTGAGATCCGCGAATCAGGTGTAGTTCGGGCTTGGCGCGCGGCGCCATCCAACTGACGGCTTTGCCTGCCGTCTTCACCAAAGAAGGGTAACGATCGATGAACCGAGTGTATTTGTGCTTCCTGTTTTCTGCGTGCTTCCTGTTTTCTGCGTTGTGTTGCGAACTGTGTGGCTGCGAGATTGCTGGTGATCGTGGGTCAGGCGTGTCGTCTCAGGACGAGCTCACGCTCGGGCAGGTCAACCCGCTGTCCGGGCAGCCGGACCCGTCCATCGGGACGCTCTGGTCGCCATCAGGCGGGTTTGTGCTCTTCCACGGCAGGTGGGTCGTCCCGCTCGTGCTGCGTGTCGGACAACCGGTGCCTACGATCACGGCTGCGATCCGCGACAACACGTCGACCTGCTCATCCTGCCTCAACGGCGACGCCGTCCAAGTCGACCTCGTCTCGAGCACCTCTGGCATCCTCGCGGAGGTCGTGAGCATCGGAGCGAACGGCAGCACGCCATCGAATGGAGCTACCGGCACCGGTCCTCTGCAGACGATCGCGCTCGCCGCTCCGAGCCACGTCGTCACGGCTGACGAGATCATCAGCGTCCAATTCACTACGCTCGGACTCTTCAAGACCCCAGGCAGCAACCGTGATGCTGTCGCGTCACTCGCGGTCTCGAGCCCGCTGCATACGCGGCTCATTCCGGTCACGCCGCCGTCGTTCACGTCGCCATTGATCGAGGTCGCGGCCTTCATCAGTGGCGTCGGATCCGGCGCCAAGGTGCTCACCGTGCCGCTCGCAGGTGAAGTCGGGGAGACGCTCGTCGCCATTCGCGCGCGAGTAACGGACAACCCTGGGGCTCCGGTCGTCATCCAGCTTGCGGTTGCTGGCGACAACGCTCAAGGCCTGCAAGTGGTAGCGGGCCCCGCGCGAAGCGATGGGACCGGCACCGAACAGACGCTGACTTTGTCTCCTGGCGTGAGCCAGATCGGTGCGCGGCGCCACTTCGCGCTGTTCAACGCGTCTTCATCGGCGCAAAGCGAGGTATGGAGCGTCGAGGAGGATTACGTGCCAGTTACCTTGTAGTCGAGGACGAAATCACCTGTGGTGCCGCCTCCGACGATCTCGATATAATACGAATTGGCGGTGCCGACGACTTCTGTCAGGCCGGCCTGACCGAGCGTGATTTCTCCTGGGTTGTTCGCGCCGTTCGACTGGGTTGCACCGACCTGGGTTGCTACGATTGAATTCGCGTTCCGACGGAACAGCTTTGCCGTGATGGTACCCGTGGCGCTGACCTTGAACACCTGAACTGACCACGCTGTTATTTGTGCACCGATCCTCCCATTGACGGGGAGGGCGCTTGCGGTGACCGCCGTGCCAAGCGCAAGTGCCGGGGCTCCGACACCGCCGGCAGCCGGCGGGACAAGCGACACCCCTATGCCTGGCACGCCGAGGGCCGCGGAGAACAGATCGACACCTCCCCCGAGCGTGATATTGCCCGCGGTGTCGACATAGACGTGCGATG
>JADGRB010000106.1 GCA_017881315.1 Pseudomonadota bacterium
TGGCGCTGCAATTCGACAAAGACGTTCTTCCGTCCGAACGCGCCGACGAGCGCCTCCAGATCATCGCGTGGCGCCGCGCCGGCGAGCGCGATGAGGCCGGCCGCGTGCTCTTCCAGCAGCGCCGCCGTCGTCCGCGCCGGCTCGGATTTTTGCAGACCGGCGCGCGCGCGCGTGAGCAGCCGGCAGAGATTCTGGTAGCCGCGCCGGCTCTCCACCAGCAGCAGCAGCGGCGCGCCAGTCGCGAGCGTGACGTCGGCGCCGACGATCGGCTGGATCCCGGCGCGGCGCGCCGCCGCGAAGAACCGCGGCGCGCCGTAGACGCCGTCGCGATCCCCGATCGCGAGCGCGTCCATGTCCTGCGCGGCGGCCGCCGCCACCAGATCCTCCGGCAGCGACGCGCCGTCGAGAAAGCTGAACGCCGATCGGCAGCGCAGCTCGACATAGGCCGCGGGCATGGGCCCAGTCTGAACGTATGTTCAGGTCAGGGCAAGCTGCTCAGCGGATGTCGATTTCGTCGACGTAGATCGTGCCGACGTAGCTGGCGACGTTGGTAACTTCGAGGGCGATCTTGATCGCCGAATTGGCGCCAGCGTCGGCGGAGAGGGTCGCGCTCGCGGTAGTCCAGTTGGCTGTCAAGGGCACATTGCGCAAGGGGAACTGCTGCGCGCCAGAGGAGTCTATGACGACGATATTCATTTTCAGGGTGGCGTCACAGGCGGGATTCGCCGAGACGTGGACGGTGATGACTCTCCCGTCGAGGTCCCTGGCACCGCCGTCGGTGCCAAGGGGGAGATCAACTTCGCCTTTTACCGAAAGGCCGGACGACCCGGAGAAGCTGGCGGCGATCGCGAGCGCCGCTCCACCGCAGTAGGTCGGCGTGCTGGTTTTGGTGACGCCCGTGAACGCGGTCTGCGTGCTGGTGGGGATCGTCGCCCCCTCCGTGCCGCTCTCGAAGTTGAACAGGGCGTTGCAGGTGGTGGTCGAGTGGTCGACGAGGGCGTCGGTCAGGAGGCTGCAGCCCGCGTCCTTGATGGTGCCGCCGCCCCCGCCTCGGCCGCCGCCACCCATGCCCCCGCTGCCCCCTTTGCCGCCGCTGCCGGCCTTGCCTCCGGCGCCCCCGCCGGCGCCGCCGCCGGCCTTGCCGCCTGCGCCGCCGGTGGCGGTGGTGCCGGCACCGCCGTCGTGCGGCGCCTCCATGCCCCGGTTGGCGCAACCGAGCGCGCAAAGAAGGGCGAGCGAAGCCAGGAGAGCGAGACGCGCGGTGGGATGCCGCAAGGTAATCAGAAAAGCATAGTCGAAAACCCTCAGTCGTAGTAGCCGTCCAGATAAAAGCGGCCGTCGCGCGCGTCCCGATGCAGCCGGTAGACGGCGCCATCGGAGGCGTGCACGTCCCAGTATTCGCGCGCCCAGCTTCCGCCCGCCGCCACCTCTTGCCACCATTCGCCGGAGAGGCGGTAGGGGCCGGCGGCGACCAGCACGCGCGCCGTCGTCTCGAGGCCGCGCAACGCGGTCGGCCCGGCGCGTCCCATCAGGACTTCCACCTCTTCGGGTGGGCGGCGATGGCGGAGGCAGAGGCGCGTCTCCGACGGGATCGGCGCGCTCCACGGGCCGCCCGGCGCGTAGGGCTTCATGGCGATCGCCTCCTCGCGCCAGCTGTCGACGACGGCCGGCGCGCCGACGTTCTCCGGTCCGACCAGCGCTGCCAGGCGCGCCAGCGTGGTGGCCAGGCGATCGGGGGCCGGGCCCGCCGGGCGCAAGATGTCGAGCTGGGTGGCTCGCACGCGCGCGGGCAGGGCGATCAGGTGAGCGCCCACCACCGCGGCCTCGGGGGGACGCCGCGCCAGATCCAGGCGAATCAGATCGACCAGCGTCTTCGCCTCGCGCGTGGGCGCCGCCAGGGGGACCTCGCGCACGTCGAGGCCGCGCGGATCGAGCGCCAGCCGCAGCGTGAGCCCCGCGCAGGCCAGGCTGCGGCCGGATAGCCGGGCCAGCGCGCGGTCGACCAATCCGCGCAGCACGAAGGCCAGCGGCTCGATCTCGTAGATCGGATAGTCGAGCTCGACGGCCTCCTCGAGCGCGTCGGGGGGGAGCTGCGGGTGGAACGGCTCGTCGTCGTCGCCGCGCGCGAGCCGCGCCACCGCGGCGCCGGCCGGGCCGAGCCGCAGCGCCACCGCATCGACGGGGAGCGCCGCGATCGCGCCGGCCGTGCGCGTCCCCCAGCGGCGGAACGCCGCGCGCAGGTCGTCGTCGTCGGTAAAAAGATGGACGGGCAAGGGGGCCAAGAACGCGCGCGCCCCGGCGCGATCGTCCGGCACCACCGCCAGCTCGTGGGCGCGGCTCGCCACCCGCGCGGCCCCCTTGGTCGCGGCCAGCGCCACCCGCGCGCCGAATCCCAGGCGCGCGGCGTGCGCCTGCAACGCCTGCGCGATCGCCGGCTCGCCCGCCGGGTAGAGCCGCTTCAGATCCTCGGCGGCGAAGAAGATCCGCTCGCCTTCCCGCTCGACACGCGGCGCGAAGGCGTAGCCGACGTCGGCCAGCGCGGCGGCGCCCGCCTCGGCGTCGGCGGCTGTCGCGGTGAAGAGTCGCAGGGCGGGTGCCGTCGCCGCCGCCTGCGCCGCCGTCATGCCGGGACGCACGCCGGCGCGCCGCGCCTCCGCATCCAATTCGGTGACGCGCGGCTTGTTCTTGCCCTGGGACGCGAGCAGCGCCGCCGGCGTGCCGTGCACCTCCGGGCACCGGCGCAGCGCCGCCTGCAAGGCTAGCTGCGGGACGTAAACGCAAGCGAGACGCATGGCAGCTGGCTTTCGCGATCGTGCGCGCCGCGCGCGCGCGTGGCCCGCGTGCCCAAGCCGGCGAAGAGCGGGGGTGGGCCAAAAAATGACGGCCGGCCGCCGTCGAGCTCGACCGCCGCCGCGGCGAACGATCCGAGCCGCCGCGTCCCGGTGGCGACCAGCACCGTCGTCCCTTGCGCGCGCGCCGCGTGCCGCAGCCGCACCCAGGCGGCATCCGGTGCCCGAAGCTGCGCGTCGCAGAGATCCAGCACGGCCAGTCCGAAGCCGCCGGCCGCCACCACCAGATCGGTCGCCTTGAGCGCCTGCGCGGGCGCGCACCGGATCCAGAGCAAGGCGGAAAGAGCCAGGCCGCTCGCCGCCGCCGCGCGCGCGTCCAGCGTCCCGCCGGTGTCGACCAGCGCCGTCGCTTCCCCCGCGGCGATCGCCGCGGCCAGCGCCGCGCGCACGATCGCCGTGCGCCCCGTGGATCGCCGACCGAAAATTTCACTCAGCGCCGCGCGCGGCCAGCCCCCCCCGAGCAGCCCGTCGAGCGGCCCGATCCCGGACGATCGCCGTCCGCGCGTCTCCGCGAGCCGCTCGCTCGAGACGAGCCGCGCGGTCAGCTCCGGATCCAGAACGAGGCCCTGCGCGCGCGAAGACACCTCCAAGACGGTAACTGAACATAAGTTCAGTTACAAGGTCTGCGCCAGCCGCCGCGAAAACTACAGACAGATTCCGTAGATCGTCTGGTTGCTGACGACCGTGCAGCGGGTGTTGGCGGTGGGACAATCGTTGCTGGCGGTGCAGCTCCCGGCGACCGCGTCGCAGCGGCAGACGGAGCGACAGCTTTGCGCGCCGCTCTGCGCGCTGCAGATCAGCCCCGGCGCGCAGTTGGCGGAATTGGCGCAGGTGGCGCCCTCCTGGGCGGTGCGCGTCTGCTCGGGGCAGGCGCAGTCGACCGCGTCCACGGTCGGCATCAGGCAGGCGAGCCCGGTCGGGCACCCGCTCCGCCCCGCGTTCCTGGCCGCAGCGGTCGGATCGCAGTTGAACGTGCAGGTATGGGACGCGGTGGCCAAGTCCGGGCACTTCACCGGGTCGCGGCAGAAGCTCCCCGGGCCGGCACCGCCGTTGCCGAAGGCGGCGCAGTCGGTGTTGCCGTCGCAGAAGGGGAGGCAGAGCTTGGTGCCCGTGCATCCGACGTTGCTGTAGTCGAAGCACTGCGTGCCGGGCGCGCAGTCCTGGGCGGTCTGGCAAGAACCGCCGGCGGTCACCGTGCCACCCATCATGCAGGCGTTGACCTTGGTGGTGCAGTTGACCTGGCAGGTCTGGTTGGCGACGGCGCATTGCGGATGAACCAGATCGCATCCGCCCAAGGGGGTGCCACCGTCGCCGCCGTCGGGTGCGCCGCCGTCGGGCGCGCAGCCCGTCCTGGGGTCGAGCGCCACGATGCCTTCGTTGACCGCGCCTTTCTTGATGGTGACGGTCGTGCTGTGCTCGCCAATTTCGCACCCTTGCGCGTCGAGCGCGTGGACGTCGAAGGTGATGTCACCGGTCTCGTCGCCCGAGAAACTGACCGACAGCGTGCCGCTGCTGGTGTCGGCGTCGGCGACCAGCGTGAGATCGCCGGCGGCGTAGGTCAGCGTCTTCATCTCGGTCGTCCCCTTCGACACGACGACCTTCAGCTGGGCGACGCCGGTGATGGGCGTCGGCGTCCCAGACTCGACCACCAGCACGATGAACGATTGCGGGCTCGAGCAGCCCATCAGAGATAGGCCGAGAAACAGGCCCAAAATTCCCGGGCGCAGCGACGTGCGCGAATTAAAACGCACGCATGTTCCCCAGCGTCGTGGAGGGCGTATCGGCGCCCGACGAGGCGACCGAAACCAGGATGATGGCCGTCGTCAGGATCACCACACCGACCGCGCCCCAGAACCAGTCCTTCCGATAGAAGGGATCCGGACGGCCGGACTCGGACCCCTGCGGTGCCCGCTCATCGAGCGCGAGCGGCAGCGTCTGGACGGGCTCCGGCGTCAGCGTCGGAGTCGGCGTGGTGGGACCGACCACCGGCGGCGTGGCGTCGGCCGCCGGCGCGGCGGGGGGCGGCGGCGACAGCTCCGGCGGGGCCTGCGACCCCGGCGGGGCCTGCGACCCGGGCGGGGGCGGCTCGGTTTGCGCGCGCGCGAGGCCCGACAGAAGGGCGAGCACCGCCAGCGCCGGCACGCCGAGGCGCACAGATCGCCGGGCCGCGCGAGACCAGATTCGCATCTTGTTCATTGTCATGCCGGAAGTGACGGGCGTCTAGGGCCTCATGGCGCCGAGATTGTCGTTCCCGCCGCGCCCGGCGCCGGCGCCCACCTGGCCGGCGCGGTGGGCGGCGGCCCAATCGACGCGCGCCCGCATGTCGAGCGCGCGCAAGCGATCGGCCTCGGTGGCATCGGCGGCCAGACGGGCGAGCGCCGCGCGGGCCCGCGGAAAATCGCCCACGCGATAGGCCGCGTCGGCGATCATGCGGCGGCACTCGCGCGCGAGCTCGGAGGGCAGCGCCTCCGGTGGGGCGGGCTCGGAGACCTCCTCGTCGGTGCAGGCGCGCTGCAGCTGGGGCAGGGCGCGGGCGGGGTCGCGACCGAGGAGCTGGCGGCCCACCAGGTAAGGCCCCAGCCGGTCGCTCGGGAAGAGACGGGTATATTCGAGAAACAGGTAGAAGGTCAGAACCGGATCGGCGTCGGTCGCGTTCAGATCGTCGCCGAGCAGCGCCCGGCCGAGCGTCGCGCGTGCCCCGGGGCTGGCCAGGCCCTTGAGCTTGGCGAAGGCCAGCCGTCGCTCCGCCTCGGTCGCCACGAGCTCGGCGGCGCGGCGCTGGTGCGTCTCCGCGTTTCCGTAGTCGCGGGCGACAAAATCGATCTCGGCAGCCAGGTTCTCGGCCGCGGCGCGCAGCGGGACCGTCAGCTCGGCGTCGAGCTCGAGGCGGGTGAGCACGCCGCGCGCGCCCGCCAGATCGCCGGCGGCCGCCTCGGCTTGCGCGAGCGCCAGCCGGTAGAGCGGCTCACCGGGATCGTCGCGGCAGGTCGACTGCAGCAGCGAGACCGCCCGCGCGGGATCGCTGCGCAGGACCGCACGCGCCTCCGCGATGCGCGCCGCGAGCTCCCGCGCGCAGACGCGCTTGAAGATCGCCGGCCGGCGAAACTCCTCGCTGGCCTGGGCGCGCTGGTGCGTCGTGAGCGGCTGCTTGGCCAGAAACTGTCGCCACTCGCCCTCGAGATCGGCGAGCGGCGTCCGGTAGACGTCGGTGAAGTTGCCGGCCGAGCGATAGAGCGCGCGCAGCTTTTCGGCGCCGCGGGTGGCCAGCAGAAACGCCGAAAACGATCCGGCGATCGTGTACGCGCGCGCGCCGGCCAGCGTGCTGAACCCGGCGCCCACCACCGCGGGCAGCGGCGGCGCCAGCCCCGCCGCGATCATGGCCGCGGCCTCCTGGTGGATGGTGGCGTCGCCCTCCGGATCGCCGGCGTCGGCGGCCTCGGCGATCCCCTCCACCAGGCCCATCGCCAGCACCGGGTGCGGTAGCGGGCCGCGCCAGGCCAGCGACACGCCGAAGAACGGATCGCCGAACGCGCCCGCGAACACGTGGGCCATCTCGTGGCGCAGGCGTGTCGACGGGAAACGCTCCCCCTGCATGAACATCTCGCGCGTCCACGGCTTGGCGTAGAGCGTGTGCCCGGCGCCCACCAGGGCCTTCTTCACCTCGGCGTTCGGAAAATCCCACAGCGTGATGGGCACCGCCGGCTCGACCCCGAGGGTCTCGCGGAGCTGCTGGTAACGAAACTCGAGATCCTCGCCGGTCAGCGCCAGCTCCGCGCTGGTCTTGGTGCCCGCCGCGTAGTGGACCAGGAAATGCGGGGTCTGGAGCGTGCGATCGAGCGTGTGCTCGAGATCGACGCGCCGCACGTGGAATCCGAACGCGCCGCCCAGCACATAGAAGGTGACGGACGCGGCGCAGAGCGGGATCGCGCCCGCGCGCAGACCTCGACACCAGCGCCGCGGGTCGAGGCCGCGTCCGGTGGCGGCGATCGCGACGAGGATGGCGGTGCCGACCCAGATCAGGTTGGCGACGCGGAAGAGCAGCAACGACAGCGGCGGTCGCAGCGCCTCGTCGTAGATCGGGCCGGGGAAGAAGCCGCCGAAGGGATCGAACGCGAACACCGGCGGATCTCGGTAGAGCCGGAGCAAGGTCCAGAGGATCGAGACGAGCGGGATCGCGAAGGCCAGCGCTCGGCCGCGACGCGGGCGCGGCGCCAGGAGGCCGGCCAGCACGCCCGCGGGCGCCGCGCAGAGCACGGTGCCGACCGGCAAGAGCAGGAAGAATCCGAGTCCTGCGGCGACGCTGCAGTTGCGGACCCGCGCGGCGTTCGCCAGCGAGAGGCCGAGCGGCAAGATCAGCGTCCCGGCCGCCAGGAGGCAAGCTTGGCCAAAGATCCGGGCCAGGGCTCTTCCGCCCGACGAGCTTGGCCGTGGGTGGCCACCTTCGGGCGGGCCCGGCGTCTGGCGCGCGCGCACCAGCGCTCCGTGTCCGATATCCACGCCCGCCAGCGCGGCGCAGAGGCCGATCGCGAAAGCGAAATCGTAACCGAGGACGTCGTAGAGCGGGACGAAGTCCAGGATCACCGCCAGCACCGCCAGCACGCCCGCCCAGACCAGGGGACGCGCGCCGATTCGTGAGCGCGCCGCGTTGACGGCCCGTTGCGCGCGGTCTAGCATGGGCGACACGCTCGCAACGACCGGAAGTTGCGTTCGGAGATGGGGATCATGGCCGACGACAAGGACGATCGACGCCGCGAGGCGCGTGCCCCCATTGAGCTGAAGGTCGAGTACAAGCGGCTCAACACCTTCTTTTACGATTACACGAAGAACATCTCCAAGGGGGGGACGTTCATCAAGACGGACAAGCCCCTCGACATCGGCACCATCTTTCTGTTCAAGCTGCTGATCCCCTCGCAGACGGAGCACCTGGCGCTGCGGGGCGAGGTGCGGTGGGTGGTCAAGGACGGTTCACCCCGTCCGCCCGAAATTCCCGACGATCACGAACCCGGGATGGGCATCCGATTCGTCTACGCCGACGCCCAGCAGCGCCGGGCCCTGGAAGAGGTCGTCGAGAAGATGATGGTCGACAGCCTCGGCGAATTGATCTTCTCGCGGCTCGTGAAGAAGCCCAAGACGTAGCCCACCGTCGCCCGGCGTCACCCGATGGTCATCTCCTCGCGGGCCGGCGCGGGCGTCCCGCCGGTCGTGAAGCGGTCGGCGCGCCAGGCGTCGAAGAACGGATGCGGCGCCTCGCCGCAGAGGTACGCGGCGTAGTGGCGGGCGACGACGGGCGCCATCATGAATCCGTGCCCGCCGAAGCCGCAGACGACGTAGAAACCGGGGACGCCGGGGAGGGTGCCCACGATCGGATCGCCGTCGGGGCTGACGTCGTAGGGCCCGGCCCACTGCCGCACCACCTTGACGTGGCCGAGGCGCGGCATGAGCTCGGTGAGGCCGCGGGCCATGGTGGTGAGGAACTCCAGCCGCGCGCCGAGCCGCACCTCCCCGTCGGGGTTGTCCTCTTCTGGGAGCGACACCCCGCCCACCAGCTCGCCGCGCAACGACTGCGAGACGTAGAGCCCCGACTCGATCACCGAGACCATCGGTTTCAGGAACGGCTTGAGCGGCTCGGTAGATAGGATCTCGTGTCGCACCGGTCGGTCGGGGAGGGCGCCGCCGACGAGACGCGCGATGCGCGGCGACCAGGCGCCGGCCGCGCAGACCACCCGCCCGGCGGTGAGCGTCCCGGCCGAGGTCGCGATCCGGAAATCGTCGCCCCGTCGCTCGATGGCGGTCACCTCGGTTCCCGTCCGGATGGTCACGGCGCGCTTCTGCGCCGCGCGCGCGTAGCCCCACAAGAACGGCCAGGGGAAGACGATGCCGTCGGTCGCGTTGTAGCAGGCGCCCACGAACGGCGCGGTGTCGAGCTCCGGGACCAGCGCCTGCGCTTCGTCGGGGGTGATCATCCGGGTCGGCAGATCGCAGCGGTTTTGCAGCGCCACGTTGCGGGTCAGTCGCGCCACGGCGGCGTCGGTGCGGGCCAGGAAGAGGTAGCCGCCCCGGCGCATCCAGACGTTGATCCCCATCTCCTCGGCGAAGTGGGCGCAGATCTCCATCGACTCCTGCATGAGCCGGACGTTCATCTCGGTCGACCACTGCTGGCGCACACCGCCGCCGTTCCGTCCCGACGCCCCCCAGGCCAGGTAGTGCGCGTCGAGCACCACGATCCGCTTCTGGCCACGCGCGGCCAGGTTGTAGGCGATCGCCAGACCCATCACGCCGGCCCCGAGGATCGCCACTTCGGCGTGCGCGGGCAACGCCGGGCTACCCGACGCCGACGCCGACGCCGACGCCGACGCCGACGCCGACGCCGACGCCGACGCCGACGCCGACGCCGCTACCGACGCCGCTGCCGGCGCCGATGACCGCGACGAGGGCGTCATTTTCGGCTCGCCGCGGCCAGCACCCCCAGCTCCGTAGGCGACAGCGGCGGGCGCGAGGTGAACGGCGCCAGCGTGGCCGGGTCGCGACCGGCCGCCGTCGCGATCGCGCAAGCGATCTCCCGCAGGCACTCCTTGCCCTGGCAAGGGCCGGTGCCGAACCCGGTGTAGCGTTTGACCTCCTCGAGGTCGCGGTACCCGAGCTTCACCGCGCGCTGCACGTCGGCCAGCGTGACGTCCTCGCAGCGGCAGAGGATCACCTTGCGCGACAGGGCGGCCGCTCCGTCACTTGGCGGCGGGAGCCGGCGGATCGAACATCTTGTCGTCCATCGGCTGGTCGAAGGCGACCTCGTTGATGGTGGTGACGATGGTGATCGGCCCCGCCTGGGTCTCGGACGAGTACGCCATCTTGATCCCACCGAGGGTTCGCCAGTCTTTGACGACGGTCCGAAAAGGGACGTCGCCCTGGGCAGTTGCGCGTGTTCCCTCCTGTGAAACTTGAAGGTGGCTCTGGCGATCGTAGCAGTTGCGGATGGGCGCGCCGGCCTTGGGCGTCTGCACCAGGCACTCGAGCCCGGCGGGAGAATCTGCCGCCACCTCGATCTTTTGATAGAGCTCGTGCGCCTTCAGATCGGCGTTCCAGCAGGCCTCGATGCGCGCCTGCTCGGCCTCGGCGCCCTCCAGATAGCGGAGGCCGTTGACGGGATCCTGCGACCAGAACACCCGGCCGTTCGTTCCTTCGCTGATGGGGCCCACGCCCGGGAGCGTGGTGACGGTGAGCGACTTGTCGGTGTCGGTCTGGAAGTGCTCCGCCGGTCCGCCCATCGCCATGCCTTGAAAGGCGATCGTGAGCTTGAGGCGCGCGGTCTTGTGGGTGTGCCAGGCGGCGCCGCCCGTGGCCTCCACGGCGTCCGCCAAGATGGCGTCGGGGGTGCGCGCCACGGCCGCGGCGCTCGATGTCGCTCCGGTTGCGCCCGGCGGTTGCTGCTGCGTGGCGCAGCCGGCCGCCAGGGCCAGCGCGAGGACCAGAGTCGGAACGAGACGCGTCGGTCGGATCGGCTTTCCGCTGAGCGTGTTCATGGGGTGCGCAATGCTCGGATGGCGACGAGGGCGGCGTCAAGGACCGGATCCCGACCGGTGCGGAGCGCCGCGCGGGTCTCGACGACCCGCTTGTCGGGCTGAACGCCGCGCCCCTCCAGCAGCACCCCCTTGGGTGTCTTGAAATCGGCGACCACGTATTGCATCACCGCGCCACCCGGCAGCGCCTCGACCACCGACGGCAACACCGCGCCGAGCGTGGCGTCTCCGACCACCACCGCGCGCCCCGATTCCTGCAGCCCGGCCGCCAGCATCTCCGCCGCCGAGGCCGTTCCCTCGTCGGTGAGGATCGCCAGGGGTCCGGAAAAGGGCACGGCGCCCAGCTCGGGACGCGCCACCATCGTCTGACCGAAGTCGCGAAACTTGAGCGTCCCCAGCGTGAGCGGCGCGCCCACGAACAGCGACGCGACCGGGATCGCCATCGCCCCCTGGCCGCCGGGGTTTCCGCGCAGATCGAGGACGATCGCGCGGACGTGGTGCGCCTGGAACCGGGCCACCGCCCGTTTGATGTCCTCGAGGACCGGCTGCAGGATGAAGATGTTGAACGCGACGACGCCCACCTCGCCGATCTCGTAGGCGCGCACCTCGGGATACAGCGGCGGCAGGTGTCCGAGCTGGACCGGCTGCGCGCGGGGCGGATCGCGCACCAGCACCGCCTTGCCTGGTCGGTCGCGATCGTCGAGGTAGGCGAGCGTGACTCGCGTGCCGGCCGGACCGGCCAGACGCCGGATGGCCGCGCGCCGGATGGCGAAGCGCTCCTCCACCGGGCGCAGCGGGCGCGACGAATCGATGGGCGCGGCCAGCGGCCGTCCCCCGATCTGCGTGACCACCAGCCCGGGAAGTAGCCCGGCCTTGTCGGCGGCCGAGCCCGCGCGGACCCGCGTGATCGTCGGGCGCCCTTCGATGACCCGAACCGTGAGGCCCGGATCGCCGATCGCGTCGCTGGTCGGCACCGGCGCCTGGGCGGGCGTCTCGCCGGGCTGGGCCATCTCTTCGGTGGCCTCGGCGTCTTCGTCGCCGGGCCCGGTGATCATCATGTGCGACTGGCCGAGCTCGCCGATCATCTGATTCAGGAGCCGGTAGAACGCCGCGTCCGACGGGGCCGCGATCGCCAGCGGTTCGTACTTGGCGCGGACGGCGTTCCAGTCGAGACCGCCCAAGGTCTTGTCGAAGTGCTTGTCGCGCACGGTCCGCCAGGCGGCGTCCAGGATCGATCGGCGCAGCGCCGTGCGCGCGTCGGCCGTGTGCTCCGGCGTCGTCGGCGCGCCGGCGAACGGCGGCGGCTCGAGGTTCTGCGCCGGCGGGCCCGGGGCTGACGCGGGTTCCGACGGCGGCGGGGCCGGCGGTGCCGTCGCGCAGCCCGCCGCGACCAGCGAAAGCAACGCGAGCGCGGCCTGCGCCAGCGTGGCGCCCAGAGCGCGGCCGGCCTTGGCGCCGGCCCTTTCGGCGGCCGCGGTCCCCGCGTAACCGGTGACGTCGCCGCACGCGAAGACCCCCGCCGTGGTGGTGGCGTGATTCTCGTCGACGATCGCGGCGAAGCCGCCCCGTGCCGGATCGAACGCGACCGCCGCGCCGTGCTGGCGGGGAAGCTCCGACGCGGGGGCCGGCAGCACGGCGACCGCCACCAGATCGCCGTCGATCTTCTGCCGCCCGGCGGACGATTGGACCTCGACGCCGCGCAGGCGGCTGCCGCCGCGCGCGCCGATTACGGTCTGCCGCGCGAGCTCGACGCGCACCGCGTCCACGCCCGCCGCCGCCAGCGCCCGTTCGAGCGGCGCGGCGGTCGGCGCGCCGTCGAGGATGACCACCCGGCCGTCCCGCGGCACCGGCCGGACGCCCCAGTGGAACGCCAGGCGCCCGCAGGCGCGGGCGGCGATCACGCCAGGGCGATCGTTGTCGGCGAACGGCAGGTTCTGATCGTAAGCGCCGGTCGCGTAGAGGAATCGGTGCGCGCCCACCCGCACCAGCCGGTCGCCGACAGTCACGGCGAGCAGCCCGCGCCGGCCGTCCGGCCCGACGTCCTCGGGGTAGTAGGCGATCGCCGTCGCGTCCGAGAATACCTTCACGCCGGCGGCGCGCGCCGCCGCGGCCAGCGCGCCGGCCCGCGCGGTGCCACCAGCCTCGGCCAGCAGCGATCCCCCTGGCGTGGCCTGCTCGTCGAAGAGCGCGACCCCCACGCGGGGCGCCGCCTCGGCGATGGCGCGCGCCGCGCTGAGCCCGGCCGGGCCGCCGCCCACGACGCAGACGTCGAGCGGGCGAGCCAGGATGTCGTCGAGCGTGCCGTCTGGTGTCGCGGGGGCCGCGTCGTCTTCACGCGTGGGCTGCCCCGCCGGCGCCGCATCCGGCAAGGTTCCCGATCCGCCCATCTCACGCACGATCTTGAGGAAGAGGGCGTTGGCCGCGCGGCTGCCGGTCATGAGCGTGTGGTGATCCATTCCGTCGGGGAACAGCCAGTCGGCAGCGGCCAGCAGATCGACGTCGGCGCTGGGGAACGCGTTCTGGCGCGCGCAGACCAGGTCCGCCCGCACCGGCGTCGTGCAGGCGCGCTGGTTGGGCCGCCCGTCGATGCGCAGGAAGCAGGAGGCGCAATGTCCGTCGAGACAGAAGAGGCCGCGCGGCCGGTGATATTTCGACGAGCGCGCCAGCGTCGCGATCCCCGCTGCGTGGAGCGCGACCGCCACCGGCTCGCCCGCGAAGGCCGGCACGCGCTGGCCTTCGAAGTCGATCGCGACGGGGACACCCCGCGGGGCGCCAGGGGTCAGGTCTCGCAGCTCGGGGGGCACGCGCCCAATGTAGCAGCCCCGTCTGCTATAGAGGGCCGCATGAGCTGGCTTTCATCCATCCTCGTGCGCCGCGTGCCGCTCGTCGGTGCGCTGATCTGCGCGCCCGCCCTCGCCGGGGCGAGCGTGGCCCGGGCGGCCGAACGCGACGCCCCCACGCCGCCCGCGCCGCCGACCGAGCGGATCACCTTGGAGCAGGCGGTAGCCCGCGCCCTCGATCGCAACCCGACCGTGACGGTCGCCGTCGCCGAGATCGACCGTGCGGACGCGCTCATCCACCAGGCGCGGGCCGGTTGGTTCCCGACCTTGAACGGCAACGCCAGCTACACCCGCCTCGATCACGATCGCGTGGCGGGCATGCCTCCCGTCGTCGAGCTGTCGGCGGGCGAGCTGGCGGCGAACCTGACGCTGACCGTCCCGCTCGTGTCGGCGCCCGCCTGGACCAACACCCGTCACGCCAAGGACAACCGCCGGGTCGCGGAGGCGAGCGCCACCGACGTGCGCCGGCAGATCGCGCAGGCGACCGCGCGCGCCTACCTGACGGTGGTGGCGCAGCACCGCCTGATCGCCGCCTCCGAGACCGCCCGCAGCAACGCCAAGGACCACTTCGACTACGCGCACACGCGTCTGCAAGGCGGCATCGGCCGGAGCATCGACGAGGTGCGCGCCCAGCAAGATCTCGCCAGCGTCGACGTGCAGGTGCAGTCGACCTACGTGGCGCTCGCTCGGGCGCGCGAGGCGCTGGGGGTGCTGCTGGCCTCACCGGCGCCGGTCGACTCGGTCGACGAGGTCGACCTGGGCGCGATGCCGTCGTTGCAGAGCGCGCTCGGCGAGGCGGCCTCGCGGCGGCCCGATCTCAAGGTGCTCGAGGAGCGCGTCTTCGCGGCGAAGCGGACCTCGGACGACAGCTGGGCGTTCTACGCGCCCTACCTGGCGGCCGTCGGCCAGCCGTTTTTTCAGGATCCACCGACGGTGCTCACGCCCAGGACCGGGTGGCAGGCCCAGCTGGTCCTCTCGCTGCCGCTCTACGACGGCGGCCTGCGCGGCGGCGTCGCCCGCGAGCGCGACGCGCTCCTCAGCGAGGCGCGCGCCACGCTCGACGGCGGCCTGCGCCAGGCGCAATCCGACGTGCGCGTCGGCTTCGAGGCGATGCTGCGGGCCGATCAGGCGCTGGCGGCGGCGCGCGACGCCACCCGCCTGGCCCACCGCGCGTACGATCTCGCGACGCTGGCCTATCGGGCCGGCGCCAGCACCAACATCGAAGTCCTCGACGCCGCCCGCCAGGCCCGCGACGCCGACACCGCCAGCGCTCAGTCGGAAGACCTGGCCCGCCAGGCGCGCCTCGACCTGCTGGTCGCGAGCGGGCGGTTCCCGTAGCATCGATCGCACCGCCTCGTCGCGCCGTTTGCCGCGTCGGTCGCCGTCAGTTCATTTGAGGCGGGCGCCCGGCCGTAGCTTCCCGAATGGCGCGGGCCAGCCTCGCTCCGTCGAGGCCCGCTGTCCCCCGTTCCAGCCAGATCTCGGCCCGCGAGGTTCCAATCCGATGCATGAGCAACCCATCAACGCGTTTTCGATTCCGGGGTGTATCGGGCACGACCGAATCGACGACCCGGTCGGGATCCGCAATCGACAACCTGATGAGCACGAACTCCTCGGGCCCATCGCTCTGGATCTCCCCGATC
>JADGRB010000346.1 GCA_017881315.1 Pseudomonadota bacterium
CCGGCGGAGGAGGGGAAGGCTCGGGCAGGCTGGCGCGCAGTTGACAGATCGGTAATTTATCGGGCCTTCGGACGCGGCGGCTCATGCGCCACCCTCACAGCAGCTCGCGCACGAGATCCAGAAATTCAGGCAGCGTCGAGCCGTCCAGCCCCGCTGTGTCGGGCAATGCAATTTGCACAATCACCAGTTGCCGAGCGGGGTCGACCAAGACGTATTGCCCGCCATTTCCCCACGCCGCAAAACCGCTCGGCACGGCGTACCAGTAGTACCCGTAGGGAATCGGCTGCCCGTTTTCATCGTTGAACTCGGAGGCGATCTGGGCTCCAGTCATCTCGTCGAGCCATGTTGGCGAGATCACCGTCGCCCCGTCCCACTGCCCGCGGTTGAGCAGCAACTGACCGAGCTTGGCCAGGTCACGCGCTTTCAGGTGCAAGCCGTTGCCGCCGATCGTCGCACCGTCGTCCGCGTCTGATTGCCAGTAGTAGTCGTCAATGCCGAGCGGCCCAAACAGCCAAGCCTCGGCCAAGGCGCGCTCGCTGCTGCCTGTCACCCGCTGTAAGGCGTACGAGACCAGCTGCGGGTCCGCGTTGCGATAATAAAACCGCTCCCCAGGTGCGGCGTACATCGGTTTCGCCAAAATGTAGCCAAGGGGATCGCAGTGGTGAAACGTGTACATCTCCAGATCGAAATCCACGTTGTCGAACTGCAAGCCGGAGGTCATCGTGAGCATTTGTTGCAGCGTGATCGTCGCCTTGATCGGGTCGAGCCCCGGCACTTCATCCGCGAACAGCTCACCCGTGTTTTCCGACAAATCGGGGAAATACCCGCGATCCTGCGCGGTACCGAAGACGAGCGCGGTCACGCTCTTGGTCACGGATTGAATGTGATGATAGCGGTCGCGATCAGCGCGGCTCCGCAAATACGTCTCCCATACCAGCTTGCCGTCTTTCACCACCAGCATGCCAAGCGCGCCCACGAACCGATCTTCGCGCAGGAGGATGGCGTGAATTCGGGATAGCGCTTCGGCGGACAAGCCCACGCTCTCGGGCGTGGCAATGCTCCAGCCGTCCGCCAAAGGCTCGGGCACGACGCCCAAGTCGTGCTTGAGCGGTTCATCGAACAAACAGCTCGACAGCAGCAGGCTGAAGCCGACAATAACGCAACGTTGGACGCTCCCCATCACAGGTCCCACGCATACGCATAGCGAACATTGAGCTCGAACACGAAGGCCTGCGCGGGCGCGTCCGTGTGGGCGACGCGCGCTTCGAGGCCCAGGGAGCTTCCTCGCTTGCGAGCACCGGGCGCCAACGTGCGGGAAAGGTCAGCCTCCAGCCGCAACGCCTGCCAATCCAAGACCGAACCAAAAGTCGCCCCCCGGTTCACGTCTACGAAATAGAAGCCCACCTGCGTGAGCGCATCTTCATTTTGGTAGCGGTATGCGGGCGGCCGGGACTCGAAGCCCAACACATTGAGCTCCGCCATGAGCTCCAGGCGCCTGGTGGGCGCAAGCGGCCGCCAAGCGCGCGCGCTGAGCGCCAAGTAGCGGCGTCCGAGCCAGTACGCATGCGCGTCATCCCAGCTGCGGAGCCAGAGCACGTCCGTTTCCCAGACCAAACCGGGGCCCAGCGCGAGCGACCAACGGTCGGGACGGCTCACCGCCATGGGCAGGTACGCGATCCTCAAAGCATGAAAAACGGAGGCGGCGGGGTGCCAGCTGCGATCGAACAGTGCGGCGACCTCGAACCGAATGCTGGTGTCGAGCAAGCCCGGGCCCACGGCGCCCAGGAAGCGCCCGCCAAATCCAAGGGCAGGACCGGAAGACGCGATCGGCACAATCAGGTCATCACGTGCCGAGCGAAAACCGACGTCGACCCCGGCGCTGATCGAGCGCCCCTCCGGCGCGGTCGCAACTGCGCGCGTCGCGGTCAACAAGGCGACAACGGCTACAGCCGCTCCGCTCGACCGAACAACGCGCGCCATAGCCGGCGACGTTAGCAGCCCGCTGCAGAGCAGGCGAGCCTGCGACCGTCCCTACGCCGCGCTCTGTCCGGACGGCACGCAATGGTCCGCACCAGTGTGAGCGGCGTTGCCGGTATCTCAATTTGTGCGACGGGTTGGAGGCGCGCGGCGTCGTGCGGCGCGAGCGACTCTTTACCAACCAGATCGGAAATGACCACGCGATCGCCCGGGCGAAGATCGGTCCGCTCGCGGGTCACGCAGCCCCTTTCCAGCGGATCCGTGAGAACAGCGCGGCGAGGCGGTCGGCGCTCGCTGGATTTATCGATCTCACCCAGCTGATCCGCCCCTCGAGGTGCCGCCGGAAGTCCGGACGACCCTCGCGGTTCTGGCTCTCGGGGCCGAGCTTCGCCGCGTTGAAGAGCAGGGCCCGGAGGCGATCTCTTTCGTCACGGGGAATGTTGGGGTGCTGGTTGACGACCAAGCCGCAGAGCTGCTGGCGACGGTTCTTGTGCATGACGCGGGTCTTCCGGTGGTTCACACGGAAGCCCTCTTCTAGAACGACGGCGGCAGCTCGCGGCAGGAAGAAGGGGAGGGTGCGGGCGAACTGCTTGTCGCCACCGAACGCCAAGTCGTCCGCATATCGGGTCATGGTCGCGCCAAACCCTTGGGCGAGAGCTGCCAGGCGGCGATCGAGACGCCATGCGACCAGATTGCTCAGCGCCGGTGACGTTGGGGCCCCCTGCGGCAGGTGCGGATCACGCAGTCGCTGGTTGGTGAGGAACCGCTGCGACAGATCTGCTCCCTCGCGCGGATGGGCCATAAGCACCTGCTGACAGGACCCCCGCGCGGTGAAGTGGCTAGCGTCTCGATTCGTCCCCGGGGTTTCCCCGGGGAGACGGTGATAAGCCGTCGACTCGGGAGCTCGGCGCCATCACCTAAGACGGTACTTGCGCGGTGGCGACACCGTCAAACGCCAGGGCGATGAAGCCACGCGGCACGGGCAGGCCCCAGCCTTCCGCGGCGAGGTGAGTGTGCCAAGAGGGAGCCGCGTGCTGCTGGGATGATCTCGTGATACACGACGAGGCATGAGGGCTGAATCCAAGCTCGGCACTGCGAAGGTCGGCTTGGTCAGCCTGTTCGCGCTGAGCCTGGTGTCGTGCGCTTCGTCGTCAGCGACGCATCCTCGGTACGCGATCGACTCGGCGGCCGCCAAGCGTGAATGGTCGAATGGGGCTCGTGATCAGATCCGCGATTATTGGAATCCCTGGGACCTGGCGCGGGCTGTTAGATCGGGGGAGTCCTCACCCGGGCGGCCCACGACCGTTCTGCGCATTGCGGTCCAGCCTGACGGAACAGCCCCGCCGCCCGAGATCCTACGTAGCTCGGGTATGTCGGCGCTCGACGATTTAGCCGTGAGAGCTGTTACCGCCGCTCTGCCTTTGCCGATGCCGCCACCGGAACTCTTGAGCGGCGCGAGCCCTGTGACCTTCGACCTCGGATTCCGAGTCGTGGGCGACGAGAAATCCAACGTTCCTCCCGTGGATGACACACAGGATCCATTCCCGGTAATTACTGCGAACTGCGAATACAAGACTCCCGGAGTGGTTGACCCATTGGAAGTCCAGCGGACGGTCGAAACCTACCGTCGAGAAGTGACGACCTGTCTAGACAGGCAGCGGGGCGCAGGGTTTGAACCTATCGGTGAGGTTACAATCGAATTCGTGATCGCCGAAGCGGGCAGCGTTTATCGTCCGATTGTCTTAAAGACAGGTGGTCTTACGCGATCGCTCGAAGGATGCCTGTTGAGGACGATGTCCCACTGGACATTCCGGAAGCCAACTGGTGGGGCGGTGAAGGTGGTGTTCCCTTTTCGCTTCCTGGGAGGCCAACCGGGCGGCGCTGACTTCCGTCGCCAGCAACTATGCGCAACCTGTCGACCAGAATGAGACAGCAGCTTCTCATGCTTCGGCGATCTCAAACGCGGGCCGCGGACGGTCGGTAGCTCGAACCCCTGGAGGGGGCGCGGCCATTTCGCGCGCGCAGGGAAATCATAGGCCCGTGGCTTTCGAATCGTTTCGTAGGCAAGAGGAACGGCTGCCGCGGCGGCAGCGACAGGTTTCCTTCGCACTCGTCGCTATCTTCCATGGCGCGTTCATTGCCGCGGGTGTCGCCTATTCGTACTGGCACGTCGAGGAGCTCGCGCCGCCAGGATTGCGGGTTGCGTTCATGTCGATGGCGCCGTCGCTCCCACCGACACCACAGCCCGTGGGCGGCCGTGCGGGCGCCAAGAAGCTGGCTCCACCCCCGCCCGCCGGTGGGCACGCGGTGGGCAGGAAGGTCGCCATCAAGACGAAGGTCTCCGAGCCCGTCACGCCGCCGCCGGCGGGGATCGTCCCGCCCGAAGAACCGACGCCCGTCAAGAAGGCGTTCAGCAAGCACGAGGACGAGTACGACGAGGCCGACAATGCCAAGCCGAGCACGGACGCAGACGTTCGGGAGGACTCCATTGATGGCGAGGATCTTGGCGAGGACCAAGGCGTCAAGGGCGGGGTGAAGGGAGGCACTGTCGGCGGGGCGATCGGCGGGAAAATCGGAGGCGTCGCGGCGCCCGAGGGGCCGCGGTCGGTATCCCCGCTGGTCGGTTCCCTACAGAAGGAGTCGGGCAATATGCCCCCTTTTCCGTCGTCGCTCATGCACGGCAAAATAGTCTACGTCGTCGAGACGAAGATCTGTGTCTCGACGATTGGCGCCGTCGACTCCGTGACGATCACGAGAAGGTCGGACACTATGCTGGACGCCAGCGTAGTGAGCACCTTAATGGCATGGCGTTACCGGCCCATGACGCTGAACAACGCGGCCGTCGCCTTCTGCTACCCAGTTCGGTTCGAGTTCAGGTCGCAGTCATAAGTCTCTCCCGCCTCGTTTCGGTCGATGCGCAATTGGCCGTATGATTAACGGCCGTGCATGGGCGCTGTCGTGCGGTGACGCCTGGGGCGCGCTCGTCAGGTCGTCGATGGCAGATCTGGTTGGATGAGCCAGCGACGAGCAACGTGGAAAAGCAGAAGTCCGATTGGTCCGAACATCATCGTGGCAACGAGAACAGGAGCGAGTCTATAGCCGCCAGCTGGCGCCCGATTCATCATCCACCGTGCTACGAAAGTGTCGAAGCAGA
>JADGRB010000107.1 GCA_017881315.1 Pseudomonadota bacterium
GGTCACCATGTCCCCGATGTCCGTGGCCGACCACTGTTTGAAGAATCGGGCATAATCGTACTGGTTCTTGGCTTGGTCCCAGCAGTCGAACGCCTCGTCCATCACGAGGAAGCCGAGGTGATCGGCGAGATCCAGGAACTCGGGCGCGGGTGGATTGTGCGAAGTTCGGAGCCCGTTCACGCCCATGGCCTTGAGCTGTTGCAATCGCTTCTCGATGGCCCGGGTGTTCACGGCCGCCCCGAGAGCGCCGAGGTCGTGGTGGTTACAGGTACCGTTCATTTTGACCGGTGCGCCGTTGAGGGTGAAGCCGCTGTTTGCGTTGAACGCGAAGGTGCGGATGCCGAACGGCGTCGTATACGTGTCGACGACGGTGCCGCCGACGGACACCGTGGTGATCACCGAATACATGGTCGGCGACCCGATCGACCACAGCTTGGGATTGGCCACGGTCACCGTTTGCGTCACCGTGGCGGTCTTCCCGGCGGCGACCGAGGTGGCCGGCGACGAGGCGGCGCCGACCTCGGTTCCCGTCGCGTCGCCGACGGAGCTCGCCACGGCGACGGACTGAGCGCTGGACGCGTCGTTCTGGATGGTCACCGCGATGTCCAGGGTCGCGCTCGAGGTCGAGACCTGCGGCGTCGTCACGACGGCTCCGGTGTAGGCGACGCGGACCGGGTTCACCGTCTTCAGCCACACGTGGCGGTAGATTCCGCTGCCCGAGTACCACCGGCTGCTCGGCTGCTGGTTGTTGACCCTCACGGCAAGCACGTTCGAGGCCCCAAACTTGGCGGTCGCCGTCAGGTCACATTCGAAGGACGAGAACCCGTAGGGACGCGCGCCGACTTGCGTGCCATTCAGGTACACGGTGCTGTCCATGTAGACGCCATCGAACTGGACGAGAACCCTTTGCCCCGCGCTCGACGCCGGCAGGGTGAAGGTCTTTCGATACCAGCCCTGACCGCCGTCGAGGTAACCGCCACCGGCGCCCGAGGCCGAGCTCTGGTTGAACGGCAAGGAGATGCTCCAATCGTGAGGCACGTCCAGCCCAGTCCACGACGAATCGTCGAACGTCGTGGCCTGCGCGCCGGTCACGTCGCCGAGATGGAACTTCCAGGTCAAGTCGAAGCTCGTGGTGGTCGTCCGCGCGCCGTCGTAGGTGTTGACCAACGCGCCGGACGCAGGCGGCGCTCCCCCTGCACCCGTCCCGCCGCTGCCCCGACCGGCGGAGCCTCCCGCGCCGCCGGTCGTGACGCTTCCGCCCGAGCCGGTCACGCCGCTCATCCCGCCGACGCCACCGGCGCCGCCGCCCGTCGTTCCTCCGCGCTGCGAACCGCCAGAGCCAACGGAGCCGGCCGAGCTTCCACCTGAGGACGTCGAGCCCCCCGAACCGGTGGTCGTCGACCCGCCCGAACCGGACGAGGTCGAGCCGCCCGTGCCTCCCTTGCTGCCGCCCGACCCGCTCGGTCCGCCGCCGGTCCCAGAGCCTCCGCCCGAACCCGTCGCGCCACCGGCGCCACCGCCTGAACCGCCGCTGCAGGCGAGGGAGATCCCCATGACGGCAAGAACGAGTGGACGCAGCGTTCGCGTGCCGATCATCGTCTATTTTTCCTTGGAGCCCGGCTTCACTACTTCACCCTCACCCCGGCCGCCGATTCGCCGACCTTGTTCCCGCTCGAGTCGACGACGGACAGCTTGTAAGTCCCCGCGCTGCTCGGCACGGCGATGACCGCGGCGTCGCCGGCGGCTTGGGTCATCGTCGATCCGGCCGCGAATTTAGTGGTGCCCGCGGGCGCCAACCAGACAGCGTTCGAGGCACTGCCGCTGCTTCGGATGGAGAGCGTGGCGGTGCCGACAGCGACCGCGACGCTGGCCGGCAGCACGTAGTCGGCGGCCGCGATGAGACCGGCCGGGAGCATGGTCCGGTACTGGTCCTGGACGCCCGACTTCAGGCAGTACCCGTACTGGGTCACCGGCCAGACGTTGTCCGAGACGGCCACGGGCGGATCGATCGTGCTGTTCGGCGGATTGACGCCCATCTTGTTGACGGTCGCGTAGGTCCGCAGCACGGTCAGATCGTGCTTGCTGCCGAAGTTCTCGCAGTTGATCGTGTAGGTCACGCCTGGGTCGATGTCGAGGACGTTGTCGTTCTCGGTGATGTACGCGCTGCCCTCGTCGTTGTGCAGGCCGTACGTCGGGCCGGACGTGTTGGCCGGGATCCCCCGGACGTAGTTCTGGTTGACCGTCGTCCCCGACATCTGCCCGAGCGTGTAGATGACCCCGCTGTCGTGGAGCCGGCTCAACGTATTGATGAGGCGATTGTTGTTGACCGCGTTGTTCTTGCTGGTCGTCGAGGTCGAGAAGTTGCTCCACCCCCACCCCAGGTTGATTCCGTTGTACGCGGTCGTCTGGATGTGATTGTTCGTGATCGACAGCGTGTCGACGAAGAACGCCGTGATCCCGGCGTGGCCTCCGAAGCCGGGGAGCATGCTGATGCTGTAGAGCACGTTGTTGGCGATGACGTCCTTCGTGCAGGCGCCTTCGACCCCCGCCGCGTACTTCTCGTGGGCTCCGCCGTCCCCGATGAAGACGTGCTGCGGATGCCCGACCGTGATGCCGCTGCCCGCGATGTCCGTGATGTAGTTCCCGATGACGCTCGAGTTGACGACGTCGTTGATCATCGAGATCCCTTCGCTCCCGCTGTGCTTGACCACGTTCCCGACGAAGCTGATCGAATCGGCGCTGGTCACGTGGATCACGCTCGGCAAGGTGTCGGTGATCTCGTACCGGCTGTTGTGCCAGTTGCCGTCGCCGTAGGCGATGTAGACCGTGGCCCCCTGCACGGTCGCCTTCCCCGACGAGCCGGCGACCGAGTACAGCTCCCAGTCGGTGTTTTCGAACGTCAGCCCCTGAAAGGTGAGGTTCTTGACCCGGTTCGTGGTCGACGTTCCCGCGATGTCGATCAGCTGGTCGACGACGGGCGCCTCGACGTCGGCGGTCGACATGTTCTCGCCCGACCGGGGGTAGTAGTAGAGGGTTCCGGCCGTCTTGTCGAAGTAGAACTGTCCCGGAGCGTTGAGAAACTCGTAGGCGTTGTAGATCGTGTGGGTCCCCGAGGTGCTGAAGCCAGAGCTCCAGCCAGGAAGCTGGGCAATCGCGCCGTAGGGCTGCTGCAAGAGGAGCACGCGGTAGTTTGAGCTGGTGGTGACGTCCCGGACACAGACGATGTTCTCGTTCCAGGTCGTGGCGTTGACGATCTCGAGATCGTTCTTGTTGTTCGCGATGCTGGGCACGTCCGTCGTGGCGTACTGGACGCCGTCGGAGTTGCTTCCGCTCGCCCAGGCCCAGGCCGCCTGTCCCGATGTCACGGCATACGTTCCCGAGGCGCCCTTGGCGCTGACGGTCTTGCTGGTCATGACCGCGCGCGCGTCGTTGACGTAGAGGTTCCGCAACTTCGTCGCGCGTTGCAGGGACGCCTTGTAGATGTTCCCGCTGGAGACGGTCCATCCGGTCACCCGGGTGGCGCCGTTCAAGACCGGCGTCTCGCCGGGAAACGCGTCGTAGTAGATGCGATGGCCGTTGGTCCCCGAGTCGCTGGGACCGAAGGCGACGGTGGTGGTGATGGGATAGTTGCCGCCGCGCAGGTAGACGTAGATGTCCTGGGTCATGCTGCTGTTGATTGTCCGTACGACGTCCCGGGCCTTCGCCAGCGTCGCGAAGGGCGCGCCGACGGTCCCCGGGTTCGTGTCACTCCCTGTCGGCGCCACGTAGTACGCGAGCTGGTTCCCCATCGCCCCGCCTACGCCGCTGCCGCCGGTCCCGGGGCTGCCGCCCAGGCTGGAGCTTCCGCCGCCACCCGAAGCGCCGCCGGTAATCCCGCCTCCCGTTCCGCCGCCGCTCCCTCCGCGCCCGGAGACCCCGCCCGAACCACCACCGAGACCGGCCTTGCCACCCGCTCCCCCGCTACCCGTTGTTACGCCACCAGCCCCGGTCACACCGCCGGTCGCGACCGTGCCACCACCCGTGCCGCCGCTCGCGGCCATGCCTTGTCCTCCGGCAGAGGTTCCGGCGGCTCCCCCTGACGTCGACGTTCCACCGGATCCGCCTGAAGAGCTCGACGTGCCTCCCGGGGAACAGGCTCCGAGCAGCATCGCGCCGGCGAGACAAGAAAATGACGCTCTTCCTCTGAAGGAACGAGCGCCCGACCCCACCCGCGTGTGCATCTCTTTTGAACTGCTTTTGGTCGGGGTCTTGTTGCCAGAAAAGATGGCCTTTTCGGGGATCCGCCGACGCGGCGCGACGGCCCCGTTTGAGCCCCCGGATCAGTCGAGCGCAGCCCGTCGGTTGCCCCCGCGTCGACGAGCGCGGGACAGGCCCGCGAGTGCCAGTCCGAGAACGACGATGGCGCCGGCCAGAGACTCGTTCGGGTTGGCCGCGTCCAGCGCACAACTGCACCCACCGGCGACGGAACCAGCGCCTCCCGTCGGGTTACCGCCGGCGCCGCCGCTGCTCGTCGCTCCGCCAGAGCCGGCGTGAGCGTCTCCACCGGTGGCCGCATTGCCGCCCGATCCGGAGAGTCCGGCGGTCCCACCCGAGCTGCCTCCAGTCGCCGTAGCGCCGCCGCTGCCGTGATCGCCTCCACGTCCCTGCGCGCCGCCTGCGCCGCTGGTTCCGCCGGTACTCGTGGAGCCACCGGTACCGACGCGTCCTCCGCTACCGGTGGCTCCCCCCGCGCCCGCGTTGCCCGAGCCGGCGCTGCCTCCCCGCCCCCCGGCGCTTCCCGCGACTCCTCCCGATCCGCTCGCGCCGGCGCCGCCGGCCCCGCCGGTGCTGCCGCCGGTCCCCCCGCTCCCGCACTGCGCGATCTCGGGATCGACGGCTCCCGTCTTGTCGAGCCCAAGAAACGGGACCACATATTGAGCAACGAACAACGCATCAGAGGGGCCGTGATCGCCGCCGATCGAATCGAACCCGTCAAGCACCAGATACCCGCATGCGTTGTTCCACTGCTGCTCCGTGGCTTGATGAGTCCCCAAGGTCAATCCCGTATTCGTCTTCGTCGGATTGGTGCTGAGGTTCAGGAGATTGATGTACTGACTCTCTGACTCCGCCATATTCGAATAGCTGATGATCGAATCTGCGGAGCCATGAAAGAGCTGCAGCCGGGGCCGATGTCCCGTGTACCCGGAATCCATGGCGCGTACGAGGTCTCCCCACTGCTGCGGGGTGTAGTTGACCGTACCACCTGCGCACGTACCGTTATACCCAGTGGCGTTGCTTGAGTTGTCGTTCGGCCCGTGGCACCCGCCCGGCATGCCAGCGAATGACGAGCCCGCCTTGAAGATGTCCGGGTAGAGCGCCAACAGAAGCTCTGTCATCATCGCACCCGACGAACAGCCGGTCGCATAGACACGATCCGCGTTGGCCTGGTACTTCGAGAGCGCGTAGACGACCATTTGCTTGATGGCGTTGCTATCGCCGCCTTTGTCGCGCGTCCACACCTGGGTGGAATCGGTCGTCCAGCATCTCAAGCTGCTGGGATTGCTCTGCGGAACCACTATGATGAACCCATACTGGTCGGCCGCCATCTTGAGGCCGCCTGCCTGACCCAAGACAACGCTGGCGTTGCTATCGCACGAGTGGATGAGGGTCAGCACCGGCGGATTCGTGACCACCTTGTCAGGCACGTAGGCGTACATGAGCACGTCCGAGGGCAGGTTAGCCACCCCTCCGGTCCAGTTGCTGACCTGCTGCAAGGACGCGGCCTTTGCGCCAGGCGCGGCCGTCAAGCAGAGCGTGGCGACCAGCAGAGCACAGCAGAGAATTGGACTTCGCATCTCCGAGAGACCTCCGCATGAACCTGTGGCGGCGACGGCGGAGTTGTTCGATTGTTTTGCGCCCGCGAGCGAAAAAAACAGTGAAAGGGGCACGCAGGTCCAGCAGTTACCATCAAGCAGATGGGTTCCTTGCACCTCCTTCGAGCCGTCCCCCTTGTCCCGAAGTCGGAGATGGCCTGCCTCGATGCGTTCGATCGAGAGCTCGACTACCTCTTCTGGACGGTGCAACGGCTCGGAGCCAGGACGAACGATACGGACGACGTCCTGCAGGACGTCTTCGCAGTGCTCCACAAGAACTGGTCCACCCTGGACACGACGCGCCCGCTCCGACCGTGGCTGTTCGGCGTGGCCTTTCGCATCGTTCAGACCTATCGTCGGCGACAGGCACGTGAGACCCCGCGAGACGGCTTGGACCCGACTGACGCAGCGCTCGACCCGGAGGGCGCACTGCAAAGCCAGCAGGCGCTGGCGTTGCTGACGGCCGCTCTCCAGCGCCTCCCGGAAGCGCGCCGGTCGGTTCTGGTCCTGCACGAGCTCGAGGGCGTCGAGGTCACCGAGATCGCCAGGAAGCTGTCGATCTCGAAGTTCGGGGTGTACGCCAGGCTGCGTAAAGGACGCAAGGAGCTGGCTTCCGCGGTCCGCTGGCTGCAACGAGAGCGGGTGCGGACGTGAAACGCCGCGGCACGCAGCTCAATCCCGAATTGGTGTCGCTGCTCCAATTCCGCAAGGCGGATCGACGTATTCCACCCGAGGTCCGCGCGCGTGTGATCGCCCGCAGCCGCGCGATCGTCCTTTGGGGCGAAACGTCCATGCCCGCTCCCCTGCCCGAGGCGCCCCGAGCCTTTCCGGTGACGGTCGGGCGAAGCTCGGGACTGACGCAACTCGCTCTGGCCGCGTCGATCGCGATCGTGGTCGGCGGGTTCGCCGCGATGGCGGCGCTTCGCGGTCGCGCCGCTCACGATCCACCGACTGCGCTTGCGGACCGGCCGCTCCCGGTCCCGACCCTCGTTCCTGACGAGGCGCTCCCCGCTCCATCGCCGGAAGCCCCGCCCGTCCTCCTCCAGCACGCGGTGACCGCCAAGCCCGCCCGCGGGCTGCGCGGCGCGGATCCGTTCAGGGCCGAGGCGGAGCTGCTTCAACGCGCGCACCTTGCCTACGCGCGCCACGATTTCTCGGTGTCGTTGGCGCTGGTGCAAGAGCATGCGCGCCGTTTCCCGAAGGGTCCCCTCGCGGAGGAGCGCGAGGCGTTGCGGGTCCAGTCGCTCGTGGGTGCGGGATTGACCAACGAGGCCAGACGTCGCGCAGGGGCTTTTGCGGCGCGTTTTCCGCGGAGCGTTCTCCTGCACCGGGTCGAAACAGCGTCCAACGCTCAGGAATGAGCACCGGACGTGCCGGGCCGACTTCACGCGCTCGTGGGCGCTTGCGCCGTATACGTCGCGATGTTCGGACCGTCGACCGGTCGCGCACGAGCCGGCTTGTTCACCGTGAATCTCAACTACGACCGGGCCAACGGTTGTCCCGACGCGAAGGAGTTCAAGGCCCTCGTCGAGTCGCGGCTGGGTTACGAGCCCTTCAGCGAACGGGCGTCGGACCACGTGCTCGTGCGGATCGCCCCAGGCGGAGCTGGGCTGAACGGAAACATCGAGTGGCGCGACTCAACCGGAAGATGGATCGGCGATCAGACGTTTCCGCTGGCGAGCGCCGACTGTCATCGTCTCGCGCGCACCCTGGCTCTGGCGCTCACCGTACAGATCCGGTTGTTGGCGACGACCGCAGACCCGAATCCCAGGATCGGCTCCTCTGAGAGCACAGGCGCACCGCCCGAAGCTCCCGCGCCGAAGTCCACTCCCCCCTCGTCGGTTCCCGCAATCCCCGCCGACCAGCCCCCGAGCGCTCGTGGCGGACCGGGCTCGTCGCCGCGCGAACCAACTGGCCGGGAACCCTGGGAGGATTCCCGGACCCTCCCGCCGACACTCCGCTCGGCCCCGGGTCCCGAGGAGAGTCCGCCCCCGTCGCGTGCGGCCATGCCGAGCTCCGTCGACCCGTGGCCGGTCTTTGCAATCAGCACGGGACCGTCGGTCGGATTGGGGATGTCGTCCGGCCCTGTCCTGCTCGGACGCGTGCTCGGGAGCGTCGCCTGGCGCAGCGTATCCCTCGAGCTCGCGGCCGAAGCCAGCCCGCCCACGACCACCCGTCGCGCGGACGGCGCCGGCTTCGCCCAGCAGCACCTGCTGGCGAGCACCGCCGCCTGCGCGGTCCTGCAGCACTGGAGCGCCTGCCTTCTGGCCAAGGCCGGTGAGGTCCGAATGGCAGGCGAGAACATCGACCTCCCCACGTCCGCCGTGGTGCCGATCGTAGAGGCGGGGGCTCGTGTCGGCGTGGTCCACCCTCTCGGGCGCCACTTCCTCGTGAGCGCCCACGCGGACGGCCTCACCAACGTGACCCGCTGGACAGCCACCCTCGATCAAATTCCGGTGTGGACGGCGCCACGCTTCGCCGCGGTCCTCGGCTTCGATCTCGGCGTCCGTTCCCCCTAGCCAGGCTGCGCTACGGCGCGCTGGCGACGACTTGGGTGCCGGCATACTTGACGACCTGATCGGGAGCGGCCGTGACGCCGAGGCCGCTGCCGTGATTGGCGCTCACCCAGACGACGTTGAACGTCCGGCTGGCGAGCATCCCGGTGTAGGTGCCCGTCCGCGCGCCGATCGTCAGCTGCTTGGCGGTGTCGTCCCAGGAGAACTGAATCTGCGCATGCGCCCCAGTCTCGTAGTTGTACGTGTCGTTTTCGTCTTCGTAGAGCGTGAACGTTCCGCTCTGTCCCTTGTACACCCGGATCTCCAGCGGGTCGGCGCTCTGCGTGGCGTACTGGATCATCGGCCCCATCGGAACGATCGATCCCGCCCGCACGTAGATGGGGATCTGACTCAGCGGGGCGCTGACCGTGCTCGTGGCGCCGCCTGTCGTCGTCGATCCCGAATAAAAATCGTACCAGGTTCCGGCCGGCAGATAGACCGATCGGCTGGTGGCCCCGGTCGCGGTCACCGGATTGACCAGCAAGGCCGGGCCGAACATGAACTGGTCCGTGATGCCGTAGACCTTCGTGTCGCTCTGGAAGTCGAAGACCAGCGGCCGCATGATCGTGTAGCCCTGGTTGGTCACCATCCAGGCGAGCGAATAGATGTAGGGCATCAGCCGGTAGCGCAGGTTGTCGACGGCCAGCAGGTTGGCCTTGCCCGTCGCGCTCCACTGCGAGCCGTAGAGCTCCTTCGAAGCCTGGCCGTGAATGCGGAAGGTCGGACAGAAGGCGCCGAACTGAAACCAGCGCGTGAACAGCTCCTCGGTGGGGGTTCCGAAGTAGCCGCCGATGTCGGTGGTCCAGTAGGGCAGCCCGGAGATCGCGTAGCTGAGGCCGCCCGGAATCTGCGCGGCGTACACGGCCGCCGTCGCGTTGATGTCGCCCGACCAAGCCCCGGCCGCGAAGCGCTGCTGGCCGGCGAACGCGCTGCGCGTCAGGATGTACACGCGCTTGTTGGTGGGGCCCATGCTGCGCCAGCCCTCGTAGATGCCGCGGTTGTGCTCCAGCGGGTAGGCATTGATGTAGAACGCGCCCTTACCGAGAGCGGTCGTCGCCGCGTGGACGTTCACGCCCTCCGGGTAGCTCTGAGGCTCGGTGTTGTCCGCCCAGATGGCGTCCCAACCGTACTTTCCGAGCAGGCGGTCGTGGTCGTACTGGTAGCTGAGCGTCCGGGCCATGGAGTTGAAGGTGTCGTAGAAGTGATAAAGACCGCCGCTCGTGGTGTCGGGATACAGAGCGTTGATGGCGTTGAGCGCGTTGTAGGGATCGAGCTCGCCGGTGACCATCGCCGTGGCGGGATTGCGCGTCTGATAGAGCGGCCAGATCGAGATCATCGTGTGGACGTTGGCCGCGTGCAGCTGGGTCACGAGCCCGGCGGGATCCGGATAGCGGCTCGGGTCCATGAGCTGCGAGCCCCAGACGTACGGGCTCCAGTATTGCCAATCCTGGACGATGACGTCGACGGGGATGTTGTTGTTCCGATAGCCCTGCTCGACGGAAATCAGCTCGGACGAGCTCTGGTAGTGGTCCTTCGACTGGAACAGGCCGTAGGCCCACTTGGGGAAGAGCGGCGCCGCGCCGGTGGTCACCCGGTAATTGGCGATGACCTGATCGATGGTCGGGCCGTAGAAGAAGTAGTAGTCGACCAGATCGCCCGTCTCGGAGCTGAAGCTGTACTGCGTGTTGCCGGAGACATTCCCCGCGAAGTCGGTGGTCGAGTAGTTGTCCCAGAAGAGGCCGTAGCCTTTATTGGAGACCAGCACGGGGATCTGGATCTGCGTGTTGGCGTTGAGCATGTGCAGCGTCGATCCTTTCCGGTTGATCACGCTGTCTTGGTGCTGGCCCAGGCCGAACAGCGCCTCGCTCGTCGGCGAATTGAACGCGGTTTGAACGGTGTTTGTGCTGGTGCTCTCGACGGTCGTCGCTTTGAGACTCTTGCTGCTCTCCGAGACCAGGAGAGCGTCGGCGAGGTCCGTGTAGGTGACGAGGCCGCTGCTCTCGGTGACCTTCACCTTCATGCGCGACGTCGCGATCGTCAGCACGCCGGCGGCCTCGGTCACGCAGAAGCTGGGCGTACCCCAGGTCGCGCTGACCGACAGCGACGTCTTGGTGGGGATCGACGAGGCCGACGTGTACTCGACGCGGATGACGTCTTCCTTGCACACCTGCACCCTCAACCGACCGGGGCTCAGGGTGAACGTCACCCCGGTCGAGTCGATGCTGTAGGAGCTCCCCGTCGGCGGCGGTGCGGTGCAAGCCAGCCCACCGGCGCCACCGCCGCCGCCGGCCTGGCCGCCGCCTCCCGCCCCACCCCGCCCGATGCTGCCTCCCGCACCGCCGCCGATGCCACCCATCCCGCCGCTGGCCGTCGTGCCCCCGGTCGCCATCCCGCCCGTGCCGATCGTCCCGCCGCTGCCGGTTCCGCCGTTTCCTGTCGTCCCCCCGTTACCGGTTCCGCCACTCCCCGTTCGACCCCCAGTCCCGATCGACCCACCTGCGCCCCCGCCACTTCCGAGCGAGCCGCCGGAGCCATTCTTACCTCCGGCGCTGCTCGAACCGCCCGCTCCGGTGGCCCCGCTGCCTCCCGCTCCGGTTGTGCCGGATCCGGACTGACAACCTGCGGCAACGAGCACAGCCGCAATGAACATGGAAACGCGGGTCGAGACTCTTGCTAACATGGCCTCCTACTGCTCATGCGCGGCGCCTTTGTACTAGAAAGTGAGCGGCTCGGATGAACGTCCGCGCGTCAGGGGGGCGATCCGCTCGGGCGGCCTGGGCGCTCGCGGTCCTGACGCTGGGCTGTTCGGAGACCCGGAACCTCGGCTCGAGTGTTCCGCACGGGCTCCTTCCCGTCGACGAGCGCAACCCGATCCTGCTCGCCAACGATGGAGCCTACGACAACTGGCAAGGAGAGTACGCCGTCCTGCTGGCGAACGGCGGTGGGCCCGAGCTCGCGGGGATCATCGTGAACACGAGCGGGCCGTGGCCCAATCTCGACACCAACATCGCCGGCTGGCGCGGGTTGGTCGCGGCGGCGCGCGCGAGCGGGCTGCGCAACATCCCCGACCCGATCGCGAGCACCGGACCTCCCCTCACCCGACCGGCCAGCGGCCAGATCGACGACACGACCCCCAACCGATCGGAGGGTGCGCACCTGATCGTGAACGCGTCCGCCAGCCTGAGCCTGCCCTACCGGCCGCTGGCCGTCGTGACCGGCGGCCGCTTGACGGACGTCGCGGACGCTTACCTGATCGATCGGACGGTCACCGAACGGGTGGTCGTGGTTTCTTCGGTGGGGAGCACCACCGATACCGGAGCCGCGATGGGCCCCCCGAACGGGGAGATGGATCCCTGGGCCGACGCGATCGTCACGGCGCACTTTCGCTTCGTGCAGGTCAGCGCTTTCTACGACCAGACTAACGACGTCCCGACCGCGAGCCTGGCGAAGCTTCCCGCGAACCCGTTCGGTGATTGGATCGCCGCGAAGCAACCGAGCATCTTCAGTCTCGCCCAGGCCGCCGATCAGGTCGGCGTCGTGGCCGTGGGCATTCCGAGCTTCGTGACCGGAGTGCAGAGCGTCTCCTCGGCGGCGCTCATCGGCGCCGGCGCGAGCGCCGGCCCCGATCTCGTCGCCAATCCTGCGGGGCCTCTTCTGCTCGTCACCCAAAACGCGAGCGCCGATGCGACAGGACGCTTCTGGAAGCTGCTCCTCGATCCAACCACCTATCAGGCCCACTGACCATAGACCACGACGGACTTCTCGCTGCACATCGAAGCGGCCCGCGACAGTTATAGGCGCATCACTTGATGCACTTCCGCGCCGTATCCTACCTTGGAGACCTGATGAAATCGGAGCTTCTCTTGTCTGTCATCGCGGTGTGGGCCTTCACGAGCTGTGGCAACAGCGGGGGCGGAAGCTCGGGGGCCGGTGGAGCCGGAGGCCTCACGAACGCGGGCGGCACGGTCGGCACGGGCGGGTCCAGTGGGGGCGCCGTGGGAACGGGCGGCAACGCCAGCGGAGGAGCCGGCGGCGGGTCCCGCGGGGGCGCCGTGGGAACGGGTGGCAACGCCAGCGGCGGAGCCGGCGGCACGAGTACGGGCGGCAACGTCGGAAGCGGCGGAGCCGGCGGCGCCCGTGGGGGAGCGGGCGGCGCCCGTGGGGGGGCAGGCGGATCGGGCGGGAGCACGTCGTCGGGCGGGTCGACCGGGACGGGCGGCAGCGGCGTGGCTTGCACCTCCAACTGCAGCGGCAAGACCTGTGGCGACGACGGCTGCGGGCACACCTGCGGCGGGTGCCCGCCTTCCCAGCTCTGCGGATCCGCACAGACCTGCGTCGCGTCCTCGAGCACGACCAGCGTCGTCGTCGACGCGAAGTCTCAGCTGACGCCCATCTCACCGGGGATCTACGGCGTGGCGTTCTCCAGCGACGACTCGATGCAGGTCGCGGCGCTCAACCGCTGGGGCGGCGACGCCGTGAGCTCGTACAACTGGAAGATCGACGTCTCGAACTCGGGCGGCGACTGGAATTGCGCGAACTACAAGGGGCGGTTCACCTCGCCGACGCCGGATTCGTCGCTCTCGACCAGCTCGGACCAGTTCATCCACTACAACATCACCAAGCACGCCGACACGCTCATGACGATCCCGATCAGCGGGTGGGTCTCGAGCATGGCCACGCCGAACCCGGGGACGCCCAACTGCGCCGGCGGCACCTCCATCTCGACCTGCTGCCAGACGCTCGGCACGTCGGAGGAGGAGGTCGTCGACAAGGGATCGAGCGTGCTCGACACGACGTTCATGAGCGATTGGGTCACCCACATGGTCTCGACGTTCGGATCGGCGGCTGGCGGCGGCGTGAAGTACTACCAGCTCGACAACGAGCCCGACAACTGGCAGGCCCTGCGCACGGACATCTACCCCGCGTTCTACCCGCCCGGCACCTGGTGCGAGCCGTTCTATACGACCAACAGCAGCATCGGGACCAGCCTCAACCAGGACTTCATCAACCGGACGATGGCCTACGCGAAGGCCGTCAAGACAGCCGACCCGACCTCCTCCGTGCTCTTCATGTGCACCGAGAACCCCATCGACCTGGTCGCGCTCCCCAACCTCGAGTGCGGCAGTCCCTCGGGACCGTACAGCGCGACCAGCTCGCTGACGATGGCGATCCTGAAGCTGGCGGCCACGCAGGAAGCCTCGACGCACACGCGACTGCTCGACTGCGTCGACACGCATTATCCCTTCCCTGGCAAAGGCCTCGGGGACACATCGGCCCTCTGGGACTCGACGAGCAGCTCCCTCGTTCCGCGCGTGCAGGGGTGGATCAACTCGACCTATCCGGGGACCGGGATCTGCGTCACCGAATACAACATCCCCAAGGACGGCGGCGACGGCAGTACGCCCGACGCAACCTCGGGCACGCAGCTGGCCGACGTGCTCGGCATGTACGGGCGGCTCGGGTATCAGGTCGCCTCGTACTTCGTCTCGCTCGTGCACGGCTCGACGCACCTGCCGGTCTACAACGCGATGGCGATGTTCCGGAACTACGACGGCAACGGCGGCCGCTTCGGCGCCTTCTCCATCGGCGCCGCCAGCCCCAACAAGGGCGTCAACGTCTACGCGGCCTCGGATTCGCGGACCAACCCGACGAAGGTCTGGGCCATGCTGGTCAACGTGAGCGGCGCGGCCCAGAGCGGCCTGTCGATCACGCTGAACAACTTCACCCCGACGGGCTCGGCCCAGGTCTACCGAATGACCGGTGGAGGCGCTCCGGCTTCAGACACGGCTGTCGCGGTCACGAACGGCGGTATTTCCGGATTCTCGCTGGCGGCCAACTCGGTGGCGCTGCTCGTCATGTCCAAATAGGGTCCGCGCCGCGAACGCTTGGCAAGACCGGGCGGTATCCGACAATGGTGGGTAGGGCCCGTCCAGGGTGGGGAGATGAGATGACACGTCTTCGCTGGTTCGTCTCGATAGCCTTGCTCGGGATCGTCGGGGCGGGCTGTGGCTCGGGCACGACGGGGACCGCGACCGGCGGGGCGTCGGGCTCTGGGACGGGCGGCGCGTCCGCGGCTGCAGGAACGAATGGCGCCGGCGGGACCACCGGCTCCGGAGGCTCGAGCAGCTCGGGTGGCGGCGCCGGCAAGGGAAACGGCGGCGGGGCTGGCGGCGCCACGAGCAGCGGCGGCGCCACCGGGGCGGGTGGCGCCACGAGCACCGGCGGAAGAGGCGGAACCGGCGGCGCGACGAGCACCGGCGGCGCGTCGGGCGCGGCCGGAACAAGCGGCGCGTCGGGCTCGGCCGGAACAAGCGGCGCGACGGGCTCGGCCGG
>JADGRB010000347.1 GCA_017881315.1 Pseudomonadota bacterium
CAGAGCCCGGACACCCCGTCAGGGCATCACTCGGAGGGTCGCCCAGCCGTGGGCGGGCACGTTGAACTGGTACAGGGTCTGCGAGAGCGCGCTGCCAACCCCGACCGTCATCGTCGTCGCCGCAGCGGCCTTGTTGTAGACCTCCACGATGACGCTGCCGTCGGGGTTCTTGAAGGCGAGCGCGTCATTCGTGCCCTTGGCGCTGATGCGGGTGGCGCCCGGAACGACGTAGGCGGAGAAGTGCCGGAACGCGTAGTAGGCGGCCGTCGCCGTCACCGTCTTCGCCGAACGATCGACCACCAGCAGCGCGTCCTGGGGCCAGCCGTCCAGGCTCTTGCCCGCGCTGTCGAGCACCATGTTCCAGGCGTTGTAGGAGTTCACGCCGGAGGTGATCCAGTCGCGGATCAGCTGCCAGCTCTCCTCGCCGTAGGCGTGGTCGTTCGGCGGCTTGCTGGAGTTGTACTGGGCCTGCTTCCAGTACGGCGTATCGAAGTTGTAGTTGCCGCACGGGTGCTCGGTCTGCATGACCGTTCCCTTGGGCGCCAGCGTCGCCACCGTGGTCTGCAGGTTCCACTGGAGGCCGAAGCCCTTGACGTAGGTGAGCGACGCCGGATCGGCCGCCACCGCGGTCGCGATGTTGGCGTCGGCGGGAGCCGACATCGTCCCGCACCAGATCTCGGCCGTGACATTCTGTTGCGAGAACGTGGGCCCCAGGTACGTCTTGAAGAAATCCACCAGCAGTGACTGCGCCCAGTGGACACGGGCGTAGCCCGGCTCGTTCTGGGGATGGATGGCTCCGATTGTGATGCCGACCTTGCCGTATTCTTGTACGAACTTCGCGAGATAGAGCGCGTAGGCCTGTTGGGTCTGAGCGTCGCTCTTCATGTTCGAGCTGCTGTCCTCCATCCAGCTGGGTGGGATCCACGGGCTGCCCCAGAGGCGAAGGTCGGGCCTGATCTGCAGGGCGGCCTTGATGAAGGGGATCAGCTTTTGCTGATCGCGTGCGATCGAGAACTTGGACATCGAGTAGTCGCCGGCGGTGTCGTCGAGCGTGTACCAGCTGAGCGCGTAGTCGCTGGCCCCGATCGGCACCCGGCCGAAGACGAACTTCGCACCGGCCTGCTGGTCGAAGAGGAGCTTGACGGCGTTCGTCACCTGATCCGAGCTGAGAACCGAAAGCGCGTCCCATCCCGCCTCGTTGAAGGCTCCGCCGAACCCATCAAACCGCTGGTAGCTGGTGTTCTGGTCGACATTGAGGCCAGCCGTCCCGCTGGTCACCTTGGTGACCTGCCCCGCCATCCAATAGGCATTCGGGCCGGAGGTCATCAACTCGGGTGCGGGGGACCCGCCGCCTGTTCCAGGCTGGCCGCCGCTCCCGGAAGCCCCCCCGGACGACGGGCCGCCGCTGCCGCCCAGCGCGCCGCCGCCGCTGCCGCCCAGCGCGCTGCCGCCGCTGCCGCCCAGCGCGCTGCCGCCGCTGCCACCCAGCGCGCTGCCGCCGCTGCCGGTTATCGTGCTGCCGCCGCTGCCACTCATGCTCCCGCCCGAGCCGGTGTTGCCACCAGTCGCCGAGCCTCCCCCGAGCACGGTGTTGATGCAGGGGCCGAAGCTGGGGCAGTCGGTCATTGCCAGGCAGGCGTTGAGCGCGCTCTGGGCGTCGGATCGTCCGCTGCTGCTCATGGCCTGCAGGGAGTTGTTCACGAGGTCCCTGCACTGGGCCGCGGTGACCCCCGAAAGAGAGCCGCAGTCATCGGCTTTCTGACAAACCGACCCGGCGATGTCGTTGCCGCTCTGGCGGCAGCCGGTGGGTCCGACCGCCAGCAGCCCGACGGTCATCGCCGTCCAGAACATTTTCCGCATCTTCGATCTCTCCTCGGGTTCGCGTGATCTGGCGTGTCGCCGGGTAACCTCAGGGATTGTCGTCGCGAGCCCCGGTTGTCACGAAAACTGTCCCCGATGAAAACCTCGTTCCGCCACTGCTTCGCAGCGGTACTGCTGGTCGCGCCCGTTGTCGGTTTCGGTACCTGCGCCAATCGCGGCATGGAGGCTCCCGGCAACCCGTTGCGCAGGCCGGCGCTTCAGGCCGGCCCCAATTTGGCCAGATCGGGCCTGGCGCCCGGGATCGGGATTTACGGTTTCGGGAATATTGGATCATGTTCAAACTGACGGGGCGACGGGCCAACTGGCCGAGCATCTTGTGGCCTGACGCACCGGGACCGAGAGCCGTGGAGCGATCTGGGCGCGGGGACCTGGCGCCCTTGCTGGCGGTGTTCGACGAGATTCGTCTCCTCGACGACACGGACCTCATCCTCCGTCGCGTCGTGGAGCTGGCGCGCGATCGAATCGGGCTCAAACGCGCGGGGATCTTCCTGCTCGATCCCTCGCGCCACCTGATGCTGGGGACGTGGGGGATGGACCTCTCGTGCAGCGTCGTCGATGAGCACCACATCGTCTACGATCTCTGCGAGAGCGACCTGGAGGCGCTGCGTCGCTCCGAAAACGAGGGGGCGCACTTCACGGTGTTCGAGAACTGCCCGATCATCGAGCACCAGGGGGGCGAGACCCGAATCGCGGGGCGCGGCTGGGTCGCCAAGACACCGATCCGCTCGGCGCATGGGGCGATCGGGATGATGTTCAACGATGCTGCGCTGACCGACGCGGTGGTCGACGAGACCAAGCAGGCGGACACCGCCGTTCTCTGCGCGGTGCTGGGGATGATGCTCGATCCCACGCGCGTCTGGTTCGGGCGCCGCGCGGTTCGCCCGCTCGAATCGCCCAGCCAACGGCTCGTTTCGTCGACGGTCGCGCTGCTCGACGAGAATCCCGGGATGGGCGGCAAAGAGATCGCGGCCGCGCTGAACGTCAGCCTTTCGCACCTCGTCCGGGTCTTCAAAACCCAGAAGGGGATGTCGCTGGTCGAGTACAGGAACCGGCTTCGCCTCGACAGGTTTGCGGTGTTGCTCGACCGCGGCCTCACCAACCTCGTCGGAGCGGCCTTCGAAGCCGGATTCGGCAGCTATTCGCAGTTCTATCGCGTCGTCCGGGCGCAGCTGCACGCGAGCCCCCGCCAGTACGTGCGCGGGTCGCGGAAGACCGACGCGCGCTGAGCCTCGCCGCGTTTCGCCCACCGGCCTCGCCGCGTTTCGCTGTCTACTGGCTCACGAACCTGACGTTATCGATACGCAGCTCGACCGTGCACGTGCCCGACCCCGAGTTGCCCGAGTTGACCTGCCACTGCAGCCCGACGATCTGGCTCGGCGTCGCGATCGTGGAGTTGGCAGGGTTGTTCAACGAAGAGAACGGGGTGGTGAAGGTCGTGGCGGCCGCGGTCACGGCGGCGAGGGTGAACGCCGGGTACTGTTCGCAGGTCGTCGTCGACGAGTTACACGTTCCGCCCGTCGGGTTCGTCGAGGTGGTCGGGCGCTGATCCTGGGTCTCTACCTGCACCTGCCAGGTGCAGCCGGCCAGGCTGCCTGCCGTCATAGAGGCGGTGAACTGGACCGAGTTGAAGCTGCTCGCGTCGACGCAGGAGTCGAAGTTCACGCGACCGCCAGCGTACTGGCCGGCTCCGACCATCAGGTTGAGCTTGAGGTTCTGCGCCGTCGTGTCGACGGCCGCCGCCGCTGTCGACGACGTGCCCGCGTACGACGAGATGCCGCCATCGAGACCATGTGCGTCGCACCAGGTGGCCGAGGTGCTGGTCCATTCCGCGGGCGAGAAGGCGACGACCTGCCCGTCCGGCGTCAGCTTCAGCGAGCCCGTGCTCGAGCAGGTGAGCTTGCCGCCGAGCGGACAGGAGTTCCCGCCGCTCATGCCTGCGGTCCCCCTGTTCCCCGCAGTTCCGGTCGAGCCCCCGTTGCCGCCACGTCCGCCGGAGCCGGCCGCTCCGGTGGTGCCGGCTCGCCCCCCGCTCCCCGTGGCACCGCCGGCTCCCCCGCGGCCCCCCGAGCCGCCGGCTCCCGTTGCTCCGCCCCGTCCCCCAAAGCCGGCGGCTCCGGTTGCCCCCCCAGGGGCCCCCGAACCGCCGGCTCCCGTTGCTCCGCCCCGTCCCCCAAAGCCGGCGGCCCCGGTTGCCCCCCCAGGGGCCCCCGAGCCGCCGGCTCCCGTTGCTCCGCCCCGTCCCCCAGAACCGGTTGTTCCCGCCACTCCATTGGTGCCACCCGTGGCGCCAGCCGAGGTTCCCCCCGTGCTCCCCGCGACGCTCCCCCCTGTGCCGCTCACGATGCTCCCCCCCGTACCGGTGGGCGCGCTCCCGCCTTGCCCCATTCCGTTCGGGTCGTTTCGAAAGAGCTCCTCCGGTCCCTGGCAGGAAACCAGAAAAAGTCCCACCCACGCGCCCGCGACGAGCGCGCCGCGACGCTTTCGGCGGAGCACGACGGCACCTGCGATGCTCGCTTCGCCAGCTGTCGCGTTCCGAGCGCGCGCCGGCACCGGTGCGCGCTCGCACCGCAACTCCCGGGCTTCCGCCGATCGATCCATTCTTCTTGGCCCTAGCGACCTAATTCCCAAGATACTCGGCCTCACTGACGGATCTCGTGCGGTCGCCAAAAATGAAGACACCCGCTACAAATGCAAAGTGGGCGAGCGCCTCGTCAGTCGCTGATCTGGATAGCGGCGCCTCGACAGATCGAACCCGCAAATGTTAAGGTAGTTTCCTAATGCGCGCCGTTCCGGCCGGCCCGCCACTGAGATACGTCGGCCCGACGTTTTCAGACCGGCGATCACCGGCGATTCGGCCGCGGTTCGCGCCAGGATGCCCCCGATGAAAACCTCGTTCCGCCACTGCTTCGCAACGGTGCTGCTGGTCGCGCCCGTTGTCGGTTTCGGTGCCTGCGCCAATCGCGGCATGGAGGCTCCCGGCAACCCATTGTCGGACGGGGGTTCATCGCTGACCGGAGGTCACAGCGGTGGTGCCGGCGGCAGCGGCGGGTCAGGCACGGGCGGACACCTATCCGGTTCGGGAGGCGCCGCCAACGGCGGTGCGGGCGGGCACGGCAGCGGTGGATCTGGCGCGAGCGGCGGCGGCCTTGGGACCGGCGGTGCGGGCACCGGCGGCGGAACCGGCGGTGCGGGCACCGGCGGTGCGGGCACCGGCGGTGCGGGGACC
>JADGRB010000348.1 GCA_017881315.1 Pseudomonadota bacterium
CTGCGCGACGAGCAGGACGCCATCATCGGCTATCTGTTGATTGGCACCGACAACACCGCGCGCCAGCAGGTCGAAGAGGAGCGAAAGAAGCTCGACCAGCGGCTGCGCGACCAGCACTTCTACACGCGCTCGCTCATCGAATCCAACATCGATGCGCTGATGGCCACCGATCCGCGTGGGATCATCACCGACGTCAACAAGCAGACCGAGGCCTTGACCGGATGCACGCGGGACGAGCTGATCGGGGCGCCTTTCAAGAACTACTTCACCGATTCGAGCCGGGCGGAGGCGGGCATCAACCGGGTGCTGGCCGAGGGCAAGGTCACCAACTACGAGCTCACCGCCCGGGCCCGGGACGGCAAGCAGACCACCGTGTCGTACAACGCGACGACATTCCACGACCGCGACCGGCGGTTACAGGGCGTGTTCGCCGCCGCGCGCGACGTGACGGAGCTGAAGCGTTACGAGCAGACGCTGCACCGGAAGAACGTGGAGCTGGAATCCGCCAGCCGGATGAAATCCGAATTTCTCGCGAACATGTCGCACGAGCTCCGGACGCCGCTGAACGCGATCATCGGCTTCTCCGAAGTGCTGCGGGACGGCCTGATGGGCGACATGAGCGACAAGCAGCGGGGGTTCATCGGCGACATCTTCAGCAGCGGCAACCATCTTCTGTCGCTCATCAACGACATCCTCGACCTGTCCAAGGTGGAAGCCGGCACGATGATGCTGGACCTGGAGTCGGTGTCGGTGTCGTCCCTGTTCGTCAACAGCCTCTCCATCATCCGAGAGAAGGCCGCGGCCCGGCACATCAGCCTGGGCATCGAGGCGGACGAAGAGCTGGGTTCCTTTCAGGCGGATGCGCGCAAGGTCAAGCAGATCGCCTACAACCTGCTCTCCAATGCGGTCAAATTCACCGTCGAGGGCGGCAAGGTGACCCTGCGCGCCAGCCGCGTCCCGCGCGCCGAGGTGGGCAAGCTGTCGGGCTCCTGGCCGGGCCGGACCTTTCCGTTGGCCGACAACGAATTCACGGAGTTTCTCAAGATCGGCGTCGGCGACAGCGGCATCGGCATCTCGGCGGAGGGGATGGAGCAGCTCTTCAAGCCCTTCAGCCAGATCGATAGCGGCCTGGCGCGGAAATTCGAGGGGACGGGGCTGGGGCTGGCGATGGTCAAGCTCCTGGCCGAGCTGCACGGCGGCTCGGTGGCGGTGGAGAGCGCCGTCGGTGAAGGCTCCTGCTTCACGGTCTGGCTGCCGTTCCGGGCGGCGGAGGAGGGCGTCCTCACCTCGATCAAGGTGCCGGCGGCCCCGTTCATCGAGACACGCTCGGGCACGCGCGTCGCGCTGGTGGTGGAGGACGACTTCAAGTCTGCCGATCTGATCCGCGTACAACTGGAGGCGCAGGGCTTCAAGGTGCTCCAAGCCGGCTCCGCCGAGGCGGCGCTGACGCTCGCGGTTCAGCAGCCGCTGTCGCTCATCACCCTCGACATCATGCTGCCCAACATGGACGGCTGGGATTTTCTCAGTCGCCTCAAACAGCTGCCGGAGCTGGCGCGCATTCCGGTGGTGATCATTTCGATCGTGGCGGACCGCAACAAGGGCTACGCCTGCGGCGCCGCCGCGGTCATGCAGAAGCCGATTTCGCGGCAGGAATTGTACGAGTCGCTGGTGGAGCTGGGTCTGGTACCGGTCGCGCAGGGCCACACGCTGAAGGTTCTGGTGGTCGACGACGATCCCAAGGCGGTGGAGCTGATTGCCGTCCACCTGCCGGGCCTGGGCGCCGTCGTGCTGCGGGCCTACGGTGGCCGCGACGCCATCGATATCGCGCGGCGGGAGCTGCCGGACCTGATCGTGCTCGATCTGATGATGCCGGAGGTGAGCGGCTTCGACGTGGTGGACGCGCTCACCAAACAGCCCGATACCGCCCGCATCCCGATCATGGTGGTCACCGCCAAGCAGATCACCGCCGAGGACCGGGCGAGGTTGAACGGCTACGTGACGACCATCGTCGAGAAGGCCGAGTTCCACCGCGACCGCATCGCGGCCGAAGTGCGGCGGGCCATGTCGCGTCGCCAACTGATCGAATAACATGGCCAAGGTCCTGATCATCGAGGACAACGCCGCCAACATGACTTTGGCGATGTTTCTACTGGAGTCGGTGGGGCACACCGTCCTGAGCGCCACCGACGCCGAGACGGGCCTGACGATGGCACGCGACGAGCAACCCAATCTCATCCTGATGGACATCCAGCTTCCCGGCATGGATGGGCTGCAAGCCACCACCGTACTCAAGCGCGACCAGGCGACCCGCGCCATCCCGGTGATCGCGCTGACCGCCCTGGCGATGAAGGGCGACGAGGAACGCATTCGAGCCGCCGGCTGTGACGGCTACATCGCCAAGCCGATGCGATACCAGGACTTTCTGAAGACCGTGGCCGAGCAGCTGGTCGCGGCGCCATGAGACCGGGCGCCGACCCCGCCGACCCCACCGACCCCGCCGCCCACCCGGCGCGCGTCCTGATCGTCGACGACGAGATCCACAACCGGCAGCTGCTGGAGGTCATGCTCGCGCCGGAGGGCTGCGATCTCGTCACCGCCGCGAGCGGAGAGGAGGCCCTCGCCCTGGTGGCCCTGCAGCCCCCCGATCTGATCCTGCTCGACGTCATGATGCCCGGCATGGACGGGTATCAGGTCGCCAAGAGGATCAAGGGCGATCTGGCCACCAGGCAGATCCCGATCATCCTGATCAGCGCGCTGCACGATCGCGACGCCATGATGCAGGGGCTGGCCGCCGGAGCCGAGGACTTCCTCACCAAACCCGTGCACCGCGGCGAGCTCGGCATGCGGGTCCGGAACCTGCTGCGCCTCAAGGCCTACGGCGACTATTTCGACAAGTCGAGCACCAAGCTGCGCGAGCAGGTCGAGGAGCTCGGGATTGAGCGCGATCTGCGCGAGAGATTCGTCTCCATCCTGGCGCACGATCTGCGGGGCCCCCTCTCCGCCGCCAAGATGAGCGCCGAGCTCATGATGCGACGGACGGAACCCGACGATCGACGGCGAGACCTCGCCGTCCGGATCGAGCGCAACCTGGAGCGGATGGATCGAATGATCCGCGATCTCCTCGACGTCAGCCGCGTCCGTGGCGGGCAGCGCCTCCCGCTCCGGCTCGAAGATTGCGATCTGGGCGCGGTCGCGCGCGAGGTCATCGAGGAGCTCTCCGCCACCCACGGCAACCGGCTCGAGCTCGCGCCCGGCGGCGGGGTGGTGCGCGGGATCTGGAGCCACGAGGACCTGCACCGCGCGCTCTGGAATCTCGGCACCAACGCCGTGAAATACGGCCAGTCCGACCGGCCCATCACCATCCGGGTCGAGCGAACGGCGAGCGGAGTCCGGGCGTCCGTTCACAACTTCGGGAACCCGATTCCGCCGGACAAACGAGCCCGACTCTTCGACCTCTATTCGAGACTTCGCGAGGGGACCGGGACCGGCTGGGGTCTCGGGCTGGCGCTGGTCCGCGCCTGCGCCGAAGCCCATGGGGGCCAGGCCGCCATCAGCGAGAGCAGCGAGGAGGCCGGCACCACCTTCACGATCGACCTGCCTTCGGACTCACGGCCGTTTCAGCAGGACACGCGGCCCGTTTGAGGTCAGAAAAGCTCGGCCACCGTCCCGAGCAATCGATCGAGGCTGACGCTCTTTCCCACCATGGGTACCCCGCCGGGGGCCGTGAAGGGATCCGAGGTCAAGAACAGAACCGGAATGTCGGCCAGGTCGGGTACGGCTCTCATCGCATGGTAGAGCTCGACGCCACCCATGATGGGCATCGTGACGTCCAGAATGATGCCGCAAGGCCGCCTCAAGCTCGACAGCAGCCCGAGCGCAACCTTGCCATTCGACGCCAGGATGACGTTAAAGCCTTCATCCCCCAAGACGTCGCGTAAGGCCTCTCGTATGTCCTCGTCGTCGTCGACGACGAGGATGGTGTTCTGGCCCAATTGCCGAGCTGAGCCGTCATCGACTGCGATCTGTGTCACACATCTACTGTAAACATCTTCCCGACAATGGGCGGCTTCACAGGCGCGACGCGTAGTCGATCTTCATGACGTAACCACGTTTCAAGGGAGTCTCCTGGCTAGTGGGTGAAAGGTGGGTAAAACCCCGCTCCAGAATACGGTTGCGGGAGGGGCGCGGGATCAATCACCAGGCTAAAGTCGGAGCCGCGTGACCCCACCGCCTTTCGTCGCTCCGCCCTCGGCCTCGGGCGCGAGGCCCTGGCTGGCGTTTGCGGCCTGCGGCGCGATCTGGGGCAGCACCTTCCTGGTCATCAGCATCGGCAACGATGCGCTCGCGCCCATCTGGGCGGCGACGCTGCGGCTCACGCTGGCGGCGCTCCTGCTCGCGGCCTGGACGGTGGCGCGCGGTCGGAGGTTGCCGCGGGGCGGGGCGCTGCGGGCGGCGCTCGGCTACGGCGTCGCGCAGTTCGGCGTCAACCTGCCCCTGCTCTACTGGGGGGAGAAGCTGGTGCCGTCGGGCCTGGCGGCCGTGGTCTACGCGACGCTCCCGCTCTCGAGCGCGCTCATCACGCGCGCCCTCGGGATGGAGCGCCTCACGCCGGCCAAGTTGCTGGGCGCCCTGGTCGCGCTGGCGGGCGTCGCGGTCCTGTTCTCGGCGACGCTGCGCGCCCACGCGGCGCCGCTGGGCCTCGGCGCGATCCTGGTGGGCGCGACGGCCGCCAGCCTCGGCACCGTCCTGCTCAAGCGCGGTCCCCGCCAGGATCCCTTCGGCGCGAACGCCGTCGGGTGCGCCATCGGAGCCCCCATCGCGGGCGCGCTCAGCTTCGCGCTCGGCGAAACCCACGCGCTGCCCGCGACGCTGGGCGCCGCCTGGCCGCTCGTCTACCTCACCGTCGGCGGCTCGCTGGGCGCGTACGTCATCATGTCGTGGCTGGTGAACCATTGGTCTGTCACGCGGACCTCCTACGTGACGGTGATCGTTCCGGTCATCGCGCTGGCGCTGGGCGCCCTCGTGCGCCACGAGCGGCTCCCGCCGGCGAGCCAGGCGGGCGCCGCGCTGATCCTGGCGGGCCTGATCCTCGGCATGCGCCCCGA
>JADGRB010000349.1 GCA_017881315.1 Pseudomonadota bacterium
GGGCCTGCGTCTGCGTGTTGACGACCCGCAGGACGCCGGTGTGGGCCTGTTCCGCCAGCATTTCCATGATCTGGCTCATCGAGATCGTCGCCAGATCGCCCGCCAGCGCGGGCGGCGCAGGATCCTGCGACGGCCCCACCGACAGGGCCAGGGCCTGATCGACCGCGGCGCGGGCGGCGGCTCCGGCGCCAGCCGCCGGGCTCCGCGCGGACGGCGCCCGCGCCACGTGCGAGACCAGCGCGACCAGCGCCTCGGGGGAGAACGGCTTGCCGATGGTGTCGACGACGTTCGAGGCCTTGGCAAACCGGGCTTCCAGGTCGTCCGCTTGCCCGCGCGCCGTCATCACCACCACCGGGACATGCGCGAGGGCCGGGTCCGCCGCGAAGCGCCGGCAGATTTCCGCCGCGTCTCGTCCCGGGATGAGGCCGTCCAGAAGGATGAGGTCGGGAATAGTGCGCGCTTCCCGTACCAGCGCCAGGGCCGCCTCATCGTCTACGGCTGAGGCGACTTTGTATCCGGCTTCGGTCAGCGCGAGCTCGATCACCTTCAGAACTGTCGGACTGTCGTCGATTACGAGCAGGTACTCCCCCGCCATGTCTGGACCTCCATCCCTTGCTGGGATCAGAAATTATACGAGGAGCGGCAACCTGATAAGATCCCCCACGCAAGAAGACGCCTTTCGGGCCGCGCCCCGCGGGGGCTCGGTTCCAAAGAGTCCTCCGGCGGCGCGGTCGCGTGACATGAACGAATTCCCGCGCCGCTTCGGACCCTACGTGCTGCTCAAGCCGCTCGCCCGCGGCGGTATGGGCGCGCTCTATCTTGCCCTCTCCGGCCCGCAAGACAGCGCCAAGCTCTGCGTCATCAAGACCATCCTGCCCCATCTGGCCGACAAGGAATACCTGCAACGATTTCGGGACGAGGCCAAGGTCGTCGTGCGTCTGTCGCACGGGAACCTGGTGCCGGTGTTCGATTCGGGTCAGGTCTCCGGCGAGATCTACCTGGCGATGGACTACATCGACGGCCGCGATCTGCGCGCCACCTGGAACCGCTGCGCCAAAAAGGGGATCGCGTTCCCCATCGACGTCGCCGCCCACATCGTCAAGGAGCTGGCCCGCGGCCTCTACTACGCGCACAACTTCGGCGACATCAAGCTGGTTCACCGCGACGTCTCGCCGCCCAACGTGCTGCTCTCGTACAGCGGCGAGGTCCGGCTGACGGACTTCGGCCTGGCCTCGTCCACCTTGAAGATCGAGAAGACCGCCCCCGGGATCATCTACGGCAAGGTCAGCTACATGTCGCCCGAGCAGGCGCGCGGCGAGGCGATGGACGGGCGCACCGATCTGTACGCGTCGGGGATCATCCTGTGGGAGCTGCTGACCGGACGGCAGCTCTTCCCGTCGGGCCGGAGCCCGGGCGCGCCCAAGGATCAGCACACCTCGGAGGAGCTCTTGCGCCGGGTACGTCACCCGGAGCTGGTGGCGCCCTCGCGGCGCGCCGGGCGGGTCCCGGCCGAGCTGGATCGGATCGCGCTCAAGGCGCTGGCGCCCGATCTCAAGGACCGCTACGCGAACTGCGAGGACCTGCGGCACGATCTGGCTCGATTCCTCGCCCAGACCTCGCCCGCCACCGATTCGGGGCGCGTCGCGAAGTTCCTGAAGGAGCTCTACGACGAGGACATCGCGGCGGAGCGGCTGGAGCGCGAGCAGCTCATCATCCAGGCGCGTGACTGGTACACCAACAAGCACGCGCTGCCGTCTTCGGCCAAGACCGAGCCGCTGGACGCCGATCCGGGTCCGGCGCTGGCCAAGCTGGCGGCACCGGTTTCGGATTCGCCGCCCTCGGACCCGGGGCGCGACAAGAAGGTGACCGTCCCCGACGTCGGGCTCCCCAGCAGCCCAGCGGAGAGCTCGCCCGACTCGGGCGCCAGCTCACCGGGCTCCGCCTCGGTGGTCGGTACGGTGGTGGGTGGCCGCTATTACGTGCGCAGGTTGTGCGGCGAAGGCGGGATGGGGCGGGTCTTCGAGGCCGAGCACATCGACATCGGCCGGCGGGTGGCGCTCAAGATCTTGCATCCGGCCTACAGCCAGACGCCGGATCTGGTCGAGCGGCTCCGCCGCGAGGCGCGCGCCGCTTCGAAGATCTCGCACCCCAACGTGGTCGACGTCTTCGATTCGGGGACCACCTCCGACGGTGCGTTCTTCTTCGTGATGGAGTACCTCGAAGGGATCGAGCTCGGCGAGCTCATCTACCGCGAGGGCAAGCTCGACATCCGACGCGCGCTCCACATCGGCGGGCAGATCTGCCGCGCGCTGCAAGCGGCGCACGACGCCCGCGTCATCCACCGCGATCTCAAGCCCGAGAACGTCCTCATCCTGACCCGCGATGGTCAGAAGGACTTCGTCAAGGTGCTGGACTTCGGCATCGCCAAGAGCGGCGAGATCGACAACCTCGACAACGAACGGGACAGCCACGGCGACATTCGGCGACGCCTCACCCATCCCGGCATGACCATGGGCACGCCCGAGTACATGGCGCCCGAGCAGGCGGCGGGGCGGCCGGCCGATCCGCGGTCGGACATCTACGCCGTCGGTGGGTTGCTCTACGAGATGCTCTCCGGGAAGGCGCCCTTCGAAGGGGCGAACTTCATGGAGATCCTCCACAAGAAGGCGACCAGCATGCCGGTGGCGCTCTCGACCTTCCGGGACGACGTCCCGCCGGCGCTCGAGTCGCTCGTCATGCGGTCGATGGCCAAGGAGCCCGACCAGCGGCCGCGTTCGATGGATGAGGTCGCGCGCGAGCTCAGCGCGCTGTCCGACACGCTCTTTCCCGGTCTCGGTTACATGCCGGCCGCCGAATCGGAGCAGGTTCCACAGTTCGGCGTCCTGGGCGCGCTGCGGGGCGGCGCCGCGCAGGCGAGCGGACTCTTCCAACGGGTCCGCGGCTTCAAGATCGCGCACGTGGTGATCGCCGCCGGTGGGCTCCTTGGCCTGTTCGTGGCCTACCTGGTGGTGAGCCACCATTCCCCGGAGACGAAGCTGCCCGCCCTGACGCCGCCGGTGTCGTCGGTCGGTGGCGCACGGCCCGCCGCGGCGGGACCGCGGCCCGCGACCGGCGCGATCGCGCCGCCGGCCGCGGAGAAGGGGGCCCCGGCCGCTGGAGACCAGGAGGCGCCCGCGACCGAGAAGGACAGCGTAGCGCGCTCGGGCGACGACGACGCGACGCCGAAGGCCAAGATCGCCGCGCACGCCGGCCCGTCGCCCGCCGAGAACAAGCACCTGCTCGACGAGGGTCAGCGGCTGCTGCGAGCCGAGCGGTTTTCAGAGGCGCGCGACATCTTCGAGAAGGTGGCGAAGTCGAAGTCGAAGTCCGAACGCGGCTCGGCGCTGGTGGGCCTGGCGGAGATCTCGTTCCAGGAGAAGAACTACGCGGACGCGGTTCGTTCCGCCACGCTGGCGGTCGATCGCGGCGGTGGCGTCAAGGCGCGCGTGCTGCTCGGCGACGCGCACTTCCGCCTGAGCCACTACAAAGAGGCGGCCCAGGCCTACGGCGACGCGCTCAAGCTGGACCCCAACAACGCCAGCGCCAAGACCGGCCTCGCCCTCGCGACCAAGCGCATGTGACCCTCGAGTTGGTTAGACTGGCGGCGTGTCGGTCAGCCGCCGCTGGTGGGTTTCGTCGATCGCGGTGCTGGCCATCGTCGGGACCGGCGTGGCCGTGCGGTCCGAGCGACGCGCCATCTGGGCGGATCTGGATCGGGCGCGGGATCTGCACGGGGCGGGCTACGTCGGGTCGGTTGCTTGCCGGCGCTGTCACGTCGACCACTACGCGAGCTGGTCGCGCACCTTCCACCGGACCATGACAGCCGAGGCCTCGCCGGCCAGCGTGCTGGGCGATTTCTCGGGGCCGACGCTGCAGAACGATGGCGTCGCCGCGCGCATGGACCGCGACGCCGACGGCGGTTACCGCATGACCTTCACCCGAGCCGGCGCGCCGCCGCGGGTCGCCAAGGTCGTGCGCACCGTCGGCTCGCGGCGGTACCAGCAGTACCTCGCGCGGGACGGCAACACCTTCTGGCGTTTGCCGGTCGCGTATCACGTGGAAGAAAAGCGCTGGTTCCCGATGACCGGCGCGTTTCTATTTTCAGATCCGGACCCAGACGCGCCCGCCGAGTTGCCCGCCGCGACCTCGGATCGGCCGGTGTTCGGCGGGGGCGACTTCGATCGGCACGTCGCGCGGTGGAACGACAACTGCGTCTTCTGCCACAACGTCGCGCCGAATCCGGGGCGCGATCGGGCCACCGGAGCATTCGACACCTCCGTCGCGGAGCTGGGCGTCGCCTGCGAGGCCTGCCACGGACCGGGCGCCGAGCACGCCCGCGGCAACGCGGATCCGGCACGGCGCTATGCGCTCTACGCGGCGCCCCGCGCCGATCCGACCATCGTCAACCCATCGCGGCTGTCGCCCGCGCGGTCCGCCGATCTCTGCGGGCGATGCCACGGGCAGCGGATCGCCGACGAGGTGGGCCCGTTTCTGGAGCATGGCGATCCGTTCGTCCCGGGCGACGATCTCGCGCTCGAGAGCGCGCCCCTGTGGCGGGACACCCCCTTGCACGGCGATCGCGAGGCCTTCGCGGCGCGGTTCTGGCGCGATGGCACGGCGCGATTGACGGCATATGAGTACCAGGGCCTCCTGCAATCGCCCTGCACGATGCGCGGTCCCCTCACCTGCACCAGCTGTCACGGGATGCACGAGGGAGATCCGCGCGGACAGATGCGGGTGGGGCTTACCGACGGCACCGAGAATCGAATGTGCACCCGTTGCCATGCGGCGCTGGCGGAGGCCGACGCGGTCGCGCGGCACGCCCACCACGATCCCGCCGCGGCGGGTGGGTCCTGCCTGGGCTGCCACATGCCCCGCATCGTCTACGGGGTGCTCGACGTTCACCGGAGCCACCGGATCGAGATCCCCGATCCGGCGCGCGCGGCGTCCAGCGGGCGTCCCGACGCCTGCACCACCTGCCACGTCGATCGGACCGTCGCCTGGGCCGCCCGCGCCGCGCGGGCGTTCTGGGGCGGCGATCGGTTTCCGGCGACCAC
>JADGRB010000350.1 GCA_017881315.1 Pseudomonadota bacterium
CGCCGCGCCAGCGGCGCCCGAGCTTCCGCCGGTGGCTGTCCCGGCCAGGCCGCCCGCTCCTGTCGTGCCACCTGGGCCTGTTCCCCCAGCTCCAGACGTCTCGGTCGTTCCCGCCTTGCCGGTCGTCCCGGCGGTGCCCGTCGTTCCCGCGCCGGTTGTCCCGGACGTCCCGGTCGTTCCTGCGGCGGGGCTACCACCCCCGCCCTCGGTCGAGCTTCCGGTGCCAGCAGCGCAACCCATACCAGCAACGCCGATCAGGAATGCGACCAGGGCGACAGCGCGTGTCTGCACGCCGCTTGAATGCGCCCAGTCGGACGATTTGATCACGCGAAATGATCAGATCGCAGAGCTGGACGAATCGCCAGTCGACGTTTGGCGCGTCTGCGGGTCGGCCGAGCGGCGGCACGCGTGCCTCAAGGCAGCGCGGCCGCCGCTCGAAATCCCAACGGCGCGCTATTCGCTGAGCAGAGCCGGCCCGCTGGGGTTGGCCAGGATCTCCCAGGTGACGTTATCCCCGTGCTGCGCGGTGTAGAACACCCGCCAACCGCCTTTGAACTGCTTCGGGATCGCCGCGCCCAGGATGCCCCCCGTCGAGGGATCGCCGTTCGACACGTGGAAGCCGGTGATCTCGTTGTCCCCCTCGTTCTGAAATCCGGTCATCCCGGAGAATCCGGAGTCGAGGGTCGCGGACGGGTCCCGCCCCTCGGCGAGGAGCCGGACCGGCTGGTTGGTGGGGTTCGAGTAGTCGACCGTCACGTCCAAGGCGTAAGCGGAGTCGAGAGCGTTGCGCTGGGTGTGGAGGCCATCCCCAGCGTCCTCGACGAAGACGATCTGGTTCTTCGAAAGAAACGCGCAGTTATCCAGGCCGGTGTGGGCCACGTCGCCCAGGTAGAGGAGCGAGAGCTTGCCGGCGTTCGCGGTGGGCGAGGTCTGGGCGAGCTTGAAAACGCCGCCGAAACCGCCGAAAGCCGCGCCCGCTTCGGTGACGGCGCTCGTGTCCCCGGTCTCGTCGAAGTAGAACTCCTTGAAGCCCGTTCCTGGGCGGAACTGGCCGTTCTCCGGCCGCTTGAAGGGCGTTCCCCCCTTGGTCTTTGCGAGCGCGTTGGCGCTGAACGGAACGGTGTTGCCGTCGACGTCGGTGTCGTGGATCGTGATCCAATTGGTGTTGAACACGTTGCCGTAGGTGTGCAGCGCGCCCACGTCGGCCGAGAGCGTGTCCGCGTCGGCGCTGTGGAACACGATTGGCTGGCCGGTCGCGATCGAGAGCACCTGCAGCACCTGCAGCTTGCCGTGGGTCAGGTCGTCGCTGCGCTTCTTGAGGAACCGGTAGACGAAGCTGTTCGGCACCTTCGCGTGCGGCGCCGCCGCGGGCACCGGGCCCCCGACGTCTTCGACGATCCACAGGTTGCCGGCGGAGTCGTTCTGCACGCCTTCATAACCGCCTCGACCGATGGCGCCCGAGATGTCCTCGACCACCGACGGGAAACCGAGCGTGGCCTGGTACTCCGGGCCGCTCGCGCTCTCGGTGGTGAAGATCATCCGCTGCGCGAACGGATCCCAGGTCGATCCGTCGATCGTCGAGATCGGCGCGCCAGTCTTGTCGGTGGAGGCCATGACGGTGACGCGGTGGGGACCGTCGGCATCCAGGTTGATCCGGGTGATCACGGCGGCTCCGGCGCCGAGCTCGTGGCCCTGGAAGAGGAAGTGGGAGCCGTAGTCGTAGAGCGGATCCGCGCCGGTCTGACCGAACAGCTCGAGATAAGTGTTCTTGTCGGGCTCGGTCTTTGTCGCCTCGACCTTGTGGGTGGCGCTCGGTAGATCGCCGGGCCCTGGCATGAGCGGACCGTCCTCGTCGTATCCGTAGTGGCCGATGACCAGGGGGCCGGCGGCGAGCGCGATGGTGGCGGGGTTCTCGACGGCGTTCGAGCCCTGCGCCACCGCCGTTTCGATGAACTCGGGTGGCAGCACGTTTGGCGAGGGCACGCCCGGGCTCTTGGTGTTGGCCGCGAGGACCGGGTGGATGCCGAACGGACCGACGCCGATCAGGTTGTCGGTGACCGTGGTCGGGTCGGTGGTGCCGCCGCCATTGGCGCAGCTTGCGACGAGTAGCAAGGGAAAGTAACGCGACAATCGTTTGAACATGGAGATCCTCCTCGGTCGTTGGTGAGACTGGGAGGCTTGTAGCTCGTCGGCATACGGTCGCAGGTGACGACTCGGCAAGCGTTGCGTTGAGATCCCACTACTGTTGTGCGAACGCCGCGCAACAGGTGTTTCGGCGCCGCTTACCGCGTGTGCCAGGCTACCTGCACCGAGCCGCCGTCCGCCACCAGGCACACGGTTTGACCCGCCGCCACGTCGAGGTCGAGCGCGTTGCGCATGTTCGCACGCAGCGGGAGCCGCTTCGCGGTGGCGACGCCGGTGCGGCAAGCGTCCGCTCCACCGCCGCGCGAGTCGACGCTGAACAGGCTGACCGCGCGCGCGCCCTCGAAGTCGACGTGAAGCAGACGGGCCGGACCCGCGACCACCGACTGCGGCACGCCGGCGCTCAGCACGGTCTGGCAGCGAACGTCGGTGCCACGCGGGGCGGCCGAGGCGACAGCGCCGCCGCCACCAAAGGCGACGATTCCAGAGAGGATCACAGCGGCGATGAGCGAGAGCGACTTGCGTGACGACATGGTTCCCGAATCCCTTTCCTGAAGTCCGTTTTCGATTCCGTTGTTCATGACGTCAGGTCTCTAGAGCAACGGGTGGGCCACCTCCCGGTCTCGCCCCTCGGGCGCTCGAAATTCGCGGGAAGACGGCCTCGGCGACCGGGCGCCGAGCTGGATCCGACCCGAGCCCCGGCGCGATTGAGCACGGCGTGCACGACTTGGGCACGCCGTCGAGCGCGGCGTGCTCAATGGTCTGGTGCTATCGTCGCCCGCGATGAAGCTGCGCAAGCAGGTCGTGGTGGTGGGCGGCGGCTTCGGGGGGCTGTCGGTCGCGCGCGCCCTCGAAGCGGCGCCGGTGCGGGTCACGCTGATCGACAAGTCGAATCACCATCTCTTCCAGCCGCTGCTGTATCAGGTGGCGATGGCCGGCCTCACGCCGGGGGAGATCGCGGTGCCGATCCGCAGCGTCGTCCGCCGCCAGGACAACGTGCGGGTGCTGCTGGCGGAGGTGACCGGCATCGACCTGGCGGCGCGCCGGATCACCACCCGCGAATGCGCGCCCCTCGAATACGACTTCCTGGTGCTGGCGCCGGGCGCCGTGAACAGCTACTTCGGCCACGACGACTGGGCGCGCGTGGCGCCGGGGCTCAAGGATCTGGACGACGCCGTAGAGATCCGGCGCCGCGTGCTGCTGGCGTTCGAGGCGGCGGAACGCGAGACCGATCCGATCGTGCAGCGCCGCATGCTGACGTTCGTGGTGATCGGCGCCGGCCCCACCGGCGTCGAGCTGGCGGGCGCGATCGCCGAGCTGGCCACCTTCGTGCTCTCGCGCGACTTCCGCGCCGTGCATCCCGATCAGACGCGCGTCGTACTGGTCGAGGCCGGACCGCGGGTGCTTTCGTCGTTCGAGCCCGAGACCTCTGAGCGAGCGCAGCGGAGCCTGGCCGAGATGGGCATCGAGGTCCGCACCAACGTGCGCGTCAGCGGCATCGATTCGACCGGCGTCACGCTGGGCGGCGAGCGCATCGACACCTCGACGGTGCTGTGGGCGGCCGGCGTGCGCGCCTCGCCCCTGGTCGCGGCGCTGGGCATCGAGACCGATCGTGGCGGCCGCGTGCCGGTGGAGGCCGACTGCAGCGTCCCCGGATACCCGGAGGCGTTCTGCATCGGCGACGCCGCCGTGTTCATCCCGGCCGGCGCGACGGGGCCGCTGCCCGGCACCAGCCCGGTCGCCATGCAGCAGGGCCGCTTCGTCGCGCGCGCCATCAAACGCGCGATCGACGGCGAGCCGCGCGAGACCTTCGCCTACCTCGACAAGGGATCAATGGCCACCATCGGACGGAAGCGCGCCGTGGCCGAGATCGGCGGCGTTCGGCTGGGCGGCTTTGCCGCCTGGATGACCTGGCTGGTCGTCCACATCTTCTACCTGATCGACTTTCGAAATCGCCTCCTGGTGCTGATCGACTGGGCCTGGTCGTACTTCACGTACCAGCGGGGCTCGAGGCTCATCACCGGGCATCGGTTGAACGCAGGGACACCCGGGGGGGCCGCGAGGGAGCTGGACGTCGTCGAGACGCGATCGCCGTCGCGAGACACCGGAAGCACCGCCCCGCCGGTCTGACGTCGTATCGAAACCGTGGACGACCAGCGGGAAGGTCGAGCGCAGCCCGCAGCCCCGATTCACCTCAAACGGTGAGTGGCGTTATGATGGCGGTCGGGCAACCAGACGAGGACTCCCATGATTGGCCGTTCACCATCGCATTTCCCCGGTCGGCGCACGCGCCGCTTTGGCCCGCTGGCCGCCGCGGTCCCCGCGCTCTTCGCCTGTAGCCTGGCTTGCAGCTCCAGCACCGGCACCCAGCCGAGGGGCACCTTCACCACCTACAAGAGCATCTTCTCGACCAAGGCCAACTACAACCTCGACCTGCTGTTCATGATCGACAATTCGTCCGAGATGAACGCGATGCAAGCAAAGCTCATCGCGCAGTTACCCACGTTCATGCAGGTCCTCGAGGCGCTGCCGATGGGGCTCCCCAGCGTTCACATCGCGGTGATCTCTTCGGACCTGGGGGCCACGAGCGATCAGGGCACCGCCATCGGTTGTAGCCAGAACGGTGGCGACAACGGCATCTTCTTCTTCGCGCCCTCGGGTGCCTGTACGTCGACCACCCTCGCCTCCGGGGCGACCTTCATCTCCGACGACGCCGCCGAAACGTCGAAGAACTTTTCGCTCGCCGACCCGATGGGCATCTCGACCGTGCTTCAGTGTATCGCCTGGACCGGCAGCGCCGGCTGTGGCTTCGAGCATCAGCTTGCGTCGATCGTCCGCGCGCTGGGGGCCGACGGGGCCCCTCCACCGGCCACCAACGTTGGCTTCCTGCGCCCGGACGCCACTCTCGGCATCGTGATCCTCACCAACCAGGAGGTCACCGCCGCCCATGCCG
>JADGRB010000108.1 GCA_017881315.1 Pseudomonadota bacterium
GTGCGGACGAACAACGCTTCGTCGTAGTGGGCGATCCCGGACGCATGTGGGGTGATGTTGGCGGATCGGGTGCGGACCCCGCCGACGACGAACTCCTGCCCGCCGGCAAACGCCATTCCGGGCAACGGTTGGTGGCGGCCGTCGACCGTGGTGTGACAATCCTGGCACTGGCCGATCTCCGCCAGGTGCCTGCCCAGCTTGATCGGATCGGAGACGTCGGCCTCCGGGACGGGCGCCGCCAGTGGTTCGGGCGTGCTCTTGAGGATCCACCGCACCGGGATCTGGATCTGCGTCGGCTCGCGTTTCTTCTTCACGGGCGGGATGGATCGCAGGTAGGCGATCGCGGAGGTCAGCTCTTCCTCGGAGAAATGGCGGAAGGCCGTCCAGGGCATCATGAACAGCGCCCGGCCATCGTGGCTGACGCCCTCCCGCACGGCGCGGGCGATCGCGTCGTCGGGCAGCGCCCCGATGCCGGTCTCGGGATCCGGCGTGATGTTCGGAGCGAAGACCCTCCCCGGCATCTGGTTCTCGGCCCAGGGCACGTCCCACCCCGCGCCCGAGAGGCCGGGCGATTCGGGGGCACCGTGCGTCGTCCAGTCGTGCTCCGAGTGACAGAGCATGCAGTGCGCTTCGGCCTCCACGATGTAGCGACCGCGGGCGATGCGGGCGGGCGTCGCCTCGTATCTCTTGGTCGGGTCGACCGGACGCATCTTTGGCGATCGCAGCTCGAGGACCGCGCCGGCGCCGCCGGCCAGCACGACGAAGGTTGCCAGGGCGAGGCCGGCGCGCTTCAACCACTTCATGGGTGAATCACGCGGTGACGAGGGTGTTGTGAAAGGCGGCGATCTGCCAGCTGCCGCCTGTCAGCAGCGAGACGATCGTCTGGAGGGCCGTGTGTACGCCCGCCAGCGGGCCGCTCGGTGCCTCCAACGTCCCGCGGACGTGCGCCACCAGACAGCCCGGCGCAACCAGCCGCGCGTCCAGAGTCTCGTAGCGGACCTTGCTCCCCTTGTAGATCGTCTGGAAGATCATCTGGTGGCCGTGCGCGATGACGTCGCGGGTTTGGTGGTAGACGCCTCGGATGTCGACGAAACCGGCGTCGGCGGTGAACGGAGCGGCGAACGCCGCGCCGTCCGCGGTGTTCCAGGCGCGCTCCAGCGCCGCAGAGAGGTTGCCCGCAATGGCCCGGGCTTCGTTGTCCAGCAGCGTTTCTGTGCCCATCGAGGTCTCCTTCGACAAAGGTCAGGTTCGACGGATACCCGTTTGGGCCGTTCGCGAACATGGCCGAGCACGCCAGCGGATTGACAGATCACGCCAAACGGCGAGCGAGGCGTCCGCGGGACGACGCGGGTTGACGGTGATCTCGCTCCGATCAACGCTCGCGACATGTCGATGGACGATGGCGGCGAGCCCGGTACGGCGCCGGGCGCAGTCCTTGGAATGCTGGCGGGAATGCGAGCGGTCGGCGTCGACGTCGATGGCCTCTGCGCCGCGAACGGTCTCTCGCTGGCATCGCTCGCCACCCGCGTCGAATATCTTCAGGCGAGTGAATTCGTTCCGCTCTGGCGAATGGCAACCGAACGCTTCGGACGAGGCACCCTCGGACTGCACGTCGGCGCGGCGGTGCCGTTCGGATCGCTGGTCGACTATCTGGCCGGCACCAGCGCGACGCTGCGGGCTGGATTGGGCCAGGTGGGACGGTACATCGGCCTGGCGAGCCGCCAGGTCCGCTGGGTTCTCGGCCCGCGCGACGACGCGGGATTGAGTCTCTTCGAGCAGCGGCCTCTGCACACGCCGGAAGCCATCCCGCCGCAGCTGCGGGAGTTCGGAATGGCGCTGGCGGCGAGCCGCGTCCGCGAATGGTTCGATCAGCGCCCCCTGGAGGCCCGGTTCTCCCACGCGCCGCTGGGCCCGACCGACGAGTACCGGCAGGTCCTGGATTGCCCCGTCCGGTTCGAGCAGCCGGCAACCGGCCTATTATTCGACGACGTCGCCCTCGCTTCGCCGGGACGCCGGCACGATCCGCACCTTTTCCGCTTGCTCGAATCGCATGCCGAGCGCCTCCTCGCCGAGACCCCGCCCGCCGCCACGCTCCGCCAGCGGGTCCGTCGCGTCGTGATCGAACGGTTGCGCGAGGGGGAGCCCGACATCGGGAGCGTGGCGCAAGCCCTGGTGACCAGCGAACGGTCGCTGCAACGAAGGCTCCAGGCCGAAGGGGTGTCTTTTCGCGACGTGGTGGACGACGCCCGGCACGAGCTCGCGCGCCTCTACCTCGGCGACAAGACGCTCTCGGTCACCGACGTCGCCTGCCTGCTCGGATACTCCGAGGCGGCGGCATTCACCCGCGCTTTCAAACGCTGGACCGGACAGACCCCGAGTCTCGTCCGGGGCTGAACCGCTCCCGATCTGTCCGCCAGGTCCCGCCCCCCGCCGCCGATCTGACGGGAAAACCTTCGGATACGACCGAAAGTTCCGTTATTTCAGAATGCGCCGGGGAGACCTATTTTCGCAGGACACACCCTATTCGGCCATGTAAGGAGCGCAACCGTGAATAAGAACGCCAGCTCGAGTCTCTCCAAAACAGGAACCGTGCTCTTGTTGCTGTCGGTGGCAGCCGGCTGCGGATCCTCCAGCGCCTCCACGGACGGAGGTCCCCACGACGGTGGCGGCGGTACGGGCGGCACCCTCGATGCCTCCAACCTCACGGCGCACACGGCGCTTCCCGTCGGTCTGGCGACCGCCAGCAACTACGTGATCCTGGCCGAGACCGGAATCTCGACGGTGCCCGCCGCGGTAATCACGGGAGACCTGGGAATCAGCCCCTATGCGGCCGCCTCCATCACCATGTTTTCGCTGACCGCGGATTCAACCAACGTGTTCTCCACCTCCGCGCAGGTGACCGGCAAGGTCTACGCCTCTGACTTCGCCGCCCCCACCCCCGCCAACCTGACCACCGCCATCGGCGACATGGCGCTCGCCTACACCGACGCGGCGGGACGCGCTCCCGACGTGACCGAGCTGGGCGCCGGGAACGTCGGCGGGGTCACCCTCCCGTCCGGCGTCTACCAGTGGGGCACCGGCCTGCTGATCCCGACCGACATCACGTTGAGTGGCACCGCGACGGCCGTCTGGATCTTCCAGATCGCTCAGACGCTCACCGTGAGCAACGCGGCCCGCGTGCATCTGACCGGCGGCGCGCTGCCCAAGAACGTCTTCTGGCAGGTCGCCGGCAGCGTGGAGATCGGCACCACCGCCCACGTCGAGGGGATCATCCTGTGCAAGACGATGATCAATCTGCGGACGGGATCATCGATCGCGGGCAGGCTCATGGCCCAATCCGCGGTCACCCTGGACTCCAGCACCGTCGTGCAGCCGGCCCCGTAGATCGACCGCCCCCGAGGGGGGCGGCGTTCACTTGCCGGCGAAGATCTCCTGGCGCGCGGCCTCGCAGATGGCGGCCACGGCCGGGTGCCGGATCCGTCGCTCCACGGAGATGGCATAGAACTGCTGCCGGACGGCCTTGGCCCGTCCGACCACGCGGACGCCATAGTCGTGAACGACCTCCGCCTCGATCACGGTCGGCGCCGCGAAGACGCCGATGCCCTGCCGCCCGAAGTCCTTGGCGAGCGCGCTGTCGTCGAACTCCGCGACGATGAGGGGCCGGATCTTCTGCCCGTCGAACCACTGCTCGAGCGCGCGCCGCACCGCCGACGGCGCGCCCGGCAGGAGAAACGGCTTGCCGTCGAGGGAGAGCGGAAATTTTCGGCGCGCGGCCGTGGCCAGCTTGGCCTCGGCGAAGAACGTCGTCCCGCACTCGCCCAGCAGATGGCTGAAGGCACGGATCGGCGGCGTGCGCCCCGCGGGCCCATCGGCGATGACCACGTCCACGGTGTGGAGCGCCAGCTCGGCGATGAACTCCGCGACCGATTTGTCGGCGCGGCAGATCACGCGCACCGGCTGGCCGATCCGAAAGGCTGGCTCCAGAAAACGCCGCACCAGCGAGGGCGGCAGCACGTCCGCCACGCCGACCACCAGCCGCAGCGGCCTGCCCTGCCCCGCCCGCCCCTTGATGGTGTCGAGGAACTCGCGCCCCAGCGAGAAGATCTCATCCGCGTAGCGAAGCGCGATCCGCCCAGCGTCGGTGAGAACCAGACGACGGCCGCTGCGCACGAACAGCTTCTCGCCGATGACATCTTCCAGGCGATGGATCTGGCCGCTGATGGTCGGGTGCGCCAGGCGGAGCTGCTTGCTCGCCGCGACGATGCTCCCCTCCTTCGCGACCACCCAGAAATAGAAGAAGTGGTGGTAGTTCAGCCATTCCACAGCGGCGACGCTACGCCCAACCGGGCCGGCACCAGATGCTTAATTTTTCGACGGCTTGAAGTCATCTGTCGTTAAAAGATCCTAGAAGCAGAGTTTAGAAGGCGGTCTCCCGTCCGCCGGTCACCTCGAACGACCAGCTTACTGAGCGCTTGCTGGAGGCCAGGCCGGATCGCATGGTACCCACGCCTGCTCCGGCGGGCCTCGAGGTACCTCCCCGAAGATGGCGCCGCCGCCGTTGAACAAGATCCTTCTGACGCTGACGACCATCCTCGCCTGCTCGCGCGGCGCTTCCCCCAGCGCCGACGGTGGGACCGACGATCGCGTGGTGGCGGTCGATCCGCGCGCCGCAGTCTGCCCCGCGTCCGACGCGGCGACCGCCCCGGTGACCTACCTCCAGATGCAGCAGATCTTCGACGACAACTGCGTGAGCTGCCACGACGTCGACGGAGGGCTGGTCCTGACCGCTCCGCACTCCTGGAGCGACCTCGTGAATCAACCCGCGCCCGATCCGGACACCTGCGGAGGGATTCTGGTGGCGCCCGGCAATGCGAGCGGCAGCTACCTCTACGAAAAATTGAGCTCCGCCTCGCCCTGCTACGGCACACAGATGCCCATGGGCGAGTTCTTCCCCGACCCGCTCCCCGCCTGCGTGATCGCGATGGTGGAGGCGTGGATCGCCGAAGGCGCGCCCGCGCCCGTGGCCGACGGCGGTGGCGACTGAGGGGACTCGGTCGCGGCGCCCGTATCGCCGTCCCTAGCGCACCACCTTCACATTGAGCATCCCGGTCTTGGTCGCGCCCCACAGGCGGATCCACATCGCCAGGTACATCTCGGGCCCGCGCGCCGAGCCGATGTCGCCGAGATCCAGCACGTCGCTCCAGCCGAACGACCTGAGCAGCTTGGTGACCTGCGCCTTGGCGTCCGGATCGTTGCCGCTCACGAAGACGGTGTGATCGCCGCCGCCGACCGCCTTGGGGTTGACCATCACGGGCGCCCCGATGGTGTTCAGCGTCTTGACGACCTTCAGATTCGGAAAGGTCGCCTGAATCTTCTCGGCCATGCAGTGCTCCTGGCTGGCCAGGACGGCGGGCGGCATTCCCTTGCTGTGATCGAGCTCGTTCGATACGTCGATCAGGATCTTGGGGCCCACCTTGTCGGCGGCGGCCAGCTTGAGCGCGTCGATGGAGACCTGCCCCGAGGTGGCGTTGATCAGGATCTCGCCGTGCCCGGCCGCGTCGGCGAAGGTCGCGACCTTCGCGCGGTTCTTGTGCTGCTCCTGCCACTCCCGCAGCGTCGACGCGAACATCTTCTTCTCGTCGAGCTTCTTCGGATCGCGCGTCCCGAGCACCACGTCGTGCTCCTGCTCGACCAGCTTGCTCCCCAACGTCTGCGCGACGACCCCCGAACCAATGATTCCGATCTTCATGATGCCCTCCTACCGTCCGTGGTGTGGAGGCGTAGCCTGACAAACGGGGCGCGGGTTTGCCGGTGGAATTTTCGAACCAATGCAATCTCTACCGCGCGTCTAGCCTAGAGATCTGACGACGCCCAAGTGCGGTGATACTTTTCCCCGATGCCGTTTCTGCTGCTGCTCCTGATCGTCCTCGATCCCTCGCTTCAGACCATCGTCGCGCCGGCCGGGGGGCGGGTCGGGTTCGCGGCGGTGGATCTGACCACGGGACGGACGCTCGGTTTGCATCAGGACGAGCCGTTTCCCACGCAGAGTGTCTTCAAGCTCCCGATCGCGATCGAGGTCCTGCACCAGGTCGATGCCAAGAAGCTCGATCTCGATCGGGCGATCCTTCTCGGGGCTGCCGACGCGCGCCGCGGCCCGACAGGAACCATCGCCGTTCCGGCCAAGCGGACCGTCGGTGAGTTGCTGGAGGCGATGATCATCCACAGCGACAACGTCGCCTGCGACAAGCTGCTCGCCCTCCTGGGCGGAGCGGGTGTGGTCGACGCGCGGATCAAGAAGCTGGGCGTCGAAGGCATCACGATCCGTTACTCCGAGCTGGAGATGGGCACCGGCAAGGTCGACAACACGGCCACCCCGACGGCGGAGGTGGCGCTCCTCGCCAAGATCGCGCGCGGGCAGACCGGTTTGTCGGCGGTCAGCGCCAAGCGGCTCGATGACCTGCTCGGTCGCGTCGCCACGGGCCCCAATCGCCTCAAGGGCGCCCTGCCCGCCGGCACGCCCGTCGCGCACAAGACCGGGACCGCCGAGACCCGCGACGGGAAGACCGACGCCACCAACGACGTCGGCCTCATCACGCTGCCGAACGGCCACCGCGTCGCGATCGCCGTCTTCGTGCACGCCTCCCCCGCCGACGAGGCGACCCGCGAGCGCACCATCGCCCAGCTCGCCCGGCTGGCCTACGACACGTTCGGTGTTCCGCCTGGCAAGCCGGCGACTGCCCCGTCGCCGTCCGGTGGCCACCGGCCCTGAAGATGCGCCGCGCTCGCTAGCGGCAGTAGATCCCCCCACCTTCTCGCGGTATACGCGAGCCATGACGACGCCGGTTCCGGTCATCTCTGCGCACGAGGCGCTGGTGCGGCTGCGTGAGGGGAACGCGCGCTACGCCCAAAACGTGCGCAGCGTCGACGCGCTCATGAGCCACAGCCGGCGCGACATGGCGTCGCAGTCGCCCATCGCCATCGTGATCGGCTGCTCGGACAGCCGGGCGCCCGCCGAGATCGTTTTCGACCAGGGCCTCGGCGATCTTTTCGTGATCCGGGTGGCGGGCAACATCGTGGCCCCCTCGCAGATCGGGAGCGTCGAGTTCGCCGCCGAGCGGTTCGGCACCCGCCTGGTGGTCGTCATGGGCCACACCAGCTGCGGCGCGATCGACGCCACGCTGGAGGTCATCGCCGCGCCGCCGGGGGCCCGACACGGCAACATGCAGTCGATCGTCAACCGCGTCCGGCCCGCCATCGAGGCGCTGGCGCGGACCGAGCTGGCGCGCGATCCGGAGCGGCTGCGCCACGAGTCGATGCGCGCGAACGTGCGCGCGTCGGTCAACCACCTGCGCCACGGCTCCGACGTGATCGAACGGCTCGCCGAGGACGACAACCTGCTGGTCGTGGGGGCGGAGCTGGATCTGACCACGGGTATCGTCGACTTCTTCGAGGGCGTCCCCGAGGTTCCCAAGCTCGAGCTCGTCGACAAGCAGTAGGTCGCCCGCCGCGACTTCGACCCGTCGGGGCGCGCTGTGCGATGCTCAGTGTGTCGCCTGCGACTCACCCGCCCGAGTTTGCGACGAGATGCCTGTCGCGAATCCCCACGTGCCGCGCCCGATCGGCTCCGCTTATCCTGGCACGGCTGTTGCGAGGTCCTCGCCGCATGCGACTGCCACCTTGCACCGCGATCTCCCTCCTCGTGATCGCCGTACCGCTCGTCGGGTGTGCCACGCCGGCCCCGCTGGTTCGCCTGAATCCAAAGGCCGCCGACATCATCTGGGTGGGCGGCCGCGCCTCCGTCCGCCAGGAGAACGGCGGCGTGCGCGTCGCGACCGCGTTCGAGCACCAAGATGGGCCCCTACTCGGCCTGCGGCTGGAGATCGAGAACGCCAGCCAGGCGCGCCTGGAAGTGGACCCGAAGAATGTCACATTCACCAAATGCCGTGACGAAACCGTCGGCTCCTGCGCGCCGACCCAGAGGGTGATCGACCCCGAGCAGGCGCTGGCCGATCTGGATGTCGCACAGTCGCGCGGGATGGCCGACGCGGCCAACACCCAGGCGCTCCTCGGAACGCTGGTGCTGCTGAACGCCGTCGGGGACCTGTCTTCGGCGGCCCACGGCCACCCGTCCTCCGGTCTCAACACCATGGCCGCCGCCGATCTGATGGAGAACGGCGCCGCGGCCAGCAACAACACCCTGGCCACGATCGCCTGGCGACGACAGATCTGGTCAAACCAGGCGCTACGTCGCAACACGCTCGATCCCGGACAGGGTGCGGCCGGGCTGGTCTACCTTCCGATCGATCTTCGGGCCAACTACATCTGGCTGCACGTTCGCGTGGCGGAGTCGTTGTTCCAGTTCCGCTTCGAGCAGGTGGTCACGCAGACCGCGCTCCCCACGACGGGCGCGCAAGCACGCCGGTTCTAGTCGACGCGCTCGACAAATCGCCACACTAAGACAGCTTATAAACTGTCTATATATTGATTTATTACAGCTTATACATTACCTTAAATGGCATGAGGCCGAGGCCCAAGAGACTGCACCGACAGCGCGCGCATCTGGACGCCAGGATGGCCAAGCTGAGACCAGCCCTGGCTCAGCTCACCGTTCCACGCGGCGGGTGGCTCAAGGCCGTCCGCGAGGGTCTCGGGATGTCGGCCGAACAGCTCGGTCGGCGGCTCGGTCTCACCAAGCAGACGGTGCTGCAACTGGAAGGCAATGAGGTACGCAAAGCTCTGACCCTGGCGTCCCTCGAACGGACGGCGCACGCGCTCGGCTGCCAGGTCGCGTACGCGCTCGTCCCCGGACGATCGCTGGAAGAAGAGGTCGACGCGCGGGCGAGGCTTGTCGCCGAGCGCCGCCTCGCACGCGTGGCTCATTCGATGCGTCTCGAGGAGCAATCACCTCCCGCCCATCTCCATCGACTTCAAATCGAAGAGCTGGCCACAGAGCTCAAGGCCAAGCTCGCCCACCTCTGGGACGAGCCGTGAGCCCCCCCGCGTCCCCTGGCGCGACGCCGATAGATCCAGATGAAGCGGCCGGACTCATTCCCTCATCGATTGCAACGCAAGGCGAGCTCGACGCGTTCGAGCAGTCGAACATCGCCGAGGCGGAGACCTGGGCATTGCGACGAAAGCGTCCCGACATTCTGACCGACGCGTTCGTCCGATCTCTCCACCGCCGAATGTTCAACCAGGTCTGGAGGTGGGCCGGCAAGTATCGGACGTCCGACAAGAACATCGGGGTGCCCTGGCCGCAGATTCCAGTCAAGGTTGGTCAGCTCTGCGCCGACGCCCGGCATTGGGTGGACGAGAGCACCTACGGATGGGACGAGCTCGGTGCCCGATTCCACCACCGACTCGTCGTGGTCCACCCCTTTGCGAACGGAAACGGAAGACATGCTCGCCTCATGACGGAGGCGCTCCTCTTGAACCACGACCAGGACCTCTTCAGTTGGGGTCGCAACAGCCTCACCGGGCCCGGCGAGGCCCGGGAGCAGTACCTCTCCGCTCTGAGGGCCGCCGACGCGAGAGACTACCGGCCGTTGATTGCTTTCGTGAGACGCTGATTGATTCGCGATCCGTCGGGAGCGCGGACAGCGATCACTCGTTCTCGGCGATCGTCCCCCAGATCCGGCTGCCTTCTTTCTCCTGGCCCTTGACCACCAGGCCGCCGAACGCCTGCTTGTACTCGGGGTAGGTCTCGGCGAACGCCGCGATGAGCGCGCGGTTCTTCCGCTCGGCGAACGCGTCGTCCACCCAGGGGTCGATCTCGTGCAGGACCACCAGATAGACCTTGTCACCGGATCTGTCGGAGAGCCCGACGGGGTCGACGCTCACGACGTCGAAGTGGGCGCCCCCGAAGTCCCATTTGAACGGCCGCTGACCGACCAGCGGGCCTGACATCTTCACGTTGGCGATCTCCGTCTGGATCCGGGGCACGATCCCGAGCTGGAAAGAAGGCCCACGATTCGCGAGCGCCAGCGCCTCGACGTAGAGCATGTAGGCGTTCAGCCCGTGGTGGTCTCGCTCCTCCGCCGCGGCCATCCCCTCGAAATCCACGGCCGACTTTCCCATGTACACCGACGGGGCGCTGAAGGCCTGCTGAACGCGCCACTGCGCCTCCTGCCGCACCATCCGGATCACGTAGACGAATGAGTTGTGGGCGCTGCGTCCTTCGATGACCACGTGCGCCTGCGCGGGACCGGGGTTGGTCTCGACGGCCACCCACTCCTCGGGTCGCGACGCGGGCCCACAGACGGTGCGCTGGTGGCCGCCGCCCTTTACGGCGGTCAGATAGACGTGCCCAACCCGAAGATCGCTGGCCGATCCGATCTTCTTCTTCTCCGCGCCCGCGAGCGCCACGAACTGTTCCCGCGCCAGATCGGGCGGCCCGCCCGAGATGAATCGATCGTAGGCGGCGCCGGGATCGGGTCCCAGGATCGCGTCGATATAATTGAGCGCGGCTCGACCGACGGCCTCACGATCGGCTGCCGGGACATCGTCGTCGACGGTGCAGCTGGAGTTGTCACCCCGGCCCCGCGCCCGCAAGGCGACGGCACCGGCCAGGAGAGCAACCGCAAGGCCAGCCAGGACGAACTTGCGACGCGACGGGGGCATGAGCGGGGGAGCATTGCGATTGTACAGGATCGCGGAATGCGCCGCTGATAAGATGACCGCCAGGGAGGCCTCGATGGCTGACGCGGGCTCGTTGATCCAGAAGCTCCAGCAGGCTCACGCCAAGGCGAGCCTCGAGGACGTGGCCTCATTCGAGGCGCTCGCGCGTCCGCTGACGGAGCTGGCCGACCAACTGCGCGAGAGCTACCAGGCAGGGGTGGCCGGTCCAATCCGCGCCATGATCGGGAAGCTGCGGCACGGCACCCCACTGACCCGCGACGAGCTGAACCTGGCCGAGAGCTTCGTGGCGGGTGACGCCGAGGCTTATACCCGTCTCGAAAACGACTTCCAGAGCTGGGTCCTCGAGCTCGGCCGGCTCATGAAGGTGCTCGGCGAGACGAAGCTCGAAGGCAAAGGCCTTCTCGACGCGGTGGGAGAAATCGACGACGCGCGGCGGGTCGTAAGCGACATCTGCAACTATCTCGAAGAAAAAGAGCGCGTGGTCCGCTTCCGTCGCACGACCGCGCAAGCGCTCAATGCCGAGTACGCCGGGTTGCTGGCCGAGATTCTGGAGCAGCACCTGGCCTCCGCCGATCTTTAACGCGGCCGATCTCTAGCTCACGCGTGCTTTTGCGCGCCACTTGCCTCAAGCTGCGGGCAGGAAACTCAGATGGACAGCGCGCTCGTCGTTCACCGGCTTCACTTCGCGTTCACGGCGACGTTTCACTATCTGTTTCCCCAGCTGACGATGGGGCTGGCGCCGCTGATCGTCGTTTGCAAGGTTCTGGCGGTGCGGCGTCCGGGCCGCGGCTACGCCGAGGCGGCCCGCCTGCTCGGGCGCCTGTTCGCGCTCAACTTCGTCTTCGGCGTGGTCACCGGCGTCCCCATGGAATTTCAGTTCGGCACGAACTGGGCACGCTTCTCGCGGTTCGCCGGCGGCGTGATCGGACAGACACTGGCGATGGAGGGAATGTTCGCTTTCTTTCTCGAGTCCACGTTCCTGGGCCTCTTTCTCTTCGGTGAGAAACGTCTTTCGCCGCGCGCGCACCTGCTCTCGGCGGTGGCGGTGTTCCTGGGGTCCTGGCTGTCGGGCTACTTCATCGTGGCGACCGACGCCTGGATGCAGCACCCCGTCGGGTACACGCTGGCGCCCGACGGATCGGTGCAGCTCACGAGCCTGGCGGCGCTGCTCACCAACCGCTGGGCCTTCTGGCAGTACCTGCACACGATGGGCGGCGCCGCGGTCACCGGGGCGGTGGCCACCGCCGGCCTTGGCGCGTACTACCGCTTGCGCGCCAAACCTGGCGACGACGCGCGGACCTCCACCGCCTTGCTCCGGGTGGGCGTGTTCGCCGCCGCCCTGGCCAGCCTCTGGCAGCTCTTCCCCAGCGGCGATAGCCAAGGTCGACTGGTGGCGCAGAACCAACCCGCGACCCTGGCCGCGATGGAGGGGCTCTTCACCACACAGCCGGGCGCGCCCCTGGTGCTGATCGGTCAGCCCAACACCGACGAGCGCCGCATCGACAACACGCTGGAGGTCCCCGCCGCGCTCAGCATGCTCACCTACCGCCGCTGGAACGCGCAGGTCACGGGCCTCGACGCGTTTCCATTGGACGAACACCCCGACAACATCGGGCTGCTCTATTACAGCTACCACCTGATGGTGGGGCTCGGAACGCTGTTTCTGGCCTTGATGGGCGTGGCGCTGCTCTGGCTGCTTCGGGGCCGCCTCTTGGAAAGCCGGCCCCTGCTCTGGGCCCTGGTGCTCGCGATCCCCCTCCCCTACATCGCCAACACCGCCGGCTGGATCACCGCCGAGATCGGCCGGCAACCATGGCTGGTCTACGGCCTCATGCGCACGGCGGCCGGGACCTCCAGCCGCGTCTCGGCGGGAAATGGGCTCTTTTCGCTGATCGGATTCATGGGCCTTTACGTTGTCCTCTCCGTCGCCTTCGTGCTCCTGGTGGCTCGGACGGTGGCACGCGGGGCGGAAGAAGCCAGCCCAACCCCCAACCCCGGGCCGAGAGCGGGCGGCGCCGCCGTGGCGGCGGAGTAAAGAAGCCCCCATGACAACCCTGTGGTTTCTGCTGGTCGCGCTCATGCTGGTCGCCTACGTCGTGCTGGACGGATTCGATCTGGGCATCGGCGCGATCTACAAATGGGTGGCGCGAACGCCCGACGAGCGCGCGCTGGTCCGCCGGTCCATCGGTCCCGTCTGGGACGCCAACGAGGTCTGGCTGCTCGCGGCGGGCGGGACGCTCTACTTCAGCTTCCCGCAGCTCTACGCCTCGAGCTTCAGCGGATTCTATCTGCCGCTCATGCTGGCGCTGTGGCTGCTCATCGGCCGCGCGCTGGGGCTCGAGCTGCGGGGACATTTCGACCACGACCTGGTGGCGGAAGCGTGCGATTCCATCTTCATGGTCTCGAGCCTGCTGCTGACCGTCATCCTGGGCGCGGCGCTGGGCAACGTGATCCGCGGCGTCCCGCTCGACGCCGACGGATATTTTTTCCTGCCGCTGTGGACCAACTTCCGCCCCGGGCCGGACCCCGGCGTCCTCGACTGGTACACCGTCCTGTGTGGCGTCGTCGCGCTCTGCGCCCTCGTCACCCACGGCGCGCACTACCTGGCCCTGCGCAGCACCGGCGCGGTGAATGTCCGCGCGCGGCGCCTGGGCCACACCGGCGCGCGGCTCCTCCCGCTGGTCACGCTCGCCAGCCTGGTCGCGACACTCATCGTGCGTCCGGCGGTGAGCCATAACTTCCTCGAGCACCCCGCCGGCCTGCTGCTGCCGGCGGCGGTGGCCGCCAGCCTGGTCGCCATGGAGCTGGCCGCGCGCCGCGATCGCGAGCGACTGGCCTTCTGGGCGTCCGGCGTGTACCTGGTCGCCATGCTGGGCGGCGCAGCCTTCGCGCTCTATCCGGTGCTGTTGCCGGATTCGAGCGACGCCACCCGTTCCCTCACAATCCTGACCGCCTCGACCGGCTCCTACGCGATGCGCGTCGCCCTCACCTGGTGGTTTGTGGCCCTGGCGCTGGTCATCGGGAGCTTCCTCTACCTCTACCGAACCTTCCGCGGAAAGCTCTCCATCGGCAGCGGCGAAGGCGGCCACTAACCGCGCGAGCCAGGCGGCGACCTAAGCGGGACCTAAGCGCCGCCCGCCAGAGCTTCGGCGACGATCCTCTGCGCCTCGGCGAGGATCACCGCCAGGTGCTCTGCGCTCTTCATGCTCTCGGCGTAGATCTTGTAAACGTTCTCCGTGCCGGACGGCCGCGCGGCGAACCAGCCGTCGGCGCTGGCGACCTTGAGACCGCCGATCGAGGCGTCGTTGCCTGGCGCCCGGGTCAGCTTGGCCACGATCGGATCGCCGGCCAGCGTGGCGGCCTTCACCGCCGCCGGGGCCAGCCGCTTGAGCGCTTCCTTTTCTGCCGGCGTGGCCGGCGCATCGATGCGCGTGTAGTTGGGCGTCCCGAATCGCGCCCGCAGCCGCTGGTAGTGGGCGCCTGGATCCTGGCCGGTGACGGCGGTGATCTCGGCGGCGAGGAGGTCGAGCAGGATGCCGTCCTTGTCGGTGGTGTGGACGCGACCGTCGCGGCGCAGGAAGCTGCCGCCAGCGCTCTCCTCGCCGCCGAAGCCGAGGCTGCCGTCGAGGAGCCCGTCCACGAACCACTTGAACCCCACCGGCACCTCGTAGAGCTTGCGCCCGAGGCTCCCGACCACGCGGTCGATGAGCGTGCTCGAGACGAGCGTCTTGCCGACCGCGGCCGCGGCCGGCCAGCCGGGGCGGTGGGTGAAGAGATATTCGATCGCGACCGCCAGGTAGTGGTTGGGGTTCATGAGCCCGCCGGTCGGCGTCACGATGCCGTGGCGATCGGCGTCGGTATCGTTGCCGAAGGCGACGTCGTACTTGTCCTTGAGATGGATCAAGTTGGCCATCGCGTAGGGGCTCGAGCAGTCCATCCGGATCTTGCCGTCGGCGTCCAGCGGCATGAACGCGAAGCGCGGATCGACCTTCGAATTCACCACCGTCAGCGGCAGGCCGAACCGCTCGGCGATGCGCGGCCAGTACTGCACGCTGGCGCCCCCCATCGG
>JADGRB010000109.1 GCA_017881315.1 Pseudomonadota bacterium
ATGGTTCGAGACGCGCCTTTGAGGTGCACCTCACCACGAGGGCCCAAGGGAACGCTTGTCGGCATGCACACTTTCGTGAGTTAATCCGGCAAAACAGGGGAGACCTCGATGCGAACCACGCGCCGCCATTTCGTCCAGGGCACGCTCGCCGCAACCGCACTCACCGCCGCGCCCGGCATCGTTCGCGCACAGGCGCCATCGCGCGCCAAGACGATCCGCGCCGTGATGCAGGGCGATCTGCGCTCGCTCGATCCGATCTGGACCACCGCGAACATCACCGCCTACCACGGCGCCATGATCTACGACACGCTGTTCGCGCTCGACGGCAACCAGCGGACTCAGCCGCAGATGGTCGCCAAGTTCAGCGTCTCCGAGGACAAGCTCACGCACACATTCGAGCTGCGCGACGGCCTGAAGTTCCACGACGGGACAGCCTTGACGTCCGATGACGTCGTCGCTTCGATCCGCCGCTGGGCGGCACGCGACGGCGGCGGCCAGCACATGATGCAGCGCGTCAAAGACATTTCAAAGAAGGATGACAAGACCTTCGTCATCGCGCTGAAGGAGCCGTATGGCCTGGTGGCCGACCTTATGGCCAAGACGGCGACGCCGCTGCTCTACATCATGCGCAAGAAGGAAGCCGAGACCGACCCGAACCAGCAGGTCATGGAATTCATCGGCTCCGGGCCGTTCAGCTACAATCGCGACGAGACGCGCCAGGGCACGCGCTACGTCTACGACCGCAATCCGAACTACGTGCCGCGATCCGAACCAGCGTCCGGTATGGCCGGGGCCAAGGTCGTCAAAGTCGATCGCGTGATCTACGAGAACATGCCGGACTCGCAGACCGCCCTGCAGGCGCTGAAAGCCGCCGAAATCGACTTCTTCGAAATCCCGCCGCTCGACTTGATCGACACGCTCGAAGGCGATCCCGACATCAAGGTCGAGGTGCTCAACAAGCTCGGCAATTCGGGGATCATGCGGCTCAACCACCTGCACCCGCCGTTCGACAATGTCGATGCCCGCAAGGCGCTGCTCTACCTGATCGATCAGGAAGAGTTCATGAAGGCCTCGTTCGGCAACGCGAAGTATTACAAGAAGTGCCCGTCTGAGAACGGGCTCGTGGGAAGTTTCGAGGAAATTGCGAGGTCGGTGGAGGCGTTAAAGTATGAATAGCAACCGGTCGCCTGTCCTCCGGAGATCGACTGGCTCTGATCCAGATAGACGGCCCCGACATGCAGCGTGGCCTGGGTGAGCACGACGTCCCACGCGCCCGACGTGAACGACAGCGGCTGCCCCGAGATCGCGTCCGCCGGTCCCGCCGCCGCGACGGGGAACTGGGCGGTGTTGCCGCCCGTTTGAGCGATGCAGCCGCCGAACCCGATCGAGTAAACCAGAATGATCCCAGCGCGCATCACACCCCTCCAAAGCTGATGGACAACGTCGCAAACACCCCACGAGGCGCGCCCGCGGTGAACGTCCGCTCGGGGACCAACGTCGGCTGCGGCTGGCTGTGAAAGTCCGAGGCGTAGTTGAATTCGCCCAACCGATATTGCGTATTGAGCAGGTTGGTCGAGACGACGCGGAGCTGGTAGCTCCCCCAGGACAGCGACGCCGATCCGTCAACAGTGAAGATGTCGTCGCTGACCTGACCGTACGGCAGGGGCCGGGGGCCGACGTAGGTGACGCCCGCGCCCAGCGAGCCCCGGATGGGTTTTCCCCGAGGCGTCCATGGGAGCGACCGGAAGAGCGCACTGTCAGAGCGGAAGACGACGCCCGGCACATAGGCCACCGCCTGGCCGTCGTCGTTGAAGGTCGAACGGACCAGGGTCAGGTTGGCCGACTCGTCAAAGAACGCGCCCGTCAGGCGCAGGGCGCCCAGCCAGCCCGTGCGGGTGGTCCCAACCCCGAGCACGTTTCGCCCCGCGGTCTGATCGAACAGGAGATCCTGGTCCACCACCGTCTGGAAGAAGACTGACCGCGCCACCACCACAGCGTTCTTCAAGGTCCCCGCATAGGCGGCGCCCGCCTCGTAGGAGACGATGTTGGAGAACGGGGCGTTGACGTCGGCGATGACGTGGAGGGGATCGACGGAGCGGATGCCTTTGCCGTAGCTGGCGGAGAAGGTGAAGTTGCGAAAGGGACCCGCGATGGCAGAGGCGCGTGGCAGAAGCGCCACGCCCGAGGTCGAGGTCACCTGGTCGGGCTCGCGCGGACGACCCATGTCCTGTTGCGTGAGACAGCTCTGGTCGATCGGCGGATTGGTCGATGACGGGTGGGCGACGCTCTGAGCCGCGCAGTTGTCGAGGACGTCGTAGGTGACAATCTCGGCGCGGGCTCCGCCACGCAGCGACAGCCAGGAGAACGGGCGCAGGTTGGCGTCGCCGTAAAGGCCGATGTTGCCGAGCTGTGCGTCCAGATCGGTGTCGGTCTTGTAGGGGACGCCGGTCGATGCCTCCAGGCGCTGCTGCGTGCCGGCCGCATCGTCGCCGCGGGCGAAGTAGCCCAGCTCCAGCTCCTGCCTCTGGCCGAACGCCTGCCCGTGCAACCGCGCCGCGCCGCGCGCGCCGATCGTCAGTTCGTGGACGTTGAGGTCGAGCATGTCCCCGCGCTGGTCGTGCAGGCTCTGCAGCGGTTCCTGAACGTCGAGCAGGAAGCCGGTGAAATTCTCCAGCAGGCGCATGTCGCGCTTGATAAGGAACACCTGCTGCGACAGAACCGTGTCGCCGGGGTGGGTCTCGATGTCAGCCGCGATCGAATAGCGGGAGGCATCGCCGCCCTCGGGAACCTTCTCGCTCGCGAAGCTGGAGAAGTCGTAGCTGTCGTAGAAACCGATCTTCCCCGACGCGTAGTCGTCCTCCCGGATGACGCCCGCCGAATGAAAATGCGTCGCGTAGGCCTGGGTCGTGAGCCGGAACGAGCCGGTGGCCCCGAAGCGCCCTTCGTACTGGCCCATCGCCGAGCCGCGCTGGGCGTCGCGGTTCTGGCCGAAGCCGTCGGTCTTGTAGATCTCCGCGCCGGCGAAGGTGTGCGTGCTCTCGCCGGGCGGACCCCAGAGGCCGAGCACCCGCTCCGTCCCGAAGCTGCCGGTCGTGTAGCTCGCGGTCAGCCCCCGCTGGGCGAGCCCGAGTTGGTAGTCGGCGCTCCCCGCGACCGCGTAGTTGCCCTGTCGGGGATCGAAGGGCCCCTCCACCACCCGCAGCGATTCGACCAGCTCCGGGATGATGAAGTGGGTGTCGGCGTAGCCGTTGCCATGCAGGTTGCCGCTCTCGTTGATCGGGACCCCGCCGACGGTGAACTCCACGTCCTGCCCCTCGCCCGCGTCGAAGCCGCGCATGAACACTTGCTCGGCGTGTCCCTCTCCCCCTTCGTTGGTGAGCAAGATCCCCGGGGCCAGCTTCAAGAGATCCGAGGCGTTGGCGTGGGGGACCTCGGCGAGTGCATCGACCCGAATCTGGAAATCGGACACTCCGCGGCTGACCGGCGGCCGACGCCCGAGAACACTGACGTCCAGGGCCGCCGGCAGGCGCAGTTGCTGCGCCTCTGGCATCAATGCGAGGGGCGCGGGAACTGGCCCCGGCACCGCGGGCGGCGGCGAGACGCCAGGTGCGGGCTGGACCGCCGCTGGCTCTGCGGACCCCGCCGACACTGGGGCCGGCGGTTCGAAATGAAATAGCAGCTGGATGCGACTGGGGATCGGCACACCGTCACGCAACGCGGGTCGAAATCGCCAGTGAGTCGCTGCCTCAAGCGCCGCGCGATCCAGCGCCGGCGCGATTCCGTTCGCTAGCTCGACGCCGCTCACCTCGCCAGTTGCCGCGACCGTAGCGGTGACCGCGACATCGCCGCGCAGGGTCCCGCCCGACGCCTCAGGCGGGTATGGCGGTCGCCTTTCGTCGACCACGATCGGCGGCTGAAGCCGCGACGGTGACGGGGTATGCGACGGCGGGTCAGCTGGCGTCGGATCAGCCCGCGCTTCGGATGGCGCGAGTACCACGGCGAGCCCCCAGACGCAGAGCGCGCAGGACAGGATGCAGAACCGAAATGTGCGAGGAACCAGATAGCCGAACAACAGAGCCTCCTTGAGGGATGTCCACCAGAGCGCGCTACGAACGGAGGTCGTGGCGCGCGGCCACGGGATCAAGCCGAACGGCTTATCCGCGCGCTACTTACGTCCGGACGCGCGCAGGCGCGCGCGACGCACGAGCGTCAGCAGACATACGGACTCAGCCGACTACGCTGAGGGAGGCGATGTCTTGGGGGCGCTCGCCAGAACGAACGGTCGGCCGAGCTGCGGCGCGATGACCGGCGTTAGGTTCGAGACAGACGACGGTGGCGTGAAACGAGCCGCGACGCGGATGACCGGCGCGGCTGCAGAGCCTTCGACCGTGAAGGCGGTAGCGCAGTGTTCGTGGGCGTCGGCGGTCTCGGGAAGCTGCGTCCGGATCGCGTTGCCGCCACGCCGCGGCTCGAGCGGCGGCAGATCGCTCGCTGTCGCTATTAGGTGCGTCAGCTCGCCGTGCTCGGCGCAGCGGAAGTGCCGCACCTTCACTTCGTGCGACAACGCCAAGAACTGAGCGAGTGTCGAGACAGCCATCACCAGGACGGCGAGGGATTTCGCCCTGGTCGACAAGCTGTGATTCCCCGCACACCGACGCATGAGACCTTGCTATTCGACTAGACGAGTTGAAGCCGATCGTCAAGAGAGCTCGGGTCGGCCCAACGAGCTTTGGTATCCAGCCTGATCTGGTTCATCGTCATGATCAGGCTGCTCGAATCCGGCGACACTTCGCCCCTCGTCTGCATCCCGAACAACCTGCCCGTCCTGTGCTAGACGGGATGAGGAACTTGCCACCATAGCGGCTCGCTGGGCGTTCGCCGCTGCGGGTCAGTGTGTGCGGCATGCATGACGGCATGATCGATCCCGAAGAGGCGCCTCCAGATATGTCCCACGGGCCCGCCATTTGCGGCGTGTGCGACGGCCCGCTGACGGCCACGCGCTATGTCCACGTCGAGACCCGTTCGGTGGTCGTGCTGTGCTCGGTGCCCTGCTTTCGCGCGATCGTGCGCGCACGCTGGCGGGTGCGGTGGGCGGCGCGCGGGCGTGAGGCGGTTCGAACCGCCGTGACGCTGATTCTGGCCAGCATCCTGGTCACGCCGCATGCGGGCCCGGCCGGGCACCGGCGGATCGCGCGGGCAGCGCCAGCACCGCCGCCCCACTCGGCGCTGGCCAGTCCCCCTGCCCTACCTCCCGGCTGGTACGGTCCCGAGTGGCCTCCCTCGGAGACCAGCTTCCTGGCGTCGCTGGGGCAGGACGCCTGGATTCATCCGCTGTCCGGGCCGGTGCGGCGCATGCCGCGGGTCGATTCTCGAGTGTTCGGCGCCGTGCGGCCGGGCGAGCGCCCGGCGGAGTGCCGCAACGGCCACTGCGGCGTCGATCTCGGCGGCGAGATCTGGGGCGAGCAGGTCCACGCCGTCCACGACGGCGTGGTGGACTACGTCCAGAGAAACGCCAACCCGGATCGCGGCGGTGAGTTCGTCCGCCTCTCGCACCGGGACGGGACCGTGTTCACCCAGTACTTCCACCTGGCCGCGATCCCGACCGGGCTCGAACGCGGCGTGCGCGTCAAGGGCGGCGAAGTCATCGGCCTGCTCGGTGACACCGGCGTCAAGGAGTCCGCGCCGCACCTGCACTTCGCCATCTCGGTGCGGCCGTGGAAGGACGGGCCGGAGCGGTACATGGATCCGGAGCCGCTCATCGCGCTGTGGCCGGTGCGCGTTCCCATCGAGGGCAGCGAGGCGGGCCTGGTCACCACGCTGGCCCGACCGGGCCTGCCGCTGGGATCGGCGCCCCTGTCGTCGGGGGCGAAACGCAAGGCGGCGCGGCTCGCCAAGCTGAAACACGGCGGACGTCGCGGCGCCGGCGCCCCCAGCGATGACGGCGCTGCCAGCGATGACGGCGCCGCCAGCGAAGATGGCGCGCCGCCGGATCCGGCGCGCTCCGGCCACGACAAGGCGCCCGCGGACCGCGGCGACGAGACCACGCCTTCACCCACGGGGGACGAGTAAGAGATGGCGACGGTCCGCTGTATCGTTTGCAAGACCACCATCGTCGACGGCGATCGCTTCGTTTTGATTCGGGGCGGGCGCGCAGATATCCATTGCTCGCAGGTCTGTCTGGTGGCCAAGGTCGAGCGGCGCCGCCTCGCGCGCGACGCCATGCGCCGGCAGTGGCTGCTGCTGGCGGCGGCCCTGGCCGTCATCGTCGTCGGCGCACCCAGGCTATGGCACCGGTTTCGGCTGCCGCGGCCACACACGATCTCGTTCGAACCGCCGGAGATCCGGCCGGCCCCGCCACCGCGTCCCGACCCACCCATGTACGGCCCAGCTTGGCCGCCCACCGAGCAGGACTGGCGGAGGGCGTTTGCCCAGGCCGCCTGGATCTACCCGCTGCCCGGACCGGCGCGCCGCGCGCCCGCCGCGGATGACCGCATCCCGACCAGCCGCACGGCCGCGGGTCGCCCGGGCCCCGTCTGTCGCGTCCCGGCCAGGTGCGGCGTCGATCTGGGCGGCGAGCTGTGGGGCGAGCACGTGTACGCCGCGCAGGACGGCGTCGTCGACCACGTGCAGCGCACCGCGGGCGACGGTCGCGGCGACGTTTATGTACGCCTGGCGCACATCGGCGGCATGGTGTTCACCCACTACGTTCACCTGGCGGCCGTCCCGCGCGGCATCGCGCGCGGCGTCGCCGTCAAGGCCGGCGACCTCATCGGTCTGGTGGGCGACACCGGCAACGAGCATCCCGGCCGCTACCTCCACTTCGCGCTGTCCGTGCACCCCTCGAACGAGCTCCCGGAGGTCTACTGGGACCCGACCGAATTGATGGCGCACTGGCCCCTCCGCCTGCCCCCGCACGGCACCGTCGCCGGCTTCGTCCCGCCGGAGACCGACCTGCCACCGCCCTCGTTTCGCCGCCGATCGCGGTGATCCGAGCGCGTCGCGAAGTCGATACCCGTCCTTGCGGAGACGGCCTTTCGTGAGCACGTTCAATGACAACAAGGAGGCCAGCCCAGCGTGACCGCTCGCCATCGTTCCAGGCTGATACCGATCGGGGCCGCGGTGGTGCTGCTCGTCGGTTGTGGCGACGGCGCCGGTGAGAATCTGGCGCTCTCGGTCGCCGCGGTCGCCCGATTCCAGACGCAGGACAGCGCGCCGCGCGCGATCGGCTTTCAGCTTTCGGTCGTGATCGCGCAGGTGCCCGCCAGCTCACGCCCGAGCTGTCCGACGCTCCCCTCGACGCTGCGCCTGCTGATCAACGACCAGGACGTCCCGCCGGCTTTCGATTCGTCGAGCGGGTGTCTCAGTACCTCCGCGATGTGGGGCCTCACGCCGCAGATCGGCACCGTCACCGTCGACGCGCGGGATGGCGATCGGCTGCTGGCTCATGCGCAGTTCCAAGGTCTGACGCCGGGGGCCGGCGCCAGTCTCGCCGTCCCGGCGGATGGCCAGGTGCTGGCGGGAGACGACATCGTCGTGATCCCGACGCCCGAGCTGCCAACCGGCGCGGAGAGCGACGCCTGCTTCTATCCGCTGGATGACATGACGGTCGCCGCGCATCTGTGGCAGGCACCCGAGCGACGGGCCGACGGCATTCACGTCCTGGTGCCCACGTTCCACGGGCGCGCGGCGGTCACCTTCGGAGGTAAGCCCTATGTTCCGCAGCCGAGCTACTCGTGCCCGGGCTTCGACCTTTGCACCGCGAATGCGGACAGCACCCTGGGGCCGGTGTTCGTGACGGAGGGGCCATGAGGCGGCGGGCGCGGTGGCTGCTGGCGAGCTGCCTGGCCGGGCTCGGCGCCGGGAGCTGCGGCGGCGACCAACCGCCGGTGATGTTGTCGGCAGCTGGCACCTGGAACGCCGACCCGAGCACGGTCGCAGAGACCGGATATCAAGTCGCCGCCGACGTGGGGTGGCCCGATCGCCGGCAGAGCTGTTCTCCGCTCTCCGCGAACCTCCGCATCCGCATCAACGATGTCGAGGCGACGCCGATGGTCACCGGCGACTGCCGGTGGGACGTGCGGGTCACGTCGGGCGCTTTCCAGCAGGATCTGCCGATCACGGTCCAGCTGGTGGACGGGGACCAGGTGCTCGGGGAGGCACACTTCGAGGGTCTCTTCCCGGGCGCGCACGCGCGGCTGGTCACGCCGGCCAACGGGCAGCAGGTCCGGGCCGGCGATTCGATCGTGCTCACGATGCCGATGCCGCCTGTCTCGGGGGGCACGACCTACGCGGAGTTCTACTGGCTGGATACGCCGGCGACCGTCCCGCCGTTCCATACCTTCGCGAACGGCACGCTCTCAGCGGACGGTTCGATGTTCCAGACCACCGCGCCGACCATGACCGGCCGCGCGGCGGTCGTGCTCAAGACGGTGTTTGACGTCGGCCCGGGTCCCGCGTCGTCCTGTAGCGGGTTCGAGAGCTGCGACGCGGAGCCCAACACCAACACCATCGGGCCGGTATTCGTCGAAGTCGTCCCCTGAGCGCGTCCCGTGCGGGGAGCGAAACGGTGAGAGCTGCTGGGCCCAGTACCCCTCCGGCACGGGGCGACCGTCGACGCCGGTGCGGGTGGGCCAGACGCCGGGCGGGGCGTACAGCGTGCCGAACAGCCGATCCAGCACTGGCAGGTGTATGGCGAAGTTCTTGTCGACGGCGGGGCCGTCGGCGGCGTGGTGGAGGTGGTGGATACGCGGGGTGACCAGGATCCGCTCCACCCAGCCGAGGCGAGCGGCGAGCTTGCTGCGAAAGTTGGCGTGGACGAGCACCGCCTGCACCGACGCGAAGGTCACGTAGGCGAGGAGCGGACCCTGGCCGAAGCCGATCAGGATGAGCGGGGTCAGCACCAGCGCCCGAACGATCACGATCTCGACGACATGAAGCCGCTCGCTGGCCAGCCAATCCATCTGCTCGTTGGAATGGTGGATGCGATGCAAGCGCCAGAGCAGCGGCCAGGCGTGGAAGGCGCGGTGGATCCAGTAAAAGCACAAATCGGCGATCACCACGATGGCGGCGAGCTGAAAGAGGAACGGCAGCGCACCCGCGTGCGACGGCCCGGCGCCGCCCAAGATCGATCGCCGCAGCCATTGGCCCGGAAGCACGATGATGGCGCTCGCCCCCTGCACACCGACGTGGCTCACCAGCAGGTGCACGCCGTCTGTGGTCCACCCCTTGCGGAAGACCGGCTGCTCGGGGCGCAGCGGCGCCGCCCGCTCGAGCGATGCGTACAACAACGTCATGATGAGCACGTTGAGCAGGAACCAGTCGAACCCCAGGCCGGGACCGGGACCGATCTGTCGCGGGAGCGCCGCCGCCGGCCCGCCCAAGACCAGCGCCGCCACGCCCAGGCAAACGCCGGTGAGGCCCAGCACCTTGCGGCGGCGAAGACGCGCGCTCACCAGCCCTAGGACGATCGCCGCGCAGATCAGCAACCCGATCGCGGCGCGCAATACCGGCAGCGGATAGAGGCTGCGCAACCCGGGGGCGGTGAGGACGCCCGGGAACCGGAAGCAGAGCACGCCGCCCGCCGCCAGGAACCCCGCCAGGACCGCGATGACGCCGGCGGCCCAGCCGGAGCCGGGGTCGGTCGACGCATCGTCGCCGAAGACGCGCGAGAAGAACGGATCGAGAGAGTGCCAGAGTCTGTTTCCCATGCCGCCAGTCTGGGGGCGACGGGGCCGTCGCGAAATTAATTAATTATTACCGTTATGATAAGTATTACTTATTCATGCAGATCGCGCGCCTCGAAGGGTTCTACTGGGTGGCTCGCACCGGGGGTTACGCGGCCGCGGCCCGCGCCTTCCCCTACCCGCTGACTCAGCCTGCCGTGCACCAGCAGGTGCGCAAGCTGGAAGACGAGCTGGGCGTGCGTCTGTTCGAACGCCTCGGCAAGGCCACCATGCGCCTCACCGCGCCGGGGCGGCACCTCTACGCCTTCGCCGCGCCGTTCTTCGAGCAGCTGCCCGGGATCGAGCGCGCGATGAAGGCCGGCACGGTCGGGCACGAGCTGCACCTGGCGGCCGAGGCGGTGATCTTGAGCCAGATCCTGCCCGGGTGGATCCAGCGGCTGCATCGCCAGCGCCCCGATCTGCGCGTCGAGCTGCGCGAGCTGCCCGTCGCGCGGCCCGACGTCGTGCTCGCGGGCGACGTCGACGTGGCGGTCGCGTACTTCCCGGAGGCGCTCCCGCGCGGCGTGGAAGCGCGCGAGGTGGCCAGCCTCCGTCCGTTCCTGGTCCTGCCGGCGGGAAGCCCGCTCGCGCCTCGCGCGCGCATCGCCCTGCCCGACATCGCCGGCGAGACCTTCGTGACCTACCCCCCCGGCACCTTCCACCACGATCTGCAGATGCAGGCGCTGGCGCGCGCCCGGGTCACGCCCGCGCGCACCCTGGCCGCCAGCAGCGCCGAGGCGATCCTGGGATTGGTGGCCGCCGGCGTCGGCTGCTCGCTGGTCCCCTCGGTCGACGAGCGCCCACTGCGCGCGCGCGGCGTCGTCGCCCGCCCCTTCACCATGGGTCGCGTACGCTTCCCGGTGCTGGCGGTCTGGCGCGCGGGCACGTTGCAACGCCCCGCCATCGAAGCGGCGCTGGCCGCGTTGCAGGATCAGCGGCCGCGAATGTCGCGATAAGGGCCGCGAACGCCGCGGGACCTCAGGCGGCCCACTGAGGTTCGGGCAGCTCTTTGAACGCCGCGCGAACACCTTCGCTCCACTTCTTGCTGAGCGCGGCGAAGTAGGGATCGCCCTCTTCGAACCGGCGGCGCTTCTTGACCACCAGCGCGTCGCGCTCGTAGCAGATCAAGTCGATGGGCATGCCGACCGACAGATTGCTGTGCATGGTCGAATCGAACGAGACCAGCACGCACTTGGCCGCGTCGCTCAAGCTGGTGGCGGGGGTGATGACCCGGTCGATGATCGGCTTGCCGTACTTGGCCTCGCCAGTCTGGAAGAAGGGCGTGTCGGCGCCGGCCTCGATGAAATTGCCCGCCGCGTAGATCCGAAAGAGCCGCATCCGCTCGCCGCTGATCTGGCCACCGAGGATGAACGAGGCGTTGAAGGTCAGATCGTGCTTTTCCAGATGTTCGCTGTCGCGACGGTCGATGGCGCGCATCGCGTCCGAGACGACGCGCGCCACATCGAACATGGTCCGGGCGCTCCGGATCCCGGCGTCGTCGGCCTGCTGGGTGAGCAGGCCGATGACCGCTTGGGTTCCGGCCAGGCTTCCCGAGCTCAGCAACACCAGCACGCGGTCGCCGGCGCGCTCGAAGACGGTCATCTTGCAGAAGGAGGCGAAGTCGTCGACGCCCGCGTGGGTGCGGGAGTCCGAGCCGAGAACGATCCCCTCCTCCAGCAGCACGCCCACACAGTAGGTCATCGCTTCACGGTACTCTTCGAAGGGTCGGCGCGCGAGCGCGCGGTCAGGAGGTCACCTCGTCGGTCCAGACCCGAAAGGTCTCCAGGGTGTTGGGTCCGAAGGTCGTGGAGATCGCGACGTCGGCGGCATCGCGACCGCGCGCGATGAGGACGCGTCCGATGCGCGCGGTGTTGTTGCGCGCATCGAACGTGTACCAGGTCGACCCCAGGTAAGCCTCGAACCATCCCGCGAAGTCCATCGGCGCCGGATCCTTCGGAACGCCGATGTCGCCCAGATAGCCGGTGCAATAGCGCGCCGGAATGTTCAGGCAGCGGCACAGGGTGATCGCCAGGTGGGCGAAATCGCGGCAGACGCCCTGGCGTTCGTTGAAAGCCTCCCAGGCGGTCTTGGTGGATCTGGCGAACTGGTAGCCGAACGTGATGTGCTGGTGAACGAAATCGCAGATCGCCTGCACCCGCCCCCAGCCGAGCGGGGCGTTCGCGAACTTGTCCCAGGCGAACTGGGACATCCTGTCGGTTTCGCAGTAACGGCTCCCCAGGAGGAAGACCAGCGTCTCCTCTGGCAACTGCGGGACGGGGTGTTGAATGGCCGACGGAACGACCGGCTCCCGCTCGCCGCTGTCGTTGATGGTCGCGTCGGCGGTCACGCGAAAATGCCCCGTGGGGGCGACCAGCCGCGTGCACCAATTTCCAAACCCGTCTCGGTACGCGGTCGTCGGGACGGAGGGCGTCGTCTTCATGTGGTCCGACCCGACGAGATCCGAAACCCGACTGTGGTGCACGTTCAGGGTCAAGATCATCGGCGTGGGCTGCGGCAACTGGTAGTTGAGCTCATAGCCGAAGCGAATCTGCATAGTGTCCCCCGTGGCGGATGTGGTTTGGGGCATGAAAGTGTGCATCGCACGGTCAAGGTCAAGCGCTTTCGAGCCGATCGAGTGGTCGCGGATCGACAAGAAGACCGTGGTGCCACGACGCTCTGCGGACGTCACGGCATCGGGCCGACCTCCCACGGCGGCGGCGTCGTGCGCGTCTGCAGATGGTCGACGAACGTCTTCACCTTGGGCGAGATGTAGCGCGCGCTCGGGTACACGACGTGGACCGGGACCGACGGTGCTTCCCAGTCGCGAAGCACGCGTTCGAGCCGCTTGCCGCGCAGGTCGTCGAGGCAAAGGTAGGCCGGAAGGAGCGCGAGGCCCAAACCGGCCAGCGCGGCGGCGTGGACGAGATCGAAGTCGTTCACCATCAGGCGCGCGGGCGGCTCGACATGCGCGGTCTTGTCGCCGCTGTGGAGGCGTAGCGCCGCACCGCTGGGGGTGGTGCCGAACATGATGCAGTCGTGTCGCTTCAAGTCGTCGATCGATCGCGGACGTCCATGTTTCTTGAGATACCCGGGCGTCCCGACCAGGAACCACGTCACTCTGCCGAGGCTGCGCGCGATCAGCGTCGAGTCGCCGAGCTCTCCCGCGCGGATCGCGACGTCGAACCGCTCCTCGATCAGGTCGACGGCGCGTCCGGTGCAGAAGACCTCGATCCGCACCTCCGGATAGCGCTGCATGTAGTCGTTCAGGATCGGGGCCAAGAAGGCCACGTTTGGTCCCGTGGTCACGCGCAGAATGCCGCGCGGGATCTCCTGCAGGTTGGTGACGGCGCGTTCGGCGTCATCGATCTCGGCCACGATGCGCGCGCAGTAGTCGTAGTAGGTTCGGCCGACGTCGGTCAGGCTCACCTTCCGAGTGGTGCGGTTGAGGAGGCGCGCCTTGAGACGCGCCTCCAGCTCGGTGACCTTCCGGCTGACCGTCGACTTCGGCATCCCCAGGTCGGCCGCCGCGGTCGTGAAGCTCCCGGTCAGGGCGACGCGCGCGAACACCAGCATCTCGTTGAGATCCATGGGCCAACTGTTCTATAGGCGGAACAGATAGTCCAGATCATCGTACCTAGTCCCAGTGCCGGAACGGTCGTATCTCTGGGGGTAGGAGGACACGCCATGACGACCAACAACTGGAATCTCGACACCGTTCACTCAGGCATCAACTTCTCGGTCCGCCACATGGTGGTCTCGAAGGTTCGAGGCCGCTTCACCAAGTTCACCGGGAACGTGGAGCTCGACGAGAGCGATCTCGCGCGCTCGGTCGTGGAGGCGACGATCGATGCCTCCAGCATCGACACGGGCACGGCCCAGCGTGACGATCACCTGAGGTCGGCCGACTTCTTCGACGTCGAGCACTTCCCCCAGATCGGATTCCGCAGCACGGGGATCGAGAAGCTCGGGGGAGACCGCTACCGGCTCACCGGAGAGCTGACCATCCGCGACGTCAGCCGCGAGATCGCGCTCGACGTCGAGTACGGCGGCCGCGGCAAGGACCCCTGGGGCAACGAGCGGGTCGGCTTCACGGCGAAGGGCAGCCTGGACCGCAAGGACTTCGGCCTCAAGTGGAACCAGGCCCTCGAAACCGGGGGCGTGCTGGTGAGCGATCGGGTCGAAATCGAGCTCGAGCTGCAAGCCGTCAAGGCGGCGGTCGCCAAGGCGGCCTGAACGAGAGCTCGACGAACACGAAGAGAAGAGACGAGGACGAACGGAGGGACAAAGTCATGTTGGCAAATCAGATTCAGAAGACACGGCAACCCGCGCGCAAGATCATCTACCGCACGCGGGGCGACACGGGTGGTCCCATCACCCGGCTCATGAGCCCCTCCGACCTCGGCCAGCTCATCAAGCCCTTCGTGTTCCTGGATCACTTCAACTTCGACGGGCAGGGGCGACGCAGGCCGATGGAGCTCGGCTGGCACCCGCACTCGGGCATCGCCACCGTGACCGTCGTGCTGGAGGGCGCGGTCCGCTACGCTGAAACGACGGGGAAGGCCGGCGTGCTCCGCGCCGGAAGCGTCGAGTGGATGCGGGCGGGCAACGGCGTCTGGCACACGGGCGCCGCCGAGCCACAGGGTGTCCGGGGATTTCAGCTGTGGATCGCCCTGCCGCCCGAGCTGGAGAACGCGCCCAACGCCAGCCACTACGTCATGCCCGAGGAGTCGCCCGCCGACGGCCCCGTCCGCGTCATCCTGGGCTCGCACGGAAAAATGAAGAGCCCGATCGACGCG
>JADGRB010000351.1 GCA_017881315.1 Pseudomonadota bacterium
ACCGTGCCCCGCGAACCCGAGCTAGAGACCAGCTGCCTCGCCGTCTACGAGAAGGACCTCGACTCCCTCCACGAGAGGCTGCAACGGCTCGGCGCGGGGCCTTCCGAATGGCCGCGCTCGATACCATGCCGCTTCCGAGCCGGGCCGTCGTCGTCATGCACGCCCTTGATGGCTTTTCCATCGTGGAGGTTGCGGCTCGGCTGTCACTGACGCGGTTCGGTGTGTACGCGAGGCTCCGAAAAGCGCGGAAGGAGCTCGCATCAGCGTTGCGGCCTTTGTTGAAAGAGGGAATTAGGAGATGAAGCCCGCCCCGGCGGAGTGGGGCAGACGCTCAGTCTAGGTGGGCACGCGGCCGAGCACCGCGAACTGTGTGATCGCGAAGAAATAGCGGTCAGCGACCGCGGCGGCCTCGATCGCCCCGGTCCACGCGCGGGCCTCGGCGTCGCTGACGCTCCCGCCCTCCAGGGCGTTCTGCGCGCGCTCCCTGATGAAATCGAGCCACACCGGATCGCCGCTTTGATCGACGTCGACGATCGGTTCGACCACCACGTCGACAAACCCGCATTCCTTGAAAAGCGAGGTGAGACGCCGGCCGCTCCAGCCCTCTACGTGGCGGTCGTTGCTGAAATTCAAGATGCGCCGCGTGAGCGCACGCTCGCCGGGATAGACGATCGCCGTCTCCCAGTCCATTTCGACGCACATCACACGGCCGCCCGGTTGGGTGACGCGCTTCAATTCGCGCACGATCGCCGAACCGGGATCGACGTGGAGGAGCACCCAGTGACAGAACGCCGCATGGAAGCTCCGATCGGCGAAGGGGAGAGCCCGTCCGTCGGCGACTTCGGCCTCGAACACCTCGCTCAAGCGCGCCGCTTTCGCCGCGCTGCGCGCATGATCGAGAAGGGCTGCGGATGGGTCGACCGCGACCACGCGGCCGCCGGGGTTAACCCGGGCCGCGATGTCGAGCGTGATGAGGCCCGTTCCCGCGCCGACATCGACAACGCTCTCGCCTGGGCACGGCGCGAGAAGGTCGAGATAGCGGCGCCGCGCCGCGAACTCGGCCTCCGTGCGACCCATTCGCTCGAGCTTGCGGACCGCCGCGGTGATCCGTTCCGGCGTGTCGAGAGCGGTCCAACCGTCGGTACGTTCTGTCGGGCTAGTGCACATGCTTGTCGTGAATCCTCTTTGCCTCGTCCATGGCCTGGCGGACCAGCGCGCCGACGCGGGCGCGATCCTCGGCCGAATGCTTTCCAGAGATCGGGTCGATCAGGCAGAAACCGAGCTGCAGGAAGACCTTGAGCCAGGCGAGATCGAAGGAACGCTCGAAGGTCCTGCGATCGAAGCGGCGGCCGAGGTGGTGGGCGAGGAGATCCATGTAGTAGGCCAGGAGCGGCTCACGGTCGGCGACGTGACGGCCATCGGTTGCCGGATATGCCCAGAACTGCAGGAACCAATACCAGGCGAGATCGAGCGCGGCGGGTGCGTTTGAGGCCATGTCCCAATCGAAGGCGACGATGCGATCGGGCGAGAACAACGCCAGATTGGCGCGCCTGATATCGCCATGACAGAAGGTGTGGGGCGCTTCGGCGAATACCCGCACCCAGTCCTGGCGGTGATCGCCGAGATCAAGAAAATATTCGGTGTCGGCGGGCCCGAGCACGTCGAAGAGGATCGGCAACATCGGCTTCAACACGGTTATCTTTTCCAGTCCCGCGCCGCGCCAGCCTTCGGCGGGGCGGCGGCCGCCAAACGCGAGGATCGGCTCGAGAATGACGGCGATGTTGGCCTCGAGCGAGAGGAGCGGCAGCGCGGCGAGCTCCTCGGCTTTTTCCCAATAGCGCGCGTGGAGAGCGGCGAAGGCCGAGAGCATCCAGCGCGCTTTTTCCTCATCGAATGCGCCGCGCGGCAGAATGCCGGCCGAGACGTCTTCCATCAGCATCCAGATTTCGTCCCGACCCGGGTGGAAAGCGAGATCGATCGAGGGCACGAAGAGCGGCGCGGGCAATGTGCGCATCACGCCGTTCGCGAAAAGGCGCGCCTCGATATTGCCGTCGCCAAGAATCGGGTTGCGCCAGTTTTCCCGGGAGAAGATCTTCAGGACGTAGGCCGCCCCGCTCGGCGATTTCAGCGACCAGACCGGGCTCGATTGCCGGCCGTCGGCGAGCAGTGCGAGGGTGAGCGCGCCCGGATCACACTTCCCGCCGGCGCGGGTCAGGGCGGCGGCCAGATAGGCTTCGTCCATCTCGCTCCCGACCTGTGGCAAGGCGTACATACGGATGTCCATCGGTTCCTCCAGCGATGGCACGGTCAGGAAACCATGGCCAGGTCGCCGATGAGCTTCTTGGCAACCGACTCGAACCTCGACACCCTGCCGTAGGAGCGCGCCAGCAGCATGGCCCCTTCGAGCGAGCTGACGAGGAACGCCGCGATGGGGGCGGCCGAGCCCTCGAAGCGAAGGGTCTTCGCCCGCCGTCCCTCTTCGAGGACATTCGTCAGCCACTCTTCATTGAGGGCGAAGAAGCTCAGCACTCCGTCGCGCATCGCGCGGGGCAGCGTCTCGAAATCGGCCGCCAGCACACCGCACAGACACATGCGCTGCTTGCGCAGGACGTTGCCGTAGAGTCGCGCGTACGTCTTGAGCTGGGTGGGCGCGTCGGAGGCGCCTCGACGGATCTCGGCGAGCGCATCTCGAAATCGGTCCTGATAGCGCGTGATGAGGGCCTTCCCGAGCTTGGCCTTGGTCGCAAAGTGATGGTGCAGGCTGGCCTTGCGGATGCCGAGCTCGGCGGAGATGTCTGCGTAGCTGAAGGCGTTGAAACCTTGGACCTGAACAAGCCGTTCGGCCACGTCGAGGATGCGGGCCGCCGTGTCGGTTCTGGGGGACGGTGGCATGAGTCGATCTTTACCATCGACGCTGGCGGCTGCCGAGCCTCCCGTGTTCGCCCCGGGGTGGAAATCAGGTCTTGTGTTACCTACCTACTGGATGGTAGACACCCACCTCGTGTGGCACCGGACGTTCCCGGTAGCACGGCTCAAGACGAAGGGGAGATCACAGTGAAAAAGAACACGCTCACAGCGGCTCTGGTGGTGCTTGCGGGGTTATCGTCGGTCGCGACGCGCGCGCTGGCGGCCGACAAGGCTGAGAAGGCCGATAGCGGCAAAAAGATCTCTGGCGCGGTGCTCATCCCCGCGGCAGACGTCAAATGGAGTGAGGTCCCGGGGATGACGGGCGTGCAGATCGCCCCCATAGACGGCGATCCGAGCAAAGGGCCCAGCCACTTCTTCCTCAAGTTCGCGGGCGGCTTCGCGGCCCCGCTGCACCACCACACCGCCAACCACTCCGGCACCGTCGTAGCGGGCACCCTCGCTCTCACAGTCGACGGCAAGGAGCAGAAGCTCCCGCCCGGATCGTTCTTCGCATTCACCGGGAAGACCAAGCACATGACCCGTTGCGAGGCGGGGGCGGACTGCGTGCTGTCGATGGACGCTCGCGGGAAATGGGACGTGGTGCCGGAGGGTGAGAAGGGCGGGGCTAAGAAGTAGAAGCCCGTCGCTCCGGCCGCCTACTGCGCGATGTCGAGCGGGGGCCCGTAGAGGCTGTCGCGGAATTCGAGGTACCCGAACGAGCCGCTGCCCTTGACCTCGAGCACGACGGTGTCGCTGGCGTCCACCTCCTGCATCAGCGAGGACGTCGAGTAGGTGATGATCGTGTTGCCGTTCGAGAGCCGCTGGACATCCCCGAAGTTCGTCACGTTGGAGCCGCCGTTGGCGCTGAAGGCCTTGATCAGATGGCCGTCGAGGCCGTACTCGACCGCTTGCGACTTTCCCGCGGTGCCGGTGTTCGCGAAGATGAGGATGCTGTTATCGAGCAGCTGGGTGCCATGCTGCTGGCCGCCCCAGGCGGTGTGTCCACCGCTCACCTTTTGCGAGAGCTTCCACTGCAGGGTGCCGGAGCGGTTGATGGCCACCACGTCCGACTGCCAGTCCGAGTAGGTGTAGAAGTCTTCCTTCTTCGAGTAGCGTACGGAATTGCCGTGGCAGCTCGGGAACGACGTGCCGGTGCCCGTGACGCCCGTCGGCTCGAAGATCTCCTTGAACGTCCCCGCGTTGTTGATCTCGAAGACGCTGTTGCAGTCGCTCTCGCTGTAATCGAGGTACGCCATGGTGTCGGCACTGACGGCTGCGATGTCGTGCGACGACTTCGTGTTCGAGTAGGTCTGGGTGGTCAGCCCGTCGATGCTCACGCGCCGGAGCGGATTGCCGCTCAGGGATTCATTCACCAGCCAGATACTCTGACTGTCGGCGGACATTCGGGCGCGCGAAATACCATCCGTCGATTCCGTGGAGGCCGCCGTGTACCACCAGACCACGTCACCATCGGTGTCGAAGATGAACGGCACCTTGGAGCCGGTGCCCTGCCAGAACGACGTGATGAAGAATCCCTTGGGAACGGCCGACGCGTTCTTGACCGAGAAGCTCGACAGCGGCGTGGAGCTGATCTTCGCACCCGTGGTGACCGTCTGGTCGCTGCTCGTATACGTGTTCGTGCCGTCGCTGGCCACGATGCGGAAGTGGTAGGTCTTGGCGGGCTTCATGCCGAGCAGCAACGTTCGGTAGCCCGCCGCCGTGAGATCGACCGGCGCGGTCATGCCGTAGCTCGTGTCGAGGCCGAAGTCGATGTGCGCCGAGGTGATGCCCGACGCGGAGACGGACCAGGTGACGATGCCGACGGTGGTGGGCGCGGTCGACTTCACGGCGCTGGCGAGCTGCACCATGATGGTGAACTGACCCCCTTGGCCGGTCCCTCCGGTTCCGGTCGAGGCCCCCGCGCCGGCCGACCCTCCGGATCCACCGCGCCCACCGCCCGAGCCGCCCGTGGCCCTGCCGCCGGTTCCCGCTCCGGCGCTACCACCCGAACCATCCCTGCCGGCAGTTCCCGCCGCCCCCGCCCCTCCGGTCGTGCCGAGAGTGCCCGCCGATCCGGTGATCCCTCCGGTGCCGGTGATCCCTCCGGTGCCGGTGATCCCTCCGGTGCCGGT
>JADGRB010000110.1 GCA_017881315.1 Pseudomonadota bacterium
GCCGGTGCTCCAGCGCGATCCGCTGAATCACAGACCGAACCTCGACGTCTTCCTCTCCTGCAGCCCGCTCCTGCAGCGATCGGTTGTCCAGCTGCAGCTCGTTGACCAGCAGCGCGTTGCGGATCAGCAGCGACGCCTGCGACGCGAAGATCGTGAGCACCTCGAGGTGCGACTCCTCGAACAGCTGGGCGACGTTGTCGTTGCCGACGTAGATCACGCCCAGCATGTTGCCGCGCTCGAGCAGCGGCACGCACATGACCGAGGTCAGCTTGAGGTTCACCACCGAGAGCGAGTTCTTGAACTCCTCGTCGCGGAGCGCGTCCGAGATGATGAGCGGTCGGCGCGTCTTGATGACGTGCGCCAGGATCGAATCTGAGAGCTGGCGAACGGCGTCGAAGATGGTCTCGCGGCGCAGGTTGCGCGCCGCCTTGACCACCGGCTCGCCGGATTCCATGAGCACCAGGAAGCCCTTGTCGGCGTTCGAGACCTGGATCATCACGTCCAGGAGCTGGTCGAGCAGCGCCGGTAGCTCGTAGCTCGCCATCAGCTTGCCGCTGAACTCGTAGAGCTTCTTGTACGAGGCCAGCTCGGTGGCGATCCCGGTGTCGGCGGGATCGTCGGCGCCCGGCTGGTCGTAGAGCGAGAACTCCAGCTCGACGGCGCCCATCCGGATGCGATCTTCGTGGACCAGGCGCTGCTTGCTTCGTTTGCGCCCGTTGACGTAGAGCTCGCCCTCGCGATCGGCGGCGTGGAGGTTGAACTCGCGCCCGTCGAAATGGATGTGGGCGTGACTCTCGGCGACCGACGGCTCGGCCAGCGAGACGTCCGCGTCGGCGCTGCGCCCGAGCGAGGTGATCTTCTTGTGGATGCGGTAGACCCGCGTCCCCTTGCCGGGAAGCTGAATTTTAAGTGTGGCCATCTTCGTTCCTTTCCAGAGCTGTCAGAAGCTGACGGACCCCGCCAGGCCGAAGGGCGTCAGCCCGAGGTGGACGCTCGAGGTCGCGGGTGTCGGCGTATCGGTGGACGGGTCGGACATCGGCACGTCTCGCTGGTAGTGCCGGATCGCATCGACGGCGCCCCAGATCGCCGCCGCGAAGAACAGCGCCCCGCTCACGACCTGGACGCGCGTCAGCGTGGAGGAGGTGTTCTCCTGCGAATGATCGATCTTGTTGGCGGGACAGGCTTCGAGCGCCCCGCCCGGGTCCACCGTTTGCGTGACCAGGCATTTGCGCTGGGGGTTGAGGCCGTAAAGGGCGAGGTTGGTCGCCAAGGCGCCCACCGAGATCGCCGCCAGGCCCCCTTCGACGCCCAGGAACAACCAACCCTTTCGTCGCTGGCCGTTCTGGAACTGCCCCGTGCCGAAGGGGATGAAGTTGAACAGGTAGGGATGCCGCTCGTACCGGACGATGGTGGTGATCGGGGGGTGCAGGCGCTCTTCGCGCAAGCGGTGCGCGGCCATCTCCCGATCGCGCTGCTGGCGCCGGGCTTCAAAGGAAGCGATCTCCGTCTCCTCTTCCTTCACGACGGCGTTGAAGGCGTCCACCACCTGCTGCGGGTCGAGCAGCGGATCGAAGCGATAGTCCGGGCGCAGCTCGAGCAGCTTGTGGAACTCGCGCCGCGCCTCGGCGGCCTGGTTCTGGAACAGGTACGCCACCCCGAGCATCCGGTGCGCCTGGACCACCTCCCCTTCGCTGTCGAGCAGCACCTCCGGATAGAGAAGGGGGTGCAGGATCTCGATCGCGCGCTTGTACTCGGCGCGGCCGAACGCGGTGCGACCACGGTCGAACGCCTCCCGCGGCGTCGCGTGCGTCGCCTGCCGGGTTGGCGTCGCGGCGAAGAGCGCGCCCGCCAGCGCGGCGAGAAGGCCGACGGTCATCCGCGGGCGACCATCAGTTGGCGTTCACTCAATTGGCTCCCGCCCGCAGCTTCACCACGTGGCGGCTCCGCTCGCCGGCGCGGACGCGGATCTTCTCGGTCGCGAACAGCTCGCCCGTGTCGACCGCGACCTCGATCTCCTTGCTCGCGTCGTCGTCGGCGAAGAAGGGGACGTCGATCTCCTCTCCCGGGTGCCCCGCCGTGGGCGTCACCTGTCGGTTGAGATCGCGGACCATCACCCGCGCCGATCCGCTGGACGGCTCGGTGGTGATGAGCAGGTGCGCGGGTCGCCACTTGAGACGCCGGGCGATGATGGCGTCCGACGGAAGCGGGTGGTTGGGCCCCACCTCCACCCGCTCGACGAAGCAACACCCGGTCGGGCTGCGAAACTCGATCACGTGATCGGCCTTCCAGGAGACCGCGATCGTGGTGTGGTCCGGGTCGTATCCGAACTGGCGGTGGCCGTCCAGGTAGACATCCACGTTCTGGGGCGTCGGCCCGAGTGTAAAGGTGCGGATAGCGGCGCCACCGCGACCGGCGGGCTCGTGGTCGAGCATCGCGCGGGAATCGCGCGCACGCGATAGGTGCGCGCCGGGCGGCTCCGCCCGATGGGACGCCGTCCCATCGGAACCCGTGGCGGTCGTCGTGACGGCCGGCGCGATCGGCGACGGGGCCGGCGGGGCGGCCAGGCTCAGCGCCGGCCGGACCAGACGCCCATGCACCCGCCGCACGACGGCCGACCCCACGCCGCCGAGCAGAGCGGCGATGCCCAGCGCGGCGGCGGCCGTGCGCAGGCGCCGGCGTCCCTCCAGCCGGCGGAGCGCCGCGACGACCACCGCGTTGTCCGGGTCGAAGGCCAGCACCCGATTCCAAAGCTCGAGTGCCTTGACCCGCCGTCCCGCCGCCAGGTGTACCGCGGCCGACTCGGTGAGCGCCGCCGCCAGCCGCTGGGGCAGCGCGGCCTCGTAAGCCGCCGGATCCGCGAAATAGAGGCGCAGCTCGGCGCGCGCGTCGTGGAGGCCCGCCTCCGCGAGGTAGGCGCCGAGATCGTCGGCCAGCAGCGCCACCTCGGGATAACGATCGTCGGGACGCCGCGCCAGCGCGCGCCCGATCATGCGCGCCAGCACCTGATCGACCCCGTGCTTGACCGTGCGCGGGTCGGCGAATTTTCCGTCGGTGATGCGACGCAGGACCTCGTGGGGGTTCTTGCCGGCGAAGGGGAGGGCGCCGGTCGCCAGCAGGTACAACATGATCCCGACCGAGAAGACGTCGGTGCGAAGATCGACCTGCTTGCCCTCGATGATCTCGGGCGCCATGTAAGCGGGCGAACCCAAGAGCTGCCCGGTCACGGTCATGCGCTGAAAGTCCAGGATCTGAGCGATGCCGAAGTCCATCAACTTGATGAGCCCGTCCTTGCGGATCATCACGTTCTCGGGTTTGACGTCCCGGTGGATCACGCCGGCCGCGTGGGCGTGGGCGAGGGCTCGGCAGACCTCGCCGGAGATGAGCGCCGCGATTTCCGGGAACCCGAGCGTACGGGTGTTCAAGAATTGCTTGAGCGTCTGCCCATCGATGAACTCGGTGACGATGTACGCGGTGGCCGAATCGAGCCCGGAGTAGTCGAAGATCTCCAGGATGTTGTCGTGCCGGAGCTTGGCGACCGCCTGCGCTTCGCGCTCGAGGCGCGCGCGCGATTCGGGCTCCCCGGCCAGGTGCTGATGCAGCACCTTGATCGCGACCTCGCGTTTGAGAGTTTCATCTTGCGCGCGGTACACGACCGCCATACCACCCTGACCCACCTCTTCGATGAGCGTGTACCGTTCCGGAATGCGGGGGGCTTGCTCCATCGCTCACCCTGACGGACGTGTCATAGTGGCAAGCTAACGACCGCATATTACGCGGTCTTAGGGGGCGCGTTCAAGCGGAGCTTGGCGCAACCGGTGTCAGGCCTGGCTGGAGCCTTCCACGGGGTGGGAGAGGAAATACGGGAGGGCCGCGCTCATGAGGTCGAGCTCGGGATCGAGCTGCTTGCCGATCCCCTCGGTGACCGCGATGGCGATGTTGACGATGGTGAAGCTGGGGTTCACCCGCACCCGGTGCCGGCGCAGGATCCCGAGCATGTCGATCAGCACCTTGCCGACCTGGACTTCGCCGAGGCGATGGCCCCAGTAGCGTCCCACGAACTCGATGATCGCGGCGCGGTAGCGCTCGAACGCTTCCGGATCGCGCGGCGTGCCGGCGCTCTCGGACATGCCGTACATGATGTGGGCCATCGCGTCGCCGTCCCGCTGCGCCCAGGCGGCGAAGAAGCGCGCGAAGCCCTTCCGGTGCTTCTCGTCCAGCTCGCCGACCAGACCGAGGTCGAGCAGCGCCAGCTTGTCGTCGGGGGTGATGAAGATGTTTCCGGGGTGGAGATCGGCGTGCACGAAGCCGTCCTCGAAGATCATCTTCATGAGCGTGGCCAGACCCAGTCGCGCCACCCGCTTGGGATCGGAGCGGGTGTTGGGCGTGGAGAGGATCTTGGTCCCCTCGATGAAGCTCATGGTGAGGATTCGCTCGGTCGACAGCGCCTCGATCACCTCCGGGAAGACCACCTGGGGCTCGTTGCGGAAGTTCTCGCGAAAACGCCGGTTGTTGCGGGCCTCGATCCGGAAGTCGAGCTGCGCGAACACCGCGCGCCCGAACTCCTCGACGGTGTCGACCGGCGCCAGCGTCGAGATCGACGGGATCACATTGAGCAACCTGGCGCCGATGCGCATCACGGCGAGGTCGAAGGTGCACAGCTCCACCACGTTCGGACGCTGGACCTTGACGGCCACGATGCGCCCGTCGGGCAGACGCGCCTTGTGCACTTGCGAGACGGACGCCGACGCCAGCGGCACCGGGGCGAACTCGGTGTAGAGGGTGGCCATCGGCCGCTTCAGATCGCCTTCGACCGTCCGGATGACGTCATCGAACGAGAACGGGCCGACGTGATCCTGCAGCTCGGCGAGCGCGTGCGAGATGTACTCGGGGATGAGGTCGGGGCGGGTGCTCATGATCTGCCCGACCTTGATGAAGGTGGCGCCGAGCTCGCGGAACAGATCGACCACCACCTGGCCCAACCAGGCCCGCCGCCGCGCCTTGCCGGCCCGCCGGAGCCACAGAAAGACCAGCCCGAACCAGAGGCGCGTCCAGTGCTTGACCACGCGCGCGCCGATGCCGACGGCGCGCGCCGCCAGACGCCAGCGGGGCAAGGGCTTCGCCGCCATGCCTGAAATTCTATACTATGTGCGGTGAGACGATGAGCGCCCCCTCGGCCCAGTTGGGCGATCTGCGCAAGGATGAGCCGCGCACCGCCGTCGCCATGTGGAAACGGCGGGTCGGCAAGAGCCCCGACAACGTGGCCTTTCGCCATTACGTGGAGGGTGCCTGGAAGGCCACCACCTTTCGGCAAGCCGACACCGCCGCCCGCGAGATCGCGGCCGGCTTCATCGCCCTCGGCCTCCTGCCCGGCGACCGGGTCTGCCTGCTGGCACAGACACGCCTCGAATGGGTCCTCTGCGACCTGGGGATCTTGCTGGCGGGAGGGGTGACGGTTCCGATCTACGCCTCGAACACGGCCGAGCAGTGCGAGTTCATCATTCGCGATGCGGGCGCCAAGATCCTGATCTGCGAGGACGACGCTCAGCGGGACAAGCTGTTGCCACTGCGCGATCGGCTGTTCACGGTCACGGGCGCGGTCCAGTTGGTCGGCGGCGGCCCGGGCGCGGGGGATTTCACCCGATCCCTGTCGGCGCTGCGGGCGTCCGGGCGCGAGTGGCTGGCGGCGCCCGGCCACGATCTCGACGCGCACGCCGAGACGGTCGGTCCCGAAGCGATGTTCACCATCGTCTATACCTCGGGGACGACGGGGGTCCCCAAGGGGGTGGTGCTCACGCACGAGAACCTGACCTCGGCGATCTGCAGCGCGGGTCGCGCGATGCACGTCAGTGACGACGATGAGCAGTACCTGTTCCTGCCGCTCGCGCACATCCTCGGCCGCGAGCTCGAATGGGCGGGAATCGAGACCGGGTACGTCACGGTCTTCTCGCGCGGGACCGCGAGCATCAAGGACGACCTCGTCGCGACCCACCCCACCTTCATGGCGGGGGTGCCGCGCATCTTCGAAAAATTCTACAGCGGGGTCCAGGGCGCGCTGGCGCAGGGGTCGGGGATGAAACGGCGGCTGGCGGCCTGGGCGATCGCGACCGGCGGCGCGCACGCCGCTGCGATCCGCGCCGGCAAGGTGGGTGCGGGCTCTGGGGGGGGCGGCTTGCGCTATTGGCTGGCCGACAAGCTGGTGCTCTCGAAGCTGCGCGCCCGGCTGGGGCTCGATCGTTGCCGGTTCCTGATCTCCGGCGGCGCCCCCCTGGCCTCCGAGATCGCCGAATTCTTTCACGGCACCGGTTTGCTGGTTCTGGAGGGCTATGGCCTCACGGAGACGACCTCCGCCGCCTTCCTGAATCGCCTCGACAAATTTCGTTTCGGCACCGTCGGCCCCACCTTGGACGTGGTGGAGACCAAGATCGCCGACGACGGCGAGATCCTGATGCGCGGCCCGTCGGTCTTTCGGCAGTACTACAACAACGCCGCCGCGACCGCCGAGTCGGTCGAGCCCGATGGCTGGTTCCACTCCGGTGACATCGGTGTCATCGAGGACGGCTTCTTGCGCATCACCGATCGCAAGAAGGATCTGATCGTCACCGCGGGCGGCAAGAAGATCGCGCCGCAGCCGCTGGAGAACGCGATCAAGGCCGCCTCGGCGCTGGTCAGCCAGGCGCTGGTCTACGGCGACAAGCGGCCCTACTGCGTCGCGCTGGTGACCCTGTCCGAGGAAGCGTCCAAGCGCTTCGGCGGCAAGACCGGGTCGGCGCTGGCCGAAGCCCCCGAGGTGAAGGCGGCGTTGCAGAAGGACATCGACACGGTGAACGCCAAGCTCGCCTCCTTCGAGAGCATCAAGCGGTTCGCGATCCTGCCGCAGGATCTGACCGAGGCGAGCGGCGAGCTGACCCCGAAGCTCAGCGTCAAGCGCAAGGTGGTGATCGACAAGTACCGGACCGTGCTCGAAGGCCTCTACAAGCCGGGCGGACCCCCTGCCGGCGACTGAGGGCGAGCCGTTAGGGTCTATACCCGGAACGTCCCGAGCGCCGTCAGCAGCTCGGTGATGAGGCCGCGCATGCGGCTCGCGCCCGGCTCGACGGTGACGAAACGCTCTTCGTCCATGTAGAGATCCCGTCGCAGCTCGATCTGGATCGCGTGAATTCCATCGGCGGGACGGCCGTGGTGAGCGGTGATGTAGCCACCCTTGTAGGGATCGTTGGGGCGCACCTCGAGCCCGTGGGTGGTGAAGTGGCGCGACACCAGCGCGGTCAGCGCGGGCGAACAGCTCTTGCCGTCGCGGTCGCCGGGGACCACGGCGGCCCGCGGGTGGCCCGGATCCCGATGTCCCGCGCGGCCACGCGAGGGCATCGAGTGCCCGTCGACCAGGATCGCGTAACCGAACCGCGCGCGGGCCCGCGCGAGCGCGCGGCGGATCGTGTCGTGGTAGGCGGTATGAATCGCGGTCCGCCCGCGCCACTCGCGGAGCGACAGCGGACGGGACATCGCCGGGGCACCGGTGGTGGTGACCGCCCAGATGAATCCGCGCCCGTCGACGTTGCGCGCGGCGGGGTGCTCGGGGACGGCGCCTGGACAGACGTCATCGGGATCGCGGTTCAGGTCGCAGACAAAACGCGAGAGCTGCGCCGCCACGAAGACCTCGGGGCCGTCGGCCTCGCCGATGCCGTACAGCCGGTCGACGAACAGATCGGCGTCGGAGCGCACCTCCAGCTCCGGCGTCAGCGTCTCCTCGTAGCCGGCCGTGCTCACCCCCGCGTGCGGCACGCTCACCACCAGCGGCGTCGATGGTTCCCCAGGCGTTCGTGCCGTGAACGCCCCCTCCACGATTCCCAGCATCAGACGGCTCCTTCTAGCATGGTCAAAACGTCAGTTTGTAGCCGAGATCGGCTATGAACCCGGCGCTGTTTCCATCGATCAGGTCCCCCTGCGACGTTCGTTCGAGATCGATCCACAGATAGCGGAGCCCGACGGTGAGCCGCCCCGGCTTGAGCGGGTAGGCGATCTCCGCGCCCGCGCCCAGGGCGCCGGTGTCGGCCGTGGCCACCACGTCCGATGGGACGCCGGCCGCGCCCGGGGTGATCCGGGTCCAGGCCCAGGCCCATCCCACGTCGAGGTCGAACCCGATCTCGAAAAGATGCGGCAACGACATCTCCGCCCGCGCCACAGCCAAGAGCGGGAACGTGTTGATCTCGAGCCGCGCGATTCCGGACATTTCGACGCCGGGGGAGGTGACGTCACCATGCAGGTATCCCGCGGCGAACCCGGCGAAGACCCGGACGTGGGGGACGGCAACGGGCAAGGGCGCCAGCGCCTCGACGAAGGCCGCCGGTCCGCCGCTGCGCCCGAGGTTCGTGAAGAGGCCCGCGCGGGCGGTGGCGACCAGGCGGACCGGCGCGGGGAGGACCTCGACGCTGCCGTCGGCGCGCAACGTCTGCGACGCCATGACGGCCACCACCTCGCGGTGTGGATCGCGCGTCCGGTCGGGCACGTACTCGGCCAGATACTCTCCGTCGCGGGGGACGCGCACCTGCCGCACGCGCCCCTCGGGCGTTTCCCAGCTGAGGCCACGCACCAGGGTGGGCGTCCCGTTCTTGTCCGTCGCCTGCACGCGCAGGAGCGCCGCCTGCTTGCCGTCCGCGACCACCCGGGCGGTCCCCACCTCCAGCGTGAGGCGGGTCGGCACCCCCCCGGTGACGTGCAGATCCGCCGAACCGTCGAGGTCCCCCAGCGTCGCGTCGATGGTGACAGTGTCGCGCCCCTCGTAGACGGCGGGCGGCGCGATCACCAAGGATGTGGCTCCGCCGGCTGCGGTCTCGACTGGGCACGGGCGGCCATCGACGAGCGCGCGGACACCCGTGGTCGCTGTCGGATTGCCAAACTGATCCCGCGCCGAGATGACGACGCGCACGGAGCCCGTTTCGCCGACCACCAGGCGCGACGTGCTGGGCGTGAGGTCGAGACGCGCGGGCCGGCTCGCGTGCAGGGGAACGGCCAGATCCACCCGTCCCGGCGTCGGGCCGGCGGCGGAGCCGGTGAGCGCCACCGCACCGCTTCCGACGCTGCGGGGCGCCTCGTACAGAAACCGCGCCTCGCCGGGAGGCCCGGCGCCGAGCGCGTGGGTGAGCCCGGCGGAGGCGCCCAGCGTCAGCGCGCTGGCGGCGGTTGGGCTTCCGTCGTCGTTGACGGCGAGCGCGGTGACCTCCGCGAAGGCGCCCGCCTCGAAGGCCGCCGGCGCCAGCAATAGGACCCGCGGGAAGGTCGGGAGCCGCAGGTCGACCTCCGTCTCCCGGGCGGCGCCGTTGCGATCCACCGCCCGCGCCTGGCCCTTGCGCACGCCGGGCGGGACTTCGATCGGGATCTCGACGTGCCCCTGGTGGTCGGCGATGACCGGACCGAACAGCCGATCGCCTACCCGCATCGTCACCGCGGCGCCGCCGCTGGTGTGAAATGGAACCACCGTCGATCCCTGCAGCGCGACCCGCGCCGTGGCATGCGCGCGGATCGTTCCGCTCGAGAGCTCGACGACCAGCAGCGCGACCTGCGGGAAGCGGTCCGCGGGCGGAAGGTAGCGGCTCGTGAAGTGTCCCGGCGCGCTCGGGCGAGGCATCTCCAGCGTTCCGGCCGTGGCCAGCGCCCGCAGCGGGGTGAAGCTTTCGGCTCCCGGACCGGACAGGTCGATCGTGACGGCGAGCTCCTTGTCGACGCCGGAGAGCAACATCGGGCGCGCCGGCGTCATCACCACCGCGACGGGCGGCGCGAGGTCGACGGCGGCGGGCTCGGCGGCGCGCGCGATCTCCCCGCCGACCAGCAACAGACCCAGCGTGGCGGCGGCCCGGCCGGGTTGCATTTCACAGCTCCTGCGAGACAGGGAGCGTCAGCCGAAAGACCGTGGAGGCCGGCTCGTTCCAGGTGCCCGGCTCGTCGAGCAGAACCACATCCCCGCCCGCGCCCCGGGCGATCTCCCGGCTGACAGCCAGGCCGAGGCCCGTTCCCTGCTCGTCCCCCTTGGTCGTGAAGAACGATTCGAACAGGCGGTGCCGGACCGCCTTCGCGATGCCGGAGCCGTTGTCGGCGACCTCGATGGAGGCGAAACGCGGGTTCTCCGCCATCACGCGCGCGCGCACCTGGACCACCGGTTGCCCGTTGGCGGCCACCGCGTCGAGTGCGTTTCCCAGGAGATTGATCAGGATCTGCTCGACGGCGTGGGGCGGGGCGGCCAGGGGCGGCAGGTCCGGGGCGACCTGGGTCCGCAGGGTGACGCCGCTCTTTCGCAGGCGGAGATCGAGCAACGCGGTGACGCGCAGGAGCAGGGTGCCGGCCTCGGTCCGCGCCTTGGTCGAGGTCGGCGCGGGGACCGAGAGCTGGCGGAGGTTCGAGACCAGGGTGGTGAGCCGCTCCGATTGCTCGACGATGTGGCGCGCGAAATCCAGCACCTCGTCCAGCTCGACCTGCTCCTTTTCCAGCAAGAGCTGGCCGAGCCCCTTGATGGCGAACAGCGGCTGGCGCAGCTCGTGGATCTGCTGGGCCGCGAAACGACCGAACTCCGCCAGCCGCCCGGCCGCCGCCAGCAGCTCCCGCAGGCGCCGGATCTCCGGATCGGGTTCGGCGGGCGGCACGCGCGGCGTCTCGGGCAGCGTCATCGCGGGATCACTTCTTCCACAGGTCGGTGGTCTCCGGCGTCAGCGCCGGTTGGGGCGGGCCGTGGCGCATGACCGTCGTCGCCGCCTGGCGCGTCCGCCCGCTCAGGTCTTCCACCTCGACCGCGACGGAGTTCTTCCCCTCGCGAAGCGGAACGGCGGTGGTGAAATGGCCGTCGACACCGACCGCCGCCACCGACCCGTTGACCGTCACCACCGACGACGGGGCGGCCCGGCCGTGAATCTCGCTGTGGTCGGTGGCGTGTCGCTGCTCGCCGACCGGCCAGACCACCTCCAGGAGCACCTCCTCGGGGATCCGCTCCGGGTCCCCGGGCGCGGCGCCGCGCTCGCTCGACGACTGTGTGCCCGTGGGAAGAACCACAGCCTTGCCGCCCGCCACGAACCGGGCCGAGCCGGAGAGGGTGGCGACGGAGACCCGTCCCTGCGAATCGGAGAGGACCACGAAGTGTGCCGGTCCTTCGTTGGCGGTGCGTGTCTCGTGCGAGGTGATCGCGAGCGCCTCGGCCCCGCTCACCCGCGCCAGGACCTTGCCGCGACGGAGATCGACGGTGGGACCGCTCGCCAACCGATCGAGGCCGATCTCGACCCGCTCGCGAAGCTCGATCTCGGTCCCCGCCGACAGCTGGAGCACGGCCCGCGCGCCGGCCGCCGTGCGAACCACGTCGGCGCGGGTCAGGGTGTCGCCGTTCTTGATCGCGGTCCAGCGCCCGTCGCGCTGCGCCTCGACCAGACCCGTCGCGGCGGTCACCTGGAAGGTTCCCGGGTCGTCGGCCGGGCTGCCCACCGCGGCGGCCTCCGTCCGCTGCGTCGGCGCGGCATGGAGCGGTGTCCACGGGGCCCTGCGACCCATGAGGCGCTTCGAAACGATGGCCGCTCCCGCCAGCGCGGCGAGGGCCAGCAGGATCGGCAAGACCAGGCCGGATCGCTGGGTGGGGCGGGGTGCGCTCATGCGCGGTGGGTCCGCCCTTCGTCGGCCGGGAAGCAGAGCACGAAGGTCGTGCCGCCGCCCACGCGGCTCTCGACCTTGATGGTGCCGCCGTGATCCTCGACGGTCCGGTGCACGAAGGAGAGCCCGAGCCCCGTTCCCGAATGGTCTCCCTTGGTCGTGAAGAACGGATCGAAGATGCGCGGCAGGTGCTCGGCGCTGATGCCGGCGCCGGTGTCGCTGATGCGCACCCGCACCATCGCGTCCTCGATCAGGGCCACCTCCAGGGTCAGCGTCCCCCCTTCTTTCATGGCGTTGCGTGCGTTTTGAATAATCTGGATGAACGATTCTTGAAGTTGGGTCGCGCTACCGCGCACGGGGGAGGTCGGTTCGTATTTCCGAACCACCGCGATCCCCGCGGCGGCGAGCTCGCTTGGGCTGCACAGCTCGACCGCGTCGTCCACCGTTCGCGCCAGATCGACCGGCGCGGTGTCGTGCCCGCTCTGACGCTGCGCCAGACGCAGCATGTTCTGGACGATCTTGCGGATGCGGAGCGCTTCGCCCTCCAGATCCTCCAGAAGGGGACGGGCCGGATGTCCCGCGGGGAGATCGGCGATCAGGAGCTGAACGATGCCGAGCGCGCCGCTCAGGGGGTTGTTGATCTCGTGGGCCACCCCGGCGCCGAGCTCGCCCAGGGCCGACAGGGATCGCGACCGGAACAGCAGCTCCTGGGCCTGGCGCAGCTCGTCGGTCTTTTCTTCAACCCGTTTCTCGAGGCTCTGGTTCCAGCCGATGATCTCCTTGGTCTGCTGGGTGATCTTCTGGCGGGCGGCCTCGAGGCCCACCGCCATCTGGTTGAACGCCGCGGCCAAGCCCCCCAGCTCGTCGCTGGAGTCCTCCGCGATCCGAGCCTCGAGGTTCCCAGTCGCGATCTCCCGTGACCCCGTCGCGAGCGCCGCCACCCGGCCGGCCAGCCGACGCGCGAAGATCCGCGCCGCGATCGATCCGATCAACGCCGAGACGGCGATCCAGAGCAACGTGAACTTGGTGATCCGATTCACCGGGAGGAGCGCGGCGTCGACGGTCTTGTCCACCACCGCGCCGAGGCCCCAGGGGCTCACCGGCGCGAAGGCGCCGATGAGGCGCCGCCCGCCGCTCAGGTATTCGGCCACCAGCGCCTCGGACGGCAGCTCGCCCTCGCGCGCCCCCGGCACCCCGGTGGGCGCGAGGTTGCCCACGCCGCCCCGCGAGCCGGCCGCTATCAAGCGGGCGCGCCCGTCGGTGATCTTGATGTCGGTGTCGGCGGTCGAGAGCGACGCGACGTAGTTGGCCAGGCGCTTGAGCGAGACCTCGGCCGCCAGGACCCGCCGTCCGCCGCCCAGCTTGGGATCGAACGCGACCGCCAGCACCACGTGCGGCAGGTGCAGCGGTCCCCCCAGGAAGATCGGTCCCATCCCTTCGCCGCTCGACAGTGCGGCGCCGAGCGGCGCCATGAGGCCGACCCCCTCGACGTCGGTGGGCCGCATCGGCTCGTGGCTCTTGAAGGAATCGTAGTGCCCGGGGTTCTCGAGATAGGCCGCCTCGCCGATCACCGCGCCGTGTTCGTCGAACATCGCGACGGCGCAAAAATCGTTGCTCTGGTGATAGACCAGCTGAAGAAACTTGACGAGCGCCTGCGGCGAAGGCGCCTCGTTGCCCGCCGAGCGCGTCAGATCGAAGATCCGGGCGTCGACCCGCAGGATCGAGAGCAGATTGTCGACGTGGCTGCGGGCGTAACCGGCCACCTGCTTGGCGACCGTCAGCTCGTTTTCCTCCAGCGCCCCGCGCAGGGCGACCTGGCCGATGCGCAGCGACGAGTAGCCCGCGATGCTGAGCGGCAGCGCCGACACCCCCAGCGCCAGCAGCGTCAGCTTGGAAAGGAGCTTCAAGGCCCGCCCCCCAGGCAACCGGCGTCGACCAGACAGGGGATGGGGACTCCCCCGTCGAAAGCTGGATCCGGGGCACCGGTGGCGATGCCCCCGTCTGCGCCGTAATTGAAGACGATCGGCCCGCTGGTCCCGGCAGAGAGGATCGGATCGAAGGCGCTCACCAGCGACGGTCCGCTGCCGACCGGTGTGACACCTTCGATCAAGTTCGCGTTGTCGAAGGTGGAAGCCTGCAGGGGGTGCCCGCCGATGGAGATCTGGGTGCCCGGGTTGAAATTGTCGCCCACGATCCGCACCGCGGTTCCGCCGGTGACCGGCCCGTAGCTTGGGCTGATCGCGCGGACGACGGGCGGATCTAGGTAGAGAAATTGAACGGGACGGCTCGCCGTTGCGCCGCCGATCTCGACGGTGACGTCAACCAGCGCGGAGACATGCTGGGGAGCAACGACCACGATCGAAGACGCGGAAGGCTCGGAGGTGATCGTGGCCAGGATGCCGTCGAATCGGACATGCGTCGCGCCCGCCAGAAAGTTCGCGCCGACAACGGTCACGACGGTGTCCCCGAGCGTCGAACCCCTGGCGGGCGACAGCGAAGTCGCCACGGGAGCGGGCACCAGCTGCACGACCGTCTCCGCGGTCCCGACGTTTCCGCCCGCATCGGTGGCCGTCGCGTCGATGTACATCGCGGCCGCGCTGGCGGTCGAGCTCGGCGCCACGAACGAGAACGTGCAAGCGGTCTTCGCCTGTGCCGCTCCGCTGCAATCGTGGGAGGGGAACGGCGAGGCGTCGGTCCGGACCGTGACCCCGAGGTCGACCACCTGACCCGCTCCGTCGCTTACCTGGACGACGACGGCGACCTGGGCCCCCACCCCGACCACGCTGTTGGCGGCCGGGCTGGCGATCGTGACCACGGGTGGGGTCAGATCTGGACCGAGCGAGGTGAA
>JADGRB010000352.1 GCA_017881315.1 Pseudomonadota bacterium
CGCGATGACGGTGCTCTTCGCCAGCATGTTCGCGGCGATTTCCATCGTCTGGGAGCGCGAGTTCGGCTTTCTCAAGGAGCTGCTGGTCGCGCCGGTGCCGCGCGGCGCGATCGTGACGGCGAAGATCCTGGCGGGCAGCGCCACCGCGCTCATCGAGACGACGCTGATGCTGGTGCTGTCGCCCCTGGTGGGCGCGCGGTTCAGCCCGCTCGGCGCGCTGGCGTCGCTGCCCCTGCTGGCGGTCTTCGGGATGACGGTCAACGCGCTCGGGATCGTGGTGGCGGCCCGGATGCGCTCCTTCGAAGGGTTCGGCAGCGTGGTGAACTTCGTCATCCAGCCGGTCTTCTTTCTTTCGGGCGCGCTCTATCCGATCGCGGGGTTGCCGCGTGGCCTGCGCGCGGTCGTGCTCGTCAACCCGATGTCGTACGCGGTCGACGCCGTGCGCGGCCTCTGCATCGGGCACCACAGCTTTCCGCTCCCGCTCGACGTGGGGATCGTCTGCGCTTCGGCGGTCCTGTTCGGCGCGCTGGCGACGCGCGCGTTCCGCAAGATGGAGGCGTGACCGGGCGCGCCGGCACCCTGCCGGGACCCCGTGCTACCCTGAAAGAGGCATGCCGCCCGACGCGAAAGTCACCACCGCCGCGCTTCGCGCCCGCAAGGGGACCGCCGACCGGATCGCCGTCCTGACCGCCTACGACGTGGTGTTCGCGCGCCTCGCGGACGAGGCCGGCATCGACGTGGTGCTGGTCGGCGACAGCCTGGGGATGGTGGTGCAGGGGGAGCGATCGACGCTGGCCGTGACGATGGACGAGATGGTCTATCACAGCCGGATCGTGTCGCGCGGCGTGCGGCGCGCCCATCTGGTGGCCGACCTGCCGTTCATGAGCTACCAGGCTTCCGTCGAAGATGGGATGCACGCGGCGGGGCGGCTCCTCAAGGAGGGGCGCGCCGAGGCGGTGAAGCTGGAGGGCGGCGTCGAGGTCGCCGAGCTGGTCCACCGGCTGGTGCGCGCCGGCATTCCGGTGATGGGACACATCGGCATGACACCGCAATCGGTGCACCAGCTGGGCGGCTTCAAGGTGCAGGGGCGCACCGACGCGCAGCGCGCGCAGATCCTGGACGGCGCGCGCGCCGTCACGGACGCGGGCGCTTACGCGATCGTGATCGAGGCCGTGCCCCACGTGCTGGCCGCCGAGATCACCCGGGCGGTCTCCGTGCCGACCATCGGCATCGGCGCCGGCGTCCACTGTGACGGGCAGGTGATGGTGATGCACGATCTGCTCGGCCTCGAGCCGGCCTGGAAGCCACGCTTCGTGCGGCGCTACGCCGAGATGGGCAAGGCCGTCGGGGAGGCGTTCGCCGCCTACGCCGCCGACGTGCGCGCGGGACGTTTTCCCGCGCCGGAAGAGACCTACGACTGAGGTTCCGTCCGTTGGAGCGACGCGCGTGACGGAACCGCTGGTGATCCGCGCGCCAGCCGAGATGACGGCCTGGTCGCGCGCGGCGCACGCGAGCGGCGAGCGGATCGCCTTCGTGCCCACCATGGGCGCGCTCCACGCCGGGCACGTGGTGTTGCTGGGCGAGGGCCGCCGCCGCGCCGAGCGGCTGGTGCTCTCGATCTTCGTGAACCCGACGCAGTTCGGCCCCAACGAAGATCTGGCGCGCTATCCCCGCGACCTGCCGGGCGATCTCGCCAAGGCGGCGGGGGCGGGCACCGACGTGGCGTTCGTGCCGGACGCGGGCGACATCTATCCCGCGGGCTTCCAGACCACCGTCGCGGTCGGCGAGCTGTCGCGTGGGCTCGACGGTCCGCTTCGCCCCGGCCACTTCGCGGGCGTCGCGACGGTGGTGGCCAAGCTGTTCAACATCGTGCGGCCCGATCTGGCGATCTTCGGCGAGAAGGACTTTCAGCAGCTCGCCATCGTGCGGCGGATGGTCGCCGACCTGGCGATGGGGATCGAGATCGTGGGCGTCCCGACGGTGCGGGAGCCCGACGGCCTCGCGATGTCGTCGCGCAACGCCTACCTCTCGCCGGCCGAGCGGGCGCGCGCGACGTCGCTCTGCCGCGCGCTCTTCGCGGCGCGCGATCGCGTTGCGGCGGGGGAGGGGGACGCGCGCGCGCTCCTCGAGACGGCGCGTGCCGCGCTCGACGTCGACCGCCTCGACTACCTGGAGCTGTGCGACGCCGAGACGCTGGCGCCGGTGACGAGGGTCGATCGCCCGGCCGTTCTCGCCGTCGCGGCCTTCATTGGACGCACCCGGCTCATCGACAATGTGCGGATCGGGATCGGGTGAGGCTCGACCGGCCCGCCGGGTGCGCGTTCAGTTGAAGGTGGTGTTGGTGATCGTGACGCCGGCCGTGCCGCTCACCTGATCGCGCGCCTGGACGTAGATGCCCGGGTGGTTGGCGGATTGCTGAACGTCGCCGGTGTCGCTGTTGCCAGTGAACGTCGATTGATCGATGACGAGATTGCCCATCACGTCGTCCACCACCTGGACGATGGCGCCGGAGCCGAGCTCGTTGGCCTGGTTGCCGATAAACTTGGTCCCGCAGATCGTCAACGTGAAGGAGATGCCGTCGTTGTAGATGGCGCCACCCAGGCCGCCGCCCTGGGTGCCGGACCTGGCGGGGTTCTCGCCGTGCCCTGTCGCGGAGTTGTTCTGGAACACGCTGTTGAGGACGGTCCACGATTCCCCGATGCTGCCGATCGCGCCGCCGTTGACCCCGCTGTTGCCCTGGAAGGTGCTGCCGACGAGGTAGATCGGGCTGCTGACCTCCAAGGCGTAGATCCCGCCCCCGGCGAGATCCTGCACCAGCTGACCCGAGGCGTTCGTTTGCTGGCTGTTGGTGACGGTGATGTTGACGGCCTTGAAGGTGCCGCCCTGGACATAAAGCGCGCCGCCACCATTGAGGCCGCCGCTATCCACCTGGTCCCCCACCCCGAGGCCCGCGGTGAACCCGATGTTCTGGACGATCAGGTGGGGCGTCGTCTGGACGTCGCAGCGCGTGCTGGTGAAGTGCAGCGTCTCATCGCAGGTGTTCTGACGGAGGATGCGGTTCTTGCCGCCTCCGCTCAGCGTGATCTTGCCGCCGCCGTCGATGGTCACGCTGCCGTCCTTGGTCACGCCGCCGTCGTTGATGATCGCGATCTCGGGCACCACGATCGTCAGGGGATCCGCGCCGCAATTGAAGGTGACCACGCCGCCGCCCCCGACGGCGCTCACAACCTTGGCGGCGGTGCAGCTGGCCGCGGTGCCGTCGCCGACCACCGTGGTGGGATTCGAGACGTCGGCGGCGTTGGCCTCCGCTGGCGGGATACAGGTGCCGCCGTCGGTCCCGATGGGCGCCGCGCCGCCCGACCCGCTCGCGCCCCCTTTTCCGCTGGAGCCGCAACCGAGAGCGGCCCCCGCCGCGATTGCCGAGATCAGAGCCGGAACCATCCACCTGGGCATACGTATCTCCTCTCGGCAGTTTATCCCGAACGGACGGCGCCGGAACGCGAGCTGTCGGTGACCCGTCGCCCTCACTTCCCGAACAGCGGATGCTCGTGGGCCCAGCTGGCCATGGCCTCCACCTCCTTCGGGTGCTTCTCTCCCCAGCGTTTCATCTCGTCGGGAAATGCCGCCCCGTAGAGCCAGTGATCGTACGCCTCCAGATGCCCCGCGGCCGCGAGCGCGGTCAACCAGGGGAAGAGCGCGATCTTGTAGTCCTGGAAGGGACCGCTCGGCTTTCCGACGAACACCAGGAACATCTTGCGCGCCTCGTGCAGCGACGCGAGGCTGAGGCCCTTTTCGTGCGCGGCGATCAGCGCCGGACCGTACCCGAGCTCGATCGCCCACGACAGCGGCACCAGCGGCCCCTTGAGCTTGCCCCCCGGACCGACCTCGACGTACGTCTCCCGGGGCGCCAGCGCGGCGGTGGCGTCGCCCTTCTTGCCGCCATTTTCGATCACGGCGTCCCGGCACACGTCCACCAGCAGCTTCGACATCTCGACGCTGTGAACGGGATCGAGGACCCGGAACATCTCGCCGTAGACCAGCGCCAGCCCGCGGCTGTCACCCTTCGCGTAGAGCTCGGCGGCGCGGCGGTAGTTGCCGGGAAAGCTGGGCTCGGCCTCGATCCCCTGCAGGTAGAGGCCAAGCGCCTCGTCGAGGCGTCCCGCGCCACGCACCGTGGTGCCGAGATCGGAGTAGAGGACGCCGGCCTTCGGGTAGCGCGCGAGCCCTTGCCGCAACAGCGCCTCCGCCTGGTCGCGGTCGCCGGCCTCGTCGAAGGCGCTGGCCAGCGCGGAGAGCATCTGGGGCGGGAGCTCCGCCCGGTAGGGGAGCAGCAGCTCCACCGCCCGGCGGGGCTGCCTCGACATCCGGTGCGCGAGCGCCAGCTCGTGAAGCACGGTGCCGTTATTCGGGCGCTTGCTCCGCAGCGCCTGCAGGGTCGCGATCGAGAGCTCCAGCTCGCCCCGGTCCATCTCGTCGACCGCGCGTTCCAGATCGGCCCCGTCGGCGCCGTCCGGCACGCCGTAGACCAGCGGCGCCGTGACGGCCGCCGGGCCGACGCCCGGTTTCGCCGCCGCGGTCGCGCCACCCGTCGCGGTGGGCCCCGCGCAACCCGAGGCCGCGGCGAGCGCCAGGCACGCGATCGCGATCGAGGCGCGCGCCCCTCTGTCCAGCCTCCGGGTCCGACCAGCCACGCGCGCCCATCATCGCGCGCCTCGGCGGCGGGTTCAATTCACGGCCTGCCATTGGTCCGGCCGCTCCGGATCGAGTGTGCTAGTGTCGCAGATGTGAGGATCGTCACGAGCCTGGCCGCAACCTGCGTGGCTGCCGCGCTGGTTCTGGCGTGTCTCGTCGGCGATCCGCAGGGATCCCTCTCGGGAGACGACAGCCACGACGACGTTCCGTCGTCGCTGGATATCTCCAACGCTTTGCCGGCGACTCAGATCGAGCCGCCGCTGGTGCCCCCGGTTAGTGGGTCGGTGTTCGTCGATCACCGTCTGCCCCCCTCGCGCCTGACGACGGC
>JADGRB010000111.1 GCA_017881315.1 Pseudomonadota bacterium
GCCTTCGCTGCCTTCGCGCTGGCATGGACGACGCTCGCCGGCGCGGGCTGCCAGAAGCAGGGCGCGCCCGAGGCGAGCGCCGCCGCCGGTCCGACCGCCCCGGCCGGCCCGATTGCGCCCGTCGTGCCGCTGACCGCCGGCGCCACCACCGGCACCCCGGTCGCGCCGACCGCCGGGCACGCGGTCATCGCCGGCGCGGTCAAGCTCGGCGGCACGCCGCCCGAGATGCCGCTGACCAAGCGCGACGCCGATCCATTTTGCGCGCGCACGCCGATGAAGGAAGAAGAGGTCGTGGTCGGACCGGGCGGCGGGCTCAAGAACGTCGTCGTGCGCATCACGCAGGGCGCGGATGGCCACTACGAGCCGCCCGCGACCATCGCCGCGATCGACCAGAGCGCGTGCATGTACCGGCCTCGGGTGCAGGCGATCGTGGCCGGCCAGATGATCTCGATCCGCAACGGCGATCAGACGCTGCACAACGTGCACGGCTACAAGGGCGCGTCGACGCTGTTCAACCAGGCGGAGATCCCCGGGCTACCGCCGATCGCCCGCAAGCTCGGCGACGCGGGTGACGTCCTCAAGTTCAAGTGCGACGTCCACCCCTGGATGACCGGCTATGTCGTCGTCTCCGGCAACCCGTTCTTCGCGGTCAGCGGCGCCGACGGCCATTTCAAGATCGGGGACGTGCCGCCCGGCAAATACACCCTCACGGCCTGGCACGAGCGCTACGGCACCAAGACCACCGAAGTCACCGTGGCGGCCGACAAACCGACCGAGGTGAGCTTCCAGTACGACGCGCATTGATGTTGGTTTGATGCTGGTCTATCGCTTCGCCGTCGCGACTGCCGTCGCCACCTACCTGCTGATCCTGATCGGCGGCCTGGTCCACGGCACCGGGTCCAGCCTGGCCTGCCCCGACTGGCCGACCTGCTACGGGACGCTCATGCCCAAGATGGAGGGCGGCGTGCTGGTCGAGCACAGCCACCGGATCGCCGCCGGCACCGTGCTGGTGTTGACGCTGGTGCTGGCGGGGCTGCTGACCCGCAGCCGCCAGCCCGCGCTGCGCCCGTTGCGTCCTTTTGGCTGGCTGGCGGTCGCGCTGGTGATCGCGCAGGCCCTGCTGGGCGGGATCACCGTCTTGCTGCGGTTGCCGACGCCGATCTCCACGGCGCACACCGCGACCTCACTGCTGTTCTTCCTGACCGTGCTTTACATCGCGGTGCGGGCGCGGCCTGCGGCGGTTGCGCCCGCGATCGCCCCCGCGGCCTCGCCGCCCGTGGTGGCGCGGTTCGCGCTGGTCGCGGCGGTGGGCGTCTACTTCCAGATGGTGCTGGGCGGGTTGGTTCGCCATTCGGGCGCGGCGTTGGCCTGCACCGACGTGCCCCTCTGCCGCGGATCGCTCTGGCCGGACGCGCATCCAACGGTCCTCGTTCAGGCCTTGCACCGCCTCAACGCCGTCGCGGTCGCCTTGCTGGTGATCGCCTCCGCGGTCGTCACCTTCCGCCGCGCCGCGCGCCCGTCGCTGCGGGTCCTGGCGGCCGTCGCGCCGATCCTGGTGGGCGTCCAGATCTGGCTCGGCCTCCGCTCGGTGCAGACCTTCCTCGACCTCGCCACCGTCGAGAGCCACCTGGCCGTCGCGACCGCTCTTCTCGGGGTCCTGACGCTCACCGTCCTCGGCGCCCGCCCACAGGCGCTGCCGATCTTCCCCCGACCGAGCTGGATCCGCGACCTCGTCGAGCTGGCCAAGCCGCGCATCACCGGGATGGTGGTGATCACCTTCGCCGGTGCGCTCTGTCTGGCGCCCGGCCGGATCGCGCGCTGGCGGGCGATCATGACCTTGATCGGCACCGCGCTGCTGGTCGGGGCCTCGAACACGCTCAACATGTACCTGGAGCGCGACGTCGATCCCTTGATGCAGCGCACGCGCGAGCGGCCGCTGCCGCGCGCGTCTCTTTCGCCGGAGACGGCGCTTTCGTTCGGCGTGTCACTGGCCTGCGTCGCCGTCCCGCTGGTCTTTCTGGGCAGCAACTTTTTGACCGGAATCCTCGGCCTCTTCGCGCTCGGCAGCTACATCGCGATCTATACGCCGCTCAAACGACGCTCCGCGATCGCCCTGTTCGTGGGCGCCGTGCCGGGCGCGCTGCCGCCGCTCATGGGGTGGACGGCCGTCACGGGTCGTCTCGACGCCGGCGGACTGGCGCTCTTCGCGATCCTGTTCCTCTGGCAGATCCCGCACTTCCTGGCGATCGCGATCTATCGCGCGGCGGACTACGCGCGCGCCGGCTTCAAGGTCCTGCCGCTGACGATCTCCGCGCGCGCCACCCGGGTGACCATCGTGACCTTCTCGGCAGCCCTGGTGCTGGCGAGCGTCCTGCTCGAACCGCTCCGGGTGGCTGGGTTGCCGTACCTCGTCTGCGCGGCGCTGCTGGGCGCCGTCTTCATCGGCTGGGCGGTGGCCGGCTTTCGGCGCGCCGCCGCCGGCGCCTGGGCGCGCTCGCTCTTTCTCTATTCGATCGTCTACTTGACGCTGCTCTTCGTGGCGCTGGTCATCGACAGGACCTTCGCGTGAGCGCGGCCGCCGTGGCGGCGGCATCGGCCGGCACAGCACCGCGGCTGTGCGCGGAAGGTCTCAGCCACCGCTTCGGGACCCGCACCGCGCTCGACGGCCTCAGCTTTACCGTCGCGCCGGGCGAGATCTTCGGCCTGCTCGGGCCGAACGGCGCGGGCAAGACCACCGCGTTTCGGATCCTGGCGGGGCTTCTGCCGCAGCAAGCGGGGATCCTGGCGCTCGACGGCCGGACCGCCGACGGCGGCGATTCGAGCTATCGCGCCCACCTGGGCGTGGTCTTCCAGGATCCCAGCCTCGACCTCAAGCTGACCGGCCGCGAGAACCTGCGCCTCGGCGCCGCGCTGTACGGAATACCGCGCGCCGTTGCGACGGTGCGGATCGACGCCGCGCTCTCGCTGATGGCCCTCGGCGATCGGGCCGACGAGGCCGCCTCGAAGTACTCGGGTGGGATGCGCCGGCGGATCGAGATCGCGCGGGTCCTCCTGCACGAGCCGAGCCTCCTGCTGCTCGACGAGCCGGGTCGCGGCGTCGATCCCGATGCGCTTCGGCGGATCTGGGATCAGATCGGCGCGCTCTGCGCGACCCGCGGCCTTTCGGTCGTGGTCACCACCCACCAGCCCGAGGAGGCCGAGCGCTGCCACCGCATCGCCATCCTCGACGGCGGACGGCTGGCCGCGATCGGGACACCCGACGAGCTGCGCGCGCAGGTCGCGGGCGACGTGATCCGCGTGCGCGGCGATCGCCCCGAGGAGATCCGGGCCGCCATCGTAGAGCGGCTGGGGCTCGGGGGGCGCGTCGTCGACGGCGAGGTGGTCCTCGAATCGCCGCGCGGTCACGAGATCGTTCCGCGCGTCGCCGAGCTGTTCGCCGCCGGGCAACTCGCCAGCGTCTCGACCTCCCGGCCCACCCTGGCCGACGTGTTCGCCAAGCTGACCGGCCGAGGTCTGACGTCTTGATCCGCGCCGTCGGGGCGCTGGCGGGGCGCGATCTGCGACGTTTCTTCCGGCAGCCGAGCCGGATCGTCGGATCGGCCGCGCAGCCGCTGATCCTGTGGGTCGTGCTGGGCGCCGGGCTGGGCGGCAGCTTCCGCCCCGGCGGCGGATCCGGCGCTGGCGTCGACTATCTTCAATATTTCTATCCGGGCATCGTCGTCTTGACGCTCCTCTTCACCGCGATCTTTTCGACCATCTCGGTGATCGAAGATCGCCACCACGGTTTCCTGCAGGCGGTGCTGGCCGCGCCGGTCTCCCGCGCGTCGCTGGTCCTCGGCAAGACCCTCGGCGGCGTCGCCATCGCGTCGCTGCAGGCGGGCATCCTGCTGGCATTGGCGCCGCTGGCCGGCTTTCGGGCCTCGGCGATGGACTGGCCGTTGCTGGTGCTGGCGATCCCGCTGTCGGCGCTGGTCTTCACCGCGCTCGGCTTTGCCATGGCCTGGTGGATCGATTCGACCCAGGGCTACCACGCGATCATGAGCGTGGTCCTGATCCCGCTCTGGATTCTGTCGGGCGCGATGTTCCCCGCCTCCGGCGACAGCCGCTGGATCGCGGCGCTGATGGCGTTCGATCCCATGACCTACACCGTGTCGGCGGTGCGACGCGGGTTCCACGGCGCCACGCTCCCCGCGGGCCTGGTCCCCGGCCATTCGTCGGCGACGATGGATCTCGCGCTCATCGCGCTGTCGGCGCTGGTCGCGCTGGCCGCCGCCGTCGCCCTCTGTCGCCGCCGCGCCTGAAGCGTCAGACTCGTTCGGGGCGAACGTCGCGGGCGAGCAGATCATTGAGCGCGTCGCGCGCCGGCTTTCCTTCGTGCAGCGCGGCCGCCACCTCGCCGGTGATCGGCATCTCGACGTGGAGGCGCCTGGCGACGTCGCGCGCGGTGAGCGCGGTGCCGACACCTTCGGCGATGTGTCCGAGCCGGGCGAGCACCTCCGGCAGTGATTCGCCGCGCGCCAGCGCCAGACCGACCTGCCGGTTGCGGGACAGATCGCCCGTGCAGGTGAGCACCAGATCGCCGAGGCCGGCCAACCCCGACAGCGTCGAGGCCTGCCCGCCGAGGCGCACCGCCAACCTCCCCATCTCGGCCAGCCCACGGGTGATGAGCGCGGCGCGCGCGCTTTCGCCCAGGCCAAAACCATCGCAGCAGCCGACCGCGATCGCGATGACATTCTTGAGCGCGCCGCCCACGCAGACACCCGCGACGTCATCGCTGGTGTAGATCCGCAGCCGCTCGCCGCCGAAGCAGGACTGAACGAGGGTGGCCGCACCCGCGTCGGTCGAAGCGGCCACCAGCGCCGCCGGGAGCCCCGCGGCGATCTCCTGCGCGAAGCTCGGACCGGAGAGGACCACCGCGCGCGCGTCCGGAAGGCTGGCGGTGATGACCTCGGCCATCGTCGAGCCTGTCGCAGGCTCGAGCCCCTTGGAGGCGCACACGACGACCGGCTGGTCCGCGACCGCGGGGGCGGCGGCCCGCAACGTCGCCCGCACGAACTGCGACGGGACAGCCACCACCACGATCTGTCGGCCGGCCACCACGACCGGCAGATCGGTCGACACGTCGATCGCGTCCGGAAGACGGAACCCGGCCACCGAGCGCGCGTTCGACCGTTGCCGCGCCAGCGCTTCGGCCGCGGCGCCATCCGGTTCCCAGAGAGCGACTTGCCGACCGCGCCCCGCCACCAGGGCCGCCAGCACGCCGCCCCAGGCGCCGCCACCGAGGACGGCCACGCGCATCGCGGGGCTTACGTCCCCCCGGCGACGCGGACCCGGTTGCGGCCCGCGTTCTTGGCGGCGAAGAGCGCGCGATCCGCGGAGGCGAGCACCATGGCCGGCTCCGAGCCGTCGTCCGGGAAGGAGGCGACCCCCAGCGAGATGGTGAGCTTGCCCATCGGTTGCGTGCTGCCGAACTCGAAGGGAAACTCCGCGATCTGCGCGCAGATCCGCTCGGCGACCTCCTTGGCGGCCGCCTTGCCGACGTCGAGCAGGATGATCGCGAACTCCTCGCCGCCGTAGCGCGCGACCACGTCGTTGGCGCGGCGGCCATGCTGCAGGATCTTGGATACGCCGCGCAACGCATTGTCGCCCGCCAGGTGTCCGTGCCGATCGTTGTAGCCTTTGAAATGATCGACGTCGATCATCAGGACCGACAGCGGCAGGCCGGTCCGGTTGCTGCGCTCCATCTCCAGCGAGAGCCGCTCGCGGAAGTGGCGGTGGTTGTAGATGCTGGTGAGCCCGTCCGTGATCGCCAGCTCGGCCAGCCGCGCGTTCAGCGTCTCCAGCTCCTGCGTGCGCTCGCTGACCTTCTCCTCGAGCGAGGTGTTGAGCGTCGCCAGCTCGGCGTTCTTGACCTGCAGCTCCAGCAACAGCTCGGCCCGCTCGCGCTCGAGGCGGAACCGCGACAGCAGGCTCTGGATGGTGAGCCGCAGATCGGGCTCGTCCCAGGGTTTCGGAATGTATTGATCGAGGTGGGCGCGGTTGATCGCGTAGACGACCGCGTCGAGCCCCGCCTGTCCGGTCAGCAGAATCTTGACCGTCCGGGGGCTGCGCCGATGGACCTCCTCGAGCAGCTCCACCCCCTTCATGCCGGGCATGATCTGGTCGGCGATGACCACGGCGATCTGTTCGCCGTCGTGCTGGAGGTCTTCGATCAGATCCAGCGCCTCGCGCGCGTTCTTGGCGACCGCGATGTCGCACTCGCTGCCGAAGCGCGCCGACAACTGCTGGCGCAGCGCCGCGAGGATCCCCTCCTCGTCATCGACGCAGACGATGTGCTCGCGCAGGGCGGTGACGGGCCGGATCATCCGCGATCCTTGGAGGCGGGACCCGGTGAAGACGAAGAACTCGCCGGGGGCCCGCCGGGCGATGACCAGGACGGCCACGAGCCGACCCGAGCCTCTTTCACCGCAACGGGCGCCGGCGGCGGTCCGTCGATCGGCAGCCGGACCTCGAACCGGGTGCAACCCTGGCGGCTATCGACCCGCAGCGTCCCCCCGTGCTTCTCGACGATGCGCGCACAGATACTGAGGCCGAGGCCGGTCCCCTCGCCCTTGGCTTTGGTCGTGAAGAACGGCTCGAAGATGCGCGCGGCGACGTCGGCCGGGATGCCCGGGCCCGAGTCCTGAATCGTCACCAGCACGTCCCGCTCGTCGACTTTGGTCTCGATCAAGATCTCGCCCCGCCCGTCCATGGCCTGTATCGCGTTGTGGATCAAGTTGGTCCACACCTGATTCAGCTCACCTACATACGCCGTGATCGCTGGAAGTGATCCAAATGATCTCTCCACTTTAACGCCATCGTCGCCGTACTTCAACTGGTGAGAGAGGATCACGAGCGTGTCTTCGATGCCGGCGTGAACGTCCACGCGTTCGAGGGGAGCCTCGTCGAGACGCGAGTAGCGTTTGAGTGCGCCCACGATCCTTCTGATAGAACCAATGGCGTTGCGGATTGTTCCCGAGGTGCGCGCCAAAAATGCGATCTCCCGCAGGTAGCCCGCCATCGGCGCCGGGCTCTTCTCGCCGGCCAGCGCGCGCAGCTCGGGCGCGACCCGCTCGCCTATCCCACCCACCTCGGCCAGCATCGAGGCCGCCTCGGCGGCGCCGTCGACGCCCGAGAACATGGTTCGCAGCCGGCGGGCCTGCTGGCGCGCCTCGATCGAGGTGAGCAGCGGCGCCGCCGCCATCTCGGGCAAGAGGCCGTCGATCAGATCGAAGAAGCGCGCCACCGCGACCGGCGGAAGATCGAGCGCGGACAGCGCCTGCGCGCAGTGCCCCAGCCGGCGCACCGTCTCGGCCTGCGCGTCGACCAGCCCCTGCACGGCCGCCGCCGGCGAGTTCACCTCGTGCGCGATGCCCGCGACCAGCATGCCGAGACCGGCCATCTTCTCTGAGTGAATGAGCTGACCTTGCGCCGCGCCCAGCTCGCGCAGCGCGCGCTCGATCTCGATGTTGGCCGTCTCGAGCTCGGCCGTCCGCGCCCGCACCCGCGCCTCGAGCACCTCGGAGAAGGCGCGCACCTCCGTATAGAGGCGCGCGTTCTCGATCGCCGTGGCGGTCTGATCGGCGAAGGTGACCAGGAGGCGCAGGTCGGCCTCACCGAACGGCGCCTCGCCCAAACGCCCGACCACGATCACGCCGACCAGCCGCTCCTTGAGGGTGAGCGGCGCGGCGATCACCGGGCCTCGGAGACCGGCGGCCAGCGCCTGCTCCATGAGCTGCGGATCCGCCTCGACCGCGCCGGTACGGCGCGCGCGCCCGAGACCCGCCACGGCGGCGGCCAGCGGCGCCAACCGCTCGCCGACCGGCTCGCCGGCCACCGCGCGCACCACGAATTCCGCCGGCTCGGTGCCGACCGAGAGCGCGATGGCGGCCGTCTTGCCACCCAGCACGGCCAGCACCTCGGTGACGACCGAGCGCAGGACCTGCGCGAGATCGACGACGGTGCTGACCGCGCGCCCCACCTGGTGGACGGTGACCAGCTCGCGCACGCGCGCCGCGAGCCCCTCCTGGTTCTCCTTGAGGCTGCGGGTCATGATCCGGAACGCCTCCGCGAGATCGCCGATCTCGTCGACGGTGTCGATCGTGATGTTGGTGTCGAGATCGCCGCGGGCGATCGCCAGCGCGCCCGCGTGCAGATCCTGAAGCGGTTTCGTCATTCGCCGCGCCAGCAGGTTCGACAGCGCGATCGCCAGCACCAGCGCGGCGATCGCGCCGAAGACCAGCGCCTTGCTGGCGCGGCTCTGCGCCGCCGCCAGCGGCTCGCGATCGACGGCGACACCCAGCAAGCCCACGGCCGCCGCGTTGACGTCCTGAAGCTGACCGAACGCGACCGAGTACGGGTGGCCGTCGACCTCGAGCGGAACGACCGAGCTCCCGACGCCCAGGGCGGCGACGTGCAAATTTCGCGGCAAGGTGGGTCCCACCAGACGGGCGCCGGTCGCCGCCATGAAGGTGGAGGCGTTGGGATCCTTGCCGACGTAGACCACCACCTCACGGCCGGCGCCCAGGGCGGCCTTGAGGTGATCGACCACGGTGCCGTCGATGGGGACCGTGACCACCGCCGTTCCCAGCAGGCGCAGCGCCGGGTCGACCAGAGGCAGTGCGGCGCGCACCACCAGCCGATCGTGCGCGCTCTCGATGCTGACCGTGCGTTCGTAGTCGAGCGCGCGCAGGATGACCGGCGATCGCTCGGCCGGCTCGAGCCCGGCGCGTCCGGCGCCGGTGAGTAGCTCGTCGCAGGTTCCTTGCGTGCAGCGCGCCACGATCCGCCCGGCGGCGTCGGTGATCTCGAAGAGCGCGTTGGGCGTCGCGACCGAGAGCTCGCCCAGGCGCCGGCGCGCGGTCGAGGTCTGGGCGGCCGCCTGGGCGCGCAGCAGCGCCTGATCGCCACCCAGCGCCACCGCGCCCGCCGCCACCTCCTGCACCTGCTGCAGGAACAGCCCACGCGCGACCTGCAGACCGCGCTCGGCCTCGAACTGGATCCCCTGCTCGACGCTGGAGAAGATCAGCGCCACGGCCACGAACGACACGGCGATCACCGGGCCCAGCGCCGCGACGACCAGCGCGACCGAGAGCCGGCGGCGCAAGCCCCGCCGGTGCATCGGCAGGGCCGTAGGGAGCGACCAGCCGGAGCTCCCCCGCCCCAGCCACTCCGGTTGGCGGTAGATGGCGGACGCCCCCATGTTCCCGCTCGACGACTTGAAACGTCGCGCACCGCTCGAGGGCGTCTCAGCCTTCCGATCGGACTTCCGCTTCGGCGTATCGCTCATGGCGGGTGCTCCGCCCAGCGGTAGAGTCCCATGGCCGACGGTTGCACCACGAGGCCGCGCACGTTGGTGCGCGCCGCGAAGACCACCTTCGAATGCGCGAGCGGCACCCAGGGGACGTCGATCGCCAGGATCGCCTGCGCCTGCGAGTAGAGGCGCTCGCGCTCGGTCCGGTCGGTCGTCCGTTGCGCCATGCCGATGACGTCGTGGAACCACCCGTTGCTGTAGAACGCGATGTTGGAGGGACGGCTGCCGGTCGTGTTGTCGGAGTCGAGCAGCGTGTAGAGAAAGTTGTCGGGATCGCCGTTGTCGTTGAACCAGCCATGCAGCGCCAGGTCGTGCTCACCGGCCCACAGCGCGCGCTGGTGATCGGCCGGATCGCTGAGAATCACCTCGACGTTGATGCCGACCTCGGCCAGACAATTCTTGATGACGCCGGCGACCCGTTCGGGCGAAGGCATGTACTGCGTCGACGCCGAGGGCGCGAACAGCTTGAGCGCCGGCTCGCGCGCGCCCTGCCAGCCCGCCTCGGCCAGCAGCTTGCGCGCCTTGGCCGGATCGTAGGGATACGTCACCACGTCCGATCGCGCGCCCCAGACGTTGGGCGGCAAGGGACCGATCGCCGGAATGCCGAGCCCCTGATAGACCAGCTTGACCAGCGCCTCGGTGCGGATCGCGTGCGCGATGGCCCGGCGAATGCGCGGATCGTTGAGCGGCCGCCGCTGGGTGTTCATCGCCAGGTAGGAAACCAGGGCGGCCGGGGTCATCACCAACCGGAGATCGGGGTGCAGGCGCACCAGCTGAAGATCGTCGGGCGCCAGCTGCTGGATCACGTCGGCCGCACCGGATTCCAGCGCCTGCAGGCGCTGTCGTGAGTCGGGCATGGCCAGCAGCACCAGGTAGCGCGTGCGCGCGGGCTGATCCCAGTAGTCGGGATTCCGTTCCAGCGTGATCCGGTCGCCCGGAATCCACTCGACGAAACGGTAGGGACCGGCGCCGACCGGGTGGCGCCCGAACTCGTGTCCCCATTTTCGCACCGCCGTCGGCGACACGATCGCGGCCGGACCCATGGCCAGGTTGGCCAGAAACGGCGCGTAGGGGCGATCGATCTCGAACTCGACCTGCAAGGGCCCGGCGGCGATGACCCGGCGGATGTTGTGGTACGAGCGGGTCCAGGCGAAGTCGGGCTCGTGGTTCGGGTGCTCGGGGATGATCTGGCGTTCGAACGAGAACACCACCGACTGCGCGTCGACCGGCGTCCCATCCTGAAAGCGCACGTTCGGCCGCAGCTCGAAGGTCCAGACGGTCCCGTCGTCGCTGACCGTCCAGCTGGTCGCCAGATCCGGCTCGGGCTCGAGGCGCCCGGCCGCAAAGCGCACCAGTCGTCCGTAGACCTGTTCGGCGACCTCGAGCGATTCGATGTCGTTCGTCCGGGCGGGATCGAGGCTGACCGCGTCCGTCGAGCGCGCCACCACCAGCCGATCCGCGGGCCCGACCCCGCCCCCTTGGCCGCCCTGACAGGCGGCGGCCGAGGACAGCAAAGCCGCGAACGCCAGCATCGATCTGGGACCGGTCAATGCCCACCTGCCCCGCGGCCGGCCGCGCCGAATCGGATCCGGATCTCCGCCTGTTCGGCGCCGTCGACGCGCCGCAGATCGGCCGCCACCGCCGCGTACTCGCCGGGCGTCACCCGCATGATCGGCAGCGCCGACTCGCGGTGCAGGAAGATCACGTTGGGACGCCCGGGTTCGACGCCGCGCTCCTCGACGAATCGATATCCCCCGCTGCGCGCGACGATCAGGTCCTTGCCGCCGAGGGGCTGCGGGTCGAGGTGCGCGGCGCCGGGCAGCTCGACGGTCGCGGTCATCCGCACCGGCACGTCGAAGCCGAGCATGAGCGCGGTCGATCGCTGCGGCTCGGCGGCGAAGCGCCGGCCCGGCTGCGAACGAAAGAAGGTCGGCTCGAGGCGCATCTCCTGTGGGCCCAGCGCCCCGCCGTCGATCGGCACCGCCAGGTGCGCGCTCACGAACGAATAGCGGACCCGCGCGGTTCCGATTCGCCCGGCGGCATCTCGCGGCAGCTCGACGTCGAGATCGCGCAGGCGCGCCCCGGGAAACTGGACCCCCAGCGAGCGCTGTTCGAAGTCCTGGCGCAAGCGGACCTGATCGGCGCCGAACCGGTCGACCAGCTCCGCCCACTCGAGCGCCGGCCAGCCCGCCAGATCTTCGGTGGCCACCGCCACGCCGCCGCCGCGCTCGTCGAGTCGGATGGTCATGTCGATGGTGCGCTTGTCCGCGGGCGCCGTGCTGCGCGCGACGCCGAAGGCACCCTCGGGCAGGCTCAGCGTCCGCGCGCCGTCGAGCCCGGGCGGGACATAGCCGAAGGCCGCGTGCCGGAGTCGCAAGTCTGCGTAGATCGGCAACGGCTTATCGGAGGATCCGACGTCGAACGCGACCAATGTGTCGCTGAAGTCCTCCAGCTCCTCGGGCGGCGCCGGCGCGGCGGCGTCGGCGACCAGACGCGACCGCGCCAGAACCGCCCGCGCGGGGACGCCCAGCTCGGCCGCCAGCGCCAGCACCAGCGCCACGCGGCTGCCGCGCCCCCGGGCCAAGGTGAAGCTCGCGGGGTCGGCGAGATCCTCGGAGGCCTCGACGTTCTCGGTCACCCAGTCGACGATCGCGGCGGCGAGCCGGGCGCGATCCCCGCTGGCCGGGACCGGCGCGGTCTGCGCCGACCGCCGCAGCGTCCTCTCAGTCAGCTTGCGCGCCAGCGCGCACACCTCGGGCGACGCCCGTTCGGCGTCGTGCAGCTCCTCCGCGATGTAGTGCGCCCACGGTCCCCATCCGATACCGCTCGAGGCGCGCACCGAAGGCACGTACTCGATCGCGGGCACGGCCGAACGCTCGGCGAAGAGCTGCGGGACTCCGATCGCCGTGAAGCTGGTGACCCGGGTGCCGTCGGCCGCCGGGCGCACCTCGGCCTTCGGCGCGCCCGCGTGTCGATCGATCTCGAGCGTGAAACCAGTCGGCGTCACCAGCAGGAGCTCGCTGCGGGCCATCGGGGCCTCGAACGACTGGAAGTAGAACCGGTCGCCCAGGAAGCCGGGGGCAAACGCCTGCGAGGGCGAGTGGGTTTCGAGGAGCTCCCATTCCACGTAGTCGCCGATGGCCAGATCGGCCGCCGAGATGCTGTCCTTGCCGGCGATCTCCTCCGGCTCGCGCGTGGTGCCATCCGGTTTGTGCGTCCGCAAGGTGAGGATCTCGGCGCCGGGCGGAACCTCGATCTCGCCCCAGCGATCGATGGCGTCCTTGCTGTCCACCCGCACGATCTCGTGCGTCAACATCATCGTCGCGCCGCTGTCGAAGATCCGCGTCACGCCACGATCGAGCACGATCACCGCGGGGGCCGCATAGTGGCCGCCCGCCGCCTCGAAGGCCCGGATCGCGGCGCGCCCGTCGACGCGAAACCCGTCGAGCGGCAACGACACGCCCAGCGCGCGCGCCGACCGGCGCACCTCGAGAACGTCGGGCCGGGCGGTGAGTGCGGATTCGACCGTCGCCCGCGCGGCGGCGAGCTGGCCGGCCGCCGCCTGGGCATCCGCCAGGCGAACGCGTCGCATCGGATCCCACGGATCGCGGGCCACCAGCGCGGAGAGCTCCGCCAGGGCTTGTCCACGCTGTCCGTTGGCCGCCAGCAGCAGCGCCAGCTCGCCGTCCAGATCGTCTCGCCCCGGATCGAGCCGAAGCGCCCCGCGCATGAGCGCGATCGCCTCGCTCAGCTCGCCCCGGGCCCGCGCGCGATAGGCCCGCGCCTCGACGTCGCCCCCGCAGCCCACCAGCGCGGAAGCCAGCTGGTCCTCCCGCTCGAGCTGCCGCTTGTCTTGCGCTTGTCCCCGCAGCGCTTCGATGACGGCGCAGGGCGCGCCGGCGAGCGCCGTCCGCGCGGCCAAGGCGGCCTCGACCCCGGTCTCGTGGGCCGCGTCGGCGAGCGCGCGGTCGGCGTCGAAGTCGAGGCCGCGCGCCGCCAGCGCCCGGGCCAGCAGGAGATCGGGCGCCCACCAGCCCGGGGTCGCGCGCTCGGCCCGACGCGCGTCTTCGATCGCCTCGCGGGGACGATCGTCTTCCAGCTCCACCTCGGCCAGGGCTTGCCAGCCGCGGGCGAGCTCCGGATCGGCGCCCACCGCCGCGCGAAGGAATCGGCGAGCCGCATCGCGCGCGAAGGTCACGGGCCGCGTCGGATCGCGGCGGGCGATCTCCCCGCGGAGCGCGAGAGCCGGCGCAAACCGCGGCCAGGCGTCGAGACGATCGAGCGCGCCGGACACCTCATCGATCGCCCCCACCCGATCCGCCACGAAGGCGGCCGCGTACGCGCCGAGCGCGCGCCGACCGGTCTTCTCTGGGCCGGGGACCGACCCGGCCGGTTCGGACGTCACCAGGGCCGCCGCGGCGGTGGCGACCCGATCGCGCGGATCGACGAACTGTGCGGCTCGGCCCGGATCGTCGGGCAACACCCAGAGCGCGAGGCGCGTCTGGCCGGCCTTGCTCGCGGTCCGCAAGGTGATCTCGTGCCGCCCCGCCGCCAGCGCCACCCGCGTCGCGGTGAGACGCGGGCCGTAGCGTCCCGCCTGGCCGTGGGCCACCCAGGCGCCGTCGTCGACCGACAGGCGGGCCTCGCCCTCGAAGTCGACGACGATCTCATAGCGACCCGCGCCGACCACGATCGCGGCGCGCAGCACCCGCGCCTCCCCCCGGCCGTCCGCGGACAGCGGCGCGTCCAGGCGACAGCCGGAGACCGAGAGCGCTCGCCATTTCCCGGTCGGCAGCTGCCGATCAGGCGTCGAGGCGCGACCGAGGTCGAGGTGCGGGAAGGGACCGAGCGATCCGATCTCGAACACCGATCCCGCACAACCGTCCTCGGCCGCCCCCCGCGCGAGCGCCTCGGCGTCGCCGGCCTGTCGGGCCATATGATCGCCCAGGCGCGCCAGATCGATTCGCGCCAACCAGGGGAGCGCCGGGTCGCGCGCCAGCTCGACCGGTCGGAGCCGCTTGCCGATCCGAGCCCGGTCGCCAAGGCCGACCTCGTCATAGAGCGCGAGGACGCGGGCGGCGGCCACCGGCGCCAGCTCG
>JADGRB010000112.1 GCA_017881315.1 Pseudomonadota bacterium
GGGCGCGTAAAACGCCATCATCGCCCGCGGCGAGATCGGCTCGCCGGTCGCCTCCTTGATGACGGTCCGCCAGTCGCGCGTCGCGCCCAGCGACAAGATCCCCTTGAGAAAATTGCCGACCTCCTTGCTGCCGGCGTAGTTGCAGGCGCGCACGTCCTGCTTGAGGATCTTGTTGCAGATGTGGTCGTGGAGCTGGAACTTGATGAGCGTCGCCAGCGCGTAGTCGTAGTACTGCGCCGGGTCGTCGTTGATGTGCGTCTTGGTGCAGGCGTCGCAGAAGTCGCCGTCGCGGCCGGCGGGCGGTACCACCCCCTGGAACTCGGCGACGTACTCCCACCACTTGTGTTGCCATTCAGCGGGCGGCAGGTCGGTCTCGTAGAGGTCCCGCTCGAAGTGGCTCATGGTGCCCGCCGAGAAGGGGAGAAACACGATCGAGTCCAGCGCCGACTGCAGCAGCCAGCCGGTCGGGTCCGGCTCCTTCCCCGCCGGCATGACGCCCACCTTCACCAGGTAGGGGGTCTGCTGGCTGGCCAGCTTGGCCAGCTCGCCGATGCCTTCGTGAAAGGCCCGGTTGGCGCCATCCCGCAGGAGATAAGGCACCTCCGGACGCGCGTACGACAGGAAGTAGTAGATGTGGCCGAGCTCGTGGTGCGCGGTTTCGAACCACTGGTCGTTGGGCTCCACGCTCATGAGCGATCGAACGTCCTGCGCGTGATCGATGTGCCAGGCGGAGGCGTGGGCGTTCTTCTTGCGCGCCACGCCCGCGGGGACGGGATAGAGATCGGAGCGTTCCCAGAACGACGCGGGCAGCCTGGGGAAGCCGAGCGAGACGTAGAAGTTTTCGGCGCTCTTGACCATGCTTTCGGCCGACGCGCCCTTGAACAGCGGATCCAGGTTGGCGCCTTCGATGAGACCGGGCCAGCTCTGCGCCCAGCGGTTGGCGATCCAATGCGCCGGGATCAGGCGGGGCGGCGGGCGCTTGAAGCGCGCCGCCAGGTCGTACTTGGCGAAGCAGTGCAGGGCGTCGAAGAGCGGTCTGGTCGTCGTGAGCGCGTCGTCGAGGAGCGCCATCATCTCGTCGACGGTCATGCCGTAGTCGGCGACCTGGAGCGCGAAGTAGGACCCGTACCCCATCTCGCGCGCGACCTGGTTGCGCAGCTTGACCAGCTCCGCCAGGCCTGGCTTGAGTGGTCGCCCGACCTCCTTGGAGGCGTTCCACACGCGCAACCGTTCGCCGAGATCGCGCGACTTGCGCAGGATGTCGTCGATCTCGTTGGCGCTGATGGGGCGGGCGCAGCCGCCGCCCTTGGTCGGCTGCAGGCAGAAGGTGTAGCCGTCGAGGACGCTCGACTGGTGCGCCTCCGCCTCGACGCGTTTGCCGACCACCTCGGGAATCGTCCCCGGGTTCTCGGCGGCCCCGAGCAGCAGCTTCTTGAGCTGGCGCGCCGTGACCTCATCGAGCTGCTTTTCGTTCTTGAGCAGCGTCTTGGTCTTTTCGATGATGAGCTTCGAGCCGCCCAGCGCGGCCCGCGCCTTGTCCGCGCCCACCCGCTGGCCGGTGTGCTCGGGCGTGACGTCGGTGGCCGCTTCCCAGTCGGCCAGGTTCGCGCTCTGATCGACCGGTGTCAGCAGGCTGGTCACCGTTGCGATGAAGGCCTCGGCTTCCTTCTCCGCCGCGGTCTGCTTGCCGGCTTTCTTGCGCGCCTCCGGTTTTCGGCTGTCCTCCGGTTTATCCGCACCCCCGCTGACGGCATGGCCGGCGCCCGCGACGATCACCGCGCAGGCAACCAGAACCCCGGCCCATCGAATCGAAGCTGGCATGTCGGAAACGTACCTCAAGGTATCGGCCATAGACAGTCGAGTGGGTGCGTGGTAACTGACCCACCTCGCATGCCCCGGTCACCCTTAGGCGGTTTCGGCCTCCTGCTCGCCTGCGCGCTGGCCGGTCTCGGCTGCAAGCAGGGCGTCGGCGGCCGCTGCGTGCAGAACAGCGATTGCGAGAGCGGAATCTGTTCGGTCTACGGCGTGTCGGCGTCCTCTGGCCACTGTGAGGCCACTACCCCGACCAGCACCGGCTCGGGCGGCTCGAGCGCCGGTGGCGCCAGTGGCTCCGATGGTGTGGGCGGCTCCGGTGGTGTGGGCGGCACCGGTGGCGCGGGCACCTCGGACGGCGCGGTCGATTCAAACCGGGAAGACGCCCTGTCGACGGACACTCGGGCCGATCTCGGCACCGATCGTTAGATCCTGAGATTCTGCGCGGCGCTCAGCCGAAGCGGACGTCCGAAATCTCGTACTCGCGCGTCCCCTTGCCGGTCTTGAGCGTGACCGACTCGCCGCGCTCGCGACCGATGATGGCGCGGGCGAGCGGCGCGGAGATCGAGATCCGTCCCGCCTTGATGTCGGCCTCGTGATCGCCCACGACCATATAGGTCACCTCGTCGCCGCTGTCGGCGTCGGTCAGCTTGACGGTCGCGCCGAAGACCACCTTGGTCCCCGACAGCTTGGTCGGGTCGATGACCTCCGCCTGCGCCAGGATCGATTCGATGTCGCGCGAGCGCCCCTCGATGAACCCCTGCCGCTCTTTGGCGGCGTGGTATTCGGCGTTCTCCTTCAGATCGCCGTGCGCGCGCGCCTCTTCGATATCGAGCACGTTCTTGGGGCGCTCGACCTCGCGCAACCGCTTGAGCTCTTCGCGGAGGGCCCGCTGCCCCTGCGGTGTCATCGGAAACTTTGCCATGACGACCTCACCCCCTCTGGTATTCCTGCAGCGACCGCACCTTCATCTTGCCGGCGCGCAGCTCCGCGATGGCGCCGACCGCGGCGCTCGCAGCCGACAGGGTCGTGTAATAGGGGATTCCGCGCAAGAGCGCGTTGCGCCGGATCGGAAAGGAATCCTTGATCGCGGCCGCGCCCGAGGTGGTGTTGATGACCAGGTGGATGCCCCCGTCGAGGATCCGGTCGACGCAGTGCGGGCGCCCCTCGCGCACCTTGTTGATCCGCTCGACCGCGATCCCGTTTTGGCGCAGCAGGCGGTGCGTGCCGACCGTCGCCAGCAACTGAAAGCCGAGATCGACCAGCCCCTTGGCGACGGCGACCGCGCCGGCCTTGTCGCGGTCTTGCACGGAGAGGAACACGCAGCCGCCGGTGGGCAGCTTGGTGCCGGCGCCGAGCTGGCTCTTGCCGAAGGCCGCCGCGAAGGTGGTGTCGATCCCCATCACCTCGCCGGTCGAGCGCATCTCGGGCCCCAGGATGGTGTCGACCCCCGCGAACTTCGCGAACGGGAAGACCGCCTCCTTGACGGCGACGTGTTTGGGGGTGACCTCTTTGATCCCCATCTCGCGCAGGGTGCGTCCCACCGAGATCCGGGCCGCCACCTTGGCGAGGGGCACGCCGGTCACCTTGGAGACGAACGGTACCGTGCGCGACGCGCGCGGGTTGACCTCGAGGATGAAGATGCCGCGGCCGTCGCGCGGCACGGCGAACTGGACGTTCATGAGGCCGCGCACGTCGAGCTCGCGGGCCAGGGCGCGGGCCTGGGTCTTGATGGCCTCCACCGTTTCGGGCGCCAGCGAGTGGGGCGGCAGGCAACAGGCGGAGTCGCCGGAGTGAATGCCCGCCTCCTCGATGTGCTCCATGACGCCGCCCACGATGACGTCCTGGCCGTCGGCCACCACGTCGACGTCGACCTCGATGGCGTCGGGCAAGAATTGATCGATGAGGATGGGGGCGTCCTCCTCGCCGGCGCGCGAGCTCAAGCTCTCGCGGCGGGAGGCCTCCATCGCGTTGGCCACGAAATGCGCCAGCCCCGATTCATCGTGGACGATCTCCATCGCGCGCCCGCCCAGCACGTAAGACGGTCGCACCATCACCGGATAGCCGATCCGCCGCGCAATCTCGGTGGCTTCGCCGAGGCCCCGCGCGGTGCCCCAGGCCGGCGCGCGCAACCCGAGCTTGGCCAGCAGATCTCCGAAACGCCGGCGGTCCTCGGCGCGGTCGATGGCGTCGGCGCTGGTGCCGAGCAGCTTGACACCCGCGTTCATGAGCGGCACCGCCAGTCGCAGCGGGGTCTGGCCGCCGAACTGGACGATCACGCCCTGGGGCTTCTCGGCCTCGATGATCTCGAGGACGTCTTCTCGAGTCAGCGGTTCGAAGTAGAGGCGGTCGGAGGTGTCGTAGTCGGTCGACACGGTCTCCGGGTTGCAGTTGATCATGATCGTCTCGTAGCCGTCCTCGCGGAGCGCCTGGACCGCGTGGACGCAGCAGTAGTCGAACTCGATCCCCTGGCCGATCCGGTTGGGGCCGCCGCCCAGGATGACGATCTTCTTCTTGCTGGTCGGTCGGATCTCGTCTTCGACGGTCTCGCCGCCGCCGACCTGCTCCTCGAAGCCGCTCTCGTAGGTGGAGTAGAGGTAGGGGGTCTGGGCCTCGAACTCGGCCGCGCAGGTGTCGACCCGCTTGAACACCGGGCGGATTCCGAACTTGAGACGCGCCTGGCGGACCTGCTCCTCCGAGGTGCCGGTCAATTTCATGATCCGGCGATCGGACATGCCGATCCGCTTGCGGCGCAGGAGGCCGGCGGCGTCCTCGAGCAACGCGGCGCCCTTGGCGGCGCCTTCGATCTCGGTGTCGCGATCCTCGTCGGTCATCTGTTTCAGGTGGCGGAGGAACCAGGGATCGATCTTGGTGAGCTGGTGGGCCTCGGCCTCCGTCAGACCGACCCGCAGCGCCTCGGCGAGCTGCCAGAGCCGATCGGGGTTGGGTCGCACGATGAGGCGCTTGAGCTCTTCCAGGGGCGGCGCCCCGTCGAGGTGCAGCCCCCAGCGGCCGATCTCCAGCGAGCGCAGCGCCTTGCCCAGGCTCTCCTTGAAGGTCCGCCCGATCGCCATCACCTCGCCGACCGACTTCATCTGCGGGCCCAGCTCCTCGTCGGCGCCGGGGAACTTCTCGAAGGCAAAGCGGGGGATCTTCGTGACCACGTAATCGATGGTCGGTTCGAAGCAGGCGGGCGTTTCGCGCGTGATGTCGTTGGGGATCTCGTCGAGCGTGTAGCCGATCGCCAGCTTGGTCGCGATCTTGGCGATCGGGAATCCGGTCGCCTTCGACGCCAGCGCCGAGCTGCGCGACACCCGCGGGTTCATCTCGATCACGATCATCCGGCCATCTGCGGGGTTGACCGCGAACTGGATGTTCGACCCACCGGTCTCCACGCCGATCTCACGGATCACGGCCAGGGCCGCGTCCCGCATGATCTGATACTCCTTGTCGGTCAAGGTCATCGCCGGCGCGATGGTGATCGAATCGCCGGTGTGAACACCCATCGGATCGAAGTTCTCGATCGAGCAGATGATGACCGCGTTGTCCTTGGTGTCGCGCATCACCTCGAGCTCGTATTCCTTCCAGCCGAGGACCGACTGCTCGACCAGCACCTCGCCACGCGGGCTCTGCTGCAGGCCCCACTGCATCTTGGCCTCGAACTCCTCGGCGTTCCAGATCACCGCCGCGCCCGAGCCGCCCAGCGTGAACGACGGCCGCAGCAGCACCGGGTAGCCGACGCCCGTCTCCGCCGCCATCGCCGCCTGGATCGTTCGGCCTTCTTCCAGGCTGTGCGCGTAGCCCGACAGCGGCACGTCGAGGCCGATCTTCTGCATCGCCTTCTTGAAGAGCTCGCGATCCTCGGCCTTCTCGATCGCCTCGACCTGGGCGCCGATCAGCTTGATGCCGTAGGCGGCCAGCACGCCCGAGCGGTGCAGCTCCAGCGCCAGGTTGAGGGCGGTCTGCCCGCCCAAGGTCGGCAAGATCGCGTCGGGCCGCTCGCGTTCGATCACGCTGGTGAGCACCTCGACCGTGAGCGGCTCGACGTACGTCCGATCGGCGATCTCCGGGTCGGTCATGATCGTGGCCGGGTTGGAGTTCACCAGCACGACCCGGTACCCTTCTTCCTTGAGGGCCTTCACCCCCTGGGTGCCGGAGTAGTCGAACTCGCAGGCTTGACCGATCACGATCGGGCCCGACCCGATCAGCATGACCGTCTTGATGTCGTCGCGTTTCGGCACGGCGCTATTCCTTGGCCGCCGGCTTCTTCTTGATCCGCGAGGTGGCCGCGTCCTTGGCCTTCGGATCGCGCGGCTCGATCTGGAAGGCGTCGGGCAGGCGTTTCTCGACCGCGGCGCGCTCGGCGCCCAGCGTCCATCCGAGGTCGGCGAATCCCTCGGCGATCCGGAGCCGGATGCGCAAGCTGTCTTCCTTGTCCGACACGAAGTGCTCGAGGAGCGGCAGGCGGGCCGCCGGCTCGTCGGCTTGCCCCACCAGAGCATCGACGGCGGCGCAACGCACCCCTTCGTCCATGTCGGCCAGGTAGGGGAGCACCAGCGGTGAGACGCGCGGGTGCTTGATCCCTTCCAGATGTTTCATGAGCTGGATCTTCTTGGTCGGATCGCGCTCGTAGCCGGGCTCATGGCGCGCCAGGACCTCTTCCACCATCGCGATGACCTCTTCCTTGGTCGCCACGACCTTGTCGAGCAGGCGCAGCGGCCAGGTGATCGACTCCGCGGAAAACAGATACTTCTTGAGCGGCCCCAGCACGGTGGCCCCTTTTTCCACCAAGACCTCGAACACCCACTCCTTCTCTTGCTCGTCGTCGATGGTCTTGTCGTACATCATCCCGAAGCGGCGCAGCAGGCCGTAGAGTGCCTCCGGCGAACCGTCCTCGGACAGCGACTGCAGGGCCTTGAGGCGGTCGGGCGACTGCGACCACTTGTTGATGGCGCGGGCGATGTTCTTCTCCCGCGCGCGCAGCTCGCGGCCATCCTTCGAAAATAGATTGGAAAACCCCATAATCTTTCCGCGCGGGAGTCTATACGGCCCGCGCGGTCGGCTCCACGCGAAAAGAGCCGTCCCGCTCAGCGAAGCGCGACCGCGCGGCGGAGCTTGTCGACCAGGACCTCGAACCGCAGCGGCTTGGCCAGGCACTCGAAATCGGCCTCGGGCGAGGGGAAGGCGGTGAGGCCGACGACCGGGATGTCGGCGAGCGCCGGGTGGCTGCGTTGCAGGGCCCGAAAGGTCAGTCCATCCATGATCGGCATCATGATGTCGAGGACGATGACGTCGGGGTGAAAGCCGTCCTTCAGGCGGGCGAGGGCGGTCTCGCCGTTCCAGGCGGCCTCCACCGCGAACCCCTCATCGGCGAGCAGATCGCCCAGCAGCTCCCGGATGTCCCGATCGTCATCGACGATCAGGACTCGAATCGGCGGCGAAGGGGCGTCGGACATACCATTCCTCTGTTTTCCCCCCGGCCCTAACTTCCCCCGCTCGCCAGCCGGCGTCAAATACAAAGCAGGGTCTCGGGATCAAGGGGTGGCGTCGGCGGCGTCGTTGGGTCCGTCGCCTCCGGCGTCCCCGGTGACGCCGGTCAGCGTGCAGGTTCCCTGGCCGTCGTTGCGGTGGCAAATATTGTCGGCCTGGCAGGTGTAACCCGACGGGCAGAGTCCGTCGGTCGCGCAGGAAAAGGCGCATCCCGGCTGCTGGGGATCGAAGCAGGCGGCGAGGCTGAGCGCGACCGCGCCCAGCACGGCCGCCAGCCGGAGGACCGACTTCCAGCGTCTCACCACCGCCATGTCCAACCTCCAACGGCGGCCAGGCCGCCGTCGCGGGTGGGGGCGATCGAGACCGCCGGCTGCCGGGTGAGCGTCGCATCGAAGACGAAGAAGAGCGCCGCGACCGCGGCGGTGACCGTCGCGCCGACCAGCGCCACCTTGGCGTCGTGATCGTCCCGGCGCCCTTCATCCATGGCGTGGGTGTACTGCGCGGCGACGCTCGAATAGGCGAGCGGCGCGCCGGTGACCGGATCGTGGAACTGAACGAGGCGGTTGATGTCGTCCCGATCCGAGCCCGCCGACGCGGCGAAGAAGCCGGCGGTTCCGAGCAAGACCACCGTCACCGCCGTGGCCACGAGCGCCGTCATGTTGTACCGGTTCCACCCTGAGGACGCCGGAGCCCCGCTGGCGGGCAGCTCCTCGTCCGCCCGGGGACTGGCGCCGGGTGCGCCGACGGCCCCCGCTCTGGCGGGCGTCGGGGCGGCGGGCGCGGGCGTCGCGGCGGTGGCGCCGGTGGCGCCGAACTCTCCGGGGGGTGATTCGGCGGGCGCCGAGGCTGTCGCCGCCGGGGGTGCGGCGGGCGCCAGGCGCGCCAGTCGCTGCTCGATGTCGACCCGATCGGAGGCGTCCGGGACCTGCTGGAGGTAGCGGCGATAGCTGGCCACAGCCTGGGCGGGCGCGCCCGCCTTCTCCTGGGCTTCACCGATGTGAACCAGAAATGCCGGATCGTGACCGAGCGCGTAGCCGGCCTGCCAGGCCTTTTCGGCCGCCGGAGCGTCGCCGGTCGCAAGAGCGCGGGCCCCCTCTTCGAAGAGCCGCTGCTCGTCGGGCGATGGGGTCCGTCCGGGGGCGCCCGCCAGCGCCACCAGCGCCGCGAACAGCCGAACGGCGTGAGGCAGGGCTTGCATGGGCGGAGCTTACTGTAACCTTTCGCGGGGGGCCGACTCTATATGGAGGATGAATCTCGTTTCGGGTGAGAAGGGGGCGGCGGCGCCGGTCGCGTCGGCAAATGCGACGTTGACCGACGAGGAGGTGGCGGCCCGGGTGTTGGCCGGCGAGACCGGTCTTTTCGAGGTGCTGATGCGGCGCTACAACCGCCGGCTGTTCCGGGTGGCGCGCGCGATCGTCCGCGACGACGGCGAGGCCGAGGACGTGATGCAGGAAACCTATGTGCGCGCCTACGGGGCGCTCGGCCAGTTCGAGGGGCGCGCCGCCTGGGCGACCTGGCTGACCCGGATCGCCGTCAACGAAGCCTTGGCTCGCGTGCGGCGCCGCGGGCGTTTCGTCGGCCGCGAGCTGGTCGACCTGAGGGAGGATGATATGGACGGCCAAGAAGTGCTCGGCGGCGCGCCCAGTGGAAGATCGTCTGCCAGAGGCGACCTCGGTCCCGAGGAGACCGCCTCGGCCCGAGAGCTCGGCGGGTTGGTCGAACGCGCCGTCGACGAGCTGCCGGACAGCTACCGGATGGTGTTCATGCTGCGCGAGGTGGAAGAGCTGTCGACCATCGAGACCGCCGCCTGCCTCGAGATCAGCGAAGATCTGGTGAAGGTGCGCCTGCACCGCGCGCGCGCCGAATTGCGGCGCCTGCTGGACGCACGGCTGGGCGCCGCCACCCGCGAGGTCTTCGATTTCCACCTGTCGCGCTGCGATCGGGTGGTCGCGGCGGTGATGGCCCGGATCTCGGTCGGCTACCCAGCGGGCTGAGCCGCGGGTCGGGCGCTCGACCCGCGGGCGCGGTCTCAGCCGCCGAGCCGGCCGATGAAGTCCTCGAGCATGCTGCGGCCGAGGCCGACCGGTGTGCAGCCGCCGTGGCCGGTGCAGACCACCGAGATCTCCGCGCCGTCGAGTTGCTGCTTGAGCGCTCGGATCGAGGCCTTGGCCTGGTCGGCGTTGCTGTCGAAGAAGGACGGTCCTTTGTCGAGCCGCCCTTGCTTGAGCAGGACCGTGTCGCCCGCGAACAGGACGCCCTCGTAGAGGAAGACGTACGAGCCTTGCGTGTGGCCTGGGGCCGGAAAGGCTTTCACGGATTTTCCGTCGCCCACGTCGATGGTCGCCACGCCCGTGAGGGGATCGCTGACGCTGATGGGCGGTGCCGCCATCGCCTTGGCCATGAGGCGGGCCACCAGGCTGTCCGGTGGCGCCTTCCCCTCGGCGAGCGGGACATCGGCCGCGCCGAGGTGGACCCGCGCGCCGCTCAAGCTAGAGGCGCCCGCGGTGTGGTCGCCGTGGCCGTGGGTGAGGAAGACATCGGAGACGTCGCCGCGTCCCGCGCGGAGCGCCCCCAGCGCGGTGTCGATCGTGCTCCCCGCCGGATCGGCGCCGGTGTCGAAGAAGATCACCTTGCTGCCGACGCGCGCCGCATAGAGGTAGATCCCCGCGGCGCTCACGGCCATCAGGTTCGGTTTGATCTCTTCGGGGGTGGACGGCTTTTGGCGGGCGATGCGAAGCGCCGCGATCGCCCCACCCCCCAGCACGGCGACGATCACGATGAACACAAAGAGGTTTTTCAGGGCGCGCATGGGTCCTCCGGGAGCGAGGATCCGGCCGCGGGGCCCCGGAATCAAGCCCCGAAAGTGGTGGCCAGATCGGAGGCGGCGCGGATGCAGTCGCCGAGCCCGACGCCGCGCAGGGCGTGGCCGATCACGGCCAGCCCGGGGAGCCGGGCCAGGGCCGCGTCGACGGCGCGCGCGCGGGTGGCGTGCTCGAGGTCGTACTGCGGGATGCCGGGGCGGGCCCGCCAGACGTCGACGAAGTCGGGATCGCGGCGGAGGCCGGCCGCGCGCCTCAGATCGCCGACCGCCTGCCCGGCGATGATGTCGTCGTCCGCGTCGACCAGCGCGGGATCGAAGCCGCCGCCCATGAGCGCTCGCAGGAGGACGCCACCTGGCGGCGTCCGTCCCGGGAAGACCGACGAGTCGTACTGACAGCCGAGGAGCTGCAGCCCCTCACCGCGCGCGGCCACGAAGCCATAGGCGTGAAGGTCCATGCCGAGGTCCCGACCGCCGGGTGAGCCGCGAAAGCCCAAACAGGTCACCGCCACCGGCGCGTGGCGGATCGCGCGCAGGGCCGCCGCCGCCTCCGGTGCGTGCGGCGCCAGCAGGGCGGCCGTGGCGGCCGCCGGGGTCGCCAGGACGACCCGCTCCGCTTCCAGGGTGGCGCCCGCCTCGGTGCGGAGACGCCAGCCGCTCCCGCCCCGCTCGATGGCCGCGGCGCGGGCGGTCAGGCGCTCACCCGCCAGGCCGGCGGCCAGCGCGGCCGGCAGCTCGCCGAGGCCTTCGGGGAACGAGATCGCCTTTCCGATCCCGGGCGAGCCGCGCCGCCGGAAGAGCGCGCGCAGCACGCTGCCGTGCTCCCGCTCCATCGCGGCCAATCGCGGTAGTGCGGCGCGCACTGAAAGCCTGGCGGCGTCGGCGGCGTAGATGCCGATCAAGGCCGGCGCGGCGACCCGACGGGCCGCTTCGGCGCCGAAGCGGCGGGCCACAAACGCCAGCACGCTCTCCTCTTCGTCGTCGCCCGCCTTGCGCCGCGCGACGAACGGCTCTCCGAAGATGCGCAGCTTGGCGCGCAGGCCGAGGAGGTTGGTCTTGAGGAGGGCCGGCGGGCTCCTCGGAAATGCCCGCAAGGCGCCGTCGACGTAGACGAACCGCCGCCGCGCCGCCGGCGACGCGGCGAGCGCGCGATCGGCGAGGCCCGCCGACGCGACCAGGGCGCGGGTCTCGGTCGCGCCATCGAGCAGCGCCTGCGGTCCGCGCTCGCACAGAAAGCCGTCGCGCCGCACGCTGGCGATGAGGCCGCCCGGCGCCACACCGTCGTCGACGAGCACGATGTCGTGGCCGCGGGCGGACAGAAGATGCGCGGCCGTCAGACCCGAGATGCCGCCGCCGACGATCGCGATCCGCACCGGGCCGTCCTAGATCCAGCTCCGACCGCGGGCCGCGGTTTCCACCAGATCGGCCAGCGCGCCGATGAAGGCGGGGTGGCAGCCGACGGTGCGCGCGCGCGCGAAGTGCAGGATGCCGGCCCGCTCGGCCCGTTCCTTGTAGAGGATGTCGATCTCCTGCAGCGTCTCGATGTGCTCGCCGGTGAAGGCGATCGGGACCACCACCACCGCCTGCGTGCCGGCCCCGGCCAGCTCGTCGAGCGCCGCTTCCGTTGACGGCCCGAGCCAGCGCTGGCGACCGACGCGGCTCTGGAAGCAGAGGCGCGCGCGCCCCCCCAGCCTCAAGCGCTGGGTCGCCGCGGCGACGGTGATGCGGACGTCGTCGAGATAGGGATCCCCCCGCTGGATGTAGACCTCGGGCAGACCGTGCGCGGAGAAGAGCACCGGCGCACGGTCGCGATCGGCCGCCGGCAGGGTGGCGATTGCCTCTTCGACGCGGTCGCAAACGGCGCGGATGAAGCCCTCCGCGTCGGGATATCGGCGAATGGGCGCGATCTCGATCCCGCCGCGCCGCGCCCGGGCCGCCTCGAGCTGCCCCAGCGACGAGCCGGTGGTGGTGCGTGACTCGTGGGGATAAAGCGGCAGCGCCACCGCGCGCGACACGCCGTGCGCCGCCAGCTCCGCCAGCGCCTGGTCGGCGTCCGGGCGCCAGGCCGCCATCGCCACCGTCGGGACGGCGGCGATCCCACGCCGCCCGAGCTCATCGGCGACGGCGGTCGCCTGCGCCTTGGTCTCCTCGGTGATCGGCGAGCGGCCGCCGATCTGCGCGTAGGCCGCGCGCGAAAACGGCGCCCGCCGCCGCGCGATGACCCACGCCAGCAGCGGCTGCAGCGGTCGCGCCCAGCCGAGCTGGATGACGTCCGGATCGCCGAAGAGACGCCGCAAGAACGGCTCGACCTCGTCGAGCGATCCCGGGCCACCCAGGTTGAGCGCGACGATGCCGAGCGGCGCGTCCACGGCCGTCAGCAGCTCCGGACGGCGGCGACCAGCGCTTCGACGGCTTCGATCGGCACGTCCGGGGTGATCCCGTGCCCCAGGTTGAAGACGTGGCCTCGTTTGCCGCCGCGCCTGACGATCTCTCTGGCGCGCCGTTCGATCTCCGCCGCGGGCCCGAGCAGCACCGCCGGATCCAGATTCCCTTGCACCGCGCGCGCCCCGCCCAGACGCGCCCGCGCCTCGTCGATGGGCAGCCGCCAGTCGACGCCGTAGACGTCGGCGCCCACCCGCGCGACCCGATCCAGGATCGCGGCCGCGCCGTTGCCGAAATAGATCACCGGCACGCCGGTCGCCCGCAGCGCGGCCACCAGCGCTGCCGTCGGTGGCAGCGCGTAGGTCTCGAAATCCTCGGCCGAGAGCACGCCGACCCACGAATCGAAGAGCTGCACCGCCTGCGCGCCGGCCCGCACCTGCGCGACCAGGTAGTCGCGCGTCGCCTCGCCGATCAGCGCCAGCAACCGATGGGCGGCCTCGGGCTCGCGGTAGAAGAACTTCTTGGTCTCGCCGAAGCCTTTGGAGGTCTTTCCTTCGATCGCGTAGGTGGCGACGGTGAAGGGTGCGCCGGCGAAACCGATGAGCGGCGTGTCGCCGAGCTCGCGCCTCGCGCCGGCGATCGTCTCCAGCACGAACCCGGTGCGCGCCGCCGGATCGAAGGTCGCCAGGCGCCCCAGATCGGCCGGCGTCCGTACCGGCTGCGGCAGGCGCGGCCCCTCGTCGGTGAACTCGACCGCCAGGCCCATCGCTTCGAGCGGCACCAGCAGATCTGAAAATAAGATGGCGGCGTCGAACCCGAAGCGCCGGATCGGCTGCAGCGTCACCTCGACCGCCAGCTTGGGCGTCTTGCACAGCTCCAGAAAGCTGACGCCGGCGCGCACCTGGCGATACTCGGGCAGATACCGCCCGGCCTGCCGCATGAGCCAGAGCGGCGCCCGCTCGGTCGTTTCGCCTCTGCACGCGCGCAAGAAAAGGGGGGCCGTCACGGCCGCTACTCTACCGCGCCGGCTTCATTACTTCTTTTGATATACGCGCACGTAGTCCACTTCGTATTTGATCGGGAAGCTGGTGCCGCTGGGGTCGCCGCCGTTGGCGCCGATGGCCAGGTTGACCAGGATGTAGAACTTCTTGTTGTCGTAGGGGTTGGTCTGGCCCGAGGCGTTGGCGGTGGAGACGGCGTAGGTGTTGACCAGCTTGTCGTCGAGGAAGAGGTCGATCTTGGTGGCGTCCCACTCCATCGCCCAGACGTGGAACTGGGTCGCCCAGTTGCTGCCCAGCGAGGCGGGCGACTGGTTGGTGCTGTCCCAGGTGCAGTTGCTCCCGGCCGGCGTACAGACGTTCGCCAGCACCTTGTTGGCGTAGTACTCCATGATGTCGACCTCACCCGACTGCGGCCAGCCGGTCCCGCTGCCCAGGACCCAGAACGCGGGCCAGCTGCCCTGGCGAATGTCGATCCGCGCGCGGATCTCGAAGCGGCCGTACTGCCAGTCGTGCTTTCCCGAGGTCGTCATCGAGGTGGAGGTGTAGTTGATGGTCTGCCGGTTGGTCTTCCAGTCGCTGCTGCCCGCCACGTAGTTGGGATTCGGCATGCTGACCTTGGCGGCGTTGATGGTCATGATTCCGCCGGACACCGTGGCGTTGTCGGGCTGGTACCACTGCAGCTCCTGGTTGCGCACGAAGCCTTTTTCGTAGCCCCAGTTGGCGGGATTGGGCGCGCCGTCGACGTTGAACTCGTCGGACCAGACCAGGCTCCAGGTGCCGGCGTCGGTGACCTCGGTCTGAGGGGGGCCGTCGGCGCCCGCGTCGAGGGGCCCGCTGGCCGTGCCGGCGTTTCCGCCTCGACCCGCTGCGCCGCTGCCGGCGTTT
>JADGRB010000113.1 GCA_017881315.1 Pseudomonadota bacterium
ATAGCGAGGCTGATTTCAGCGTTGAAGTCGGTGCCGCCGATCGTCAGATCGTCTCTGCCTGCGCTCGTGCTCAGTCGGGACGTCGTCCCGACGGCGTTCACGGTGACGCCATCGTCCTTCCAGGTCATGCGCGGGCCACCGCTGCCGGTCCCGTTGCCCCTGCCGCCGCAACCCGAGACCGCGGCGGTGACCGCGACGGTGACTACCAACACCTGACCGATTGGCGTCTTCATCGACCACGAATTCTACCGCGAACAGCGACTCCGGACGCCCCGCTAATGGTGATATGGCTCGTGGCGGATGATGGTGAGGGCGCGGTAGATCTGCTCGCTGAGGATCAGGCGTGCCAGCCGGTGCGGCAGCGTGAGCGGGGAGAGAGACAGCCGCAGGCTGGCGCGCGCGACCAGCGCCGCGGGCAGGCCGTCGGCGCCGCCGATCGCGAAGGTCAGGCTGCGTGTGCCGCGGGTCATCCGCTCTTCGAGGCGCTGCGCGAACCGTTCGGTGGTCCAGCTCTCGCCACCCGGCTCGAGCGCGATGGTCTCCCCCTCCGCCGGCCACCGCCGCGCCAGCGCCTGATCGTCCTCGACCTCGACCACCTCGATCGGCAGGTGGCGCCGCGCCCGCAGGACGTAGTCGTCGCACAGCGCGGCCACGTTCCGGTCGCGCAGCTTACCGACGACGAGAAGAACGATCTTCAAGCCGCCAGGGTAGCCTAGCTTTGTCGCTCGCGACTACAGCGCGCCGTACAAAGCGTCGGGCTGGGAGAGCGTCGCTTCCGGCGGCACGTCCAGCTTCACGCGCGGCGCCTCGATCCACAGGCTCTCGAGGTCGTAGAACTCGCGCACCGGGTGATAGAAGACGTGAATCACGAACGCGCCGAAATCGAGCAGCGTCCAGCGCCCGGTTCCCGTGCCTTCGCGCCCCAGCGGCGGGCGGCCACCCGCCTTCATGGTCGCGCTGACGCTCTCGGCGATCGCGTCCACCTGACGATCGCTGCGGCCGCTGACCACGCCGATGAAGTCGGTGTAGCTCCCCATCGCCGACACGTCGATGAGCACCGGATCGAGCCCCCGCTTGTCGACCGCGGCCTCCATGGCCGCGATGGCCAGGGCGCGCGTTTCGGCGAGATCGGCCTTGTTGCGGATCGGCGCCGCCGCCTCCTCGGGTGGGCGCGCCTTCACCTTCGACTTGCGGGCGCCGCGCACCGGGATGCGCTCGGGCGGCTTGCGGCCGGGCGCCTGTCCACGCCCCGTCCCGACCGTCCGACTGGCCATGGTGCTGGCGAGGGTCGCACCCACCTTGCCCCCGGCCTTGCCGGCCGACCTTTCGGCCCTGGCCGCCCGGGCGGCCTTGGCGCCCTTGTTGACCGATTTTCCTTTGCCCTTGCCGGACCCGGACGACGATGACCGCTGCGTTTTCTTCACCTGCGGTTCAATTTAGCAAAGCCGCACCGCGCGGGCCAGCCCTGCCTCACGCCGGGCCGGCGGCCGGCGGCGCGGGCGGCGGTTCGGCCTTGAGCCGGCGTTCGAACGCGGTGACCAGGCTCAGGAGGTAGCTCTGGCCGGCGCGCGCGAGCCGATCCTCCACAGCGGCGGCGGCGCGGTCGACCCAGCGTGCCTCGACGCCCGATCCGTCGGGGTCGAGTCCGTCGCCCGGATCGGCGCTGCGGCCACCGCTTTCGGCCCAGCGGTGCGCGGCCCGTTCGACCTTCTCGCTCATCCAGGCCGGCGCCTCCAGCGCCGATTGCCCCAACACTCGGGTCCCCTCGCGGAATGCCGTCACCAGCGCCGCCCGCTCCGATTCCGCGAGCGCGCCGTGGATGGTCACGCGCAGCAGCGTGGCCTGCGTCCGATCGATCTCGCCGCCCACATGGAGCTTGGCGCAGTAGTGGTCGAAGAGCATCCCGAGCTGGAAGGTGGTCGCCATCTCCTCGGCGCGGCGGCCGAGGGCGAGCACCGCGAAGAACTTGCGCCAGGCGAGCTTGAGCGCCAGCAGCGTCGCGGCCGTCATCGTCGCGTTGCGCAGGGCGGTTCCGTCCCGCGGATCGCCCAGCAGCTCGGCCGAAGATGGGGCGATGTCGACCTGCCGCCGCTCGCCGATCTTCATGAGCATGCCGGCGCGCACCCGGCCGGCGAAGTAGTCGTCGAGGACCGGGATGGGGATGATGCCGCCCACCGCGGTCGCGATCAGGGCGCGGCGCACCACCAGCCGTCTATTTTCGGCGAGATGGGCCAGTCGAGGGTCGCCGGCCGCCGCTTGCGCCGGCGACACCAGCTCGGGCGCCAAGTCGTCCGGGGGCGTCTTGCCGAAGCTCATGGACGCGCCTCGTGGGATGGAGCCGCCGCCCGTCGGTGGGGCTCCGCCGCAGAGCGGGGCTCCGCGATCCCGCGCAGCAGCTCGTGCATCTCGGGAAGCGTGCGCTGACGGAGGACCAGCTCCTCGGCGGCCGGAGGGAGCACGGGCGGCGTGCTGGCGATGTCGCTGAGAACGGTGTGCACGTCGAGCGATCCCTCTTCTGCGGGATCCGCGTCGGCCTTCGCCGTGAAGGTCGCCGTCAGATCGGCCTTGATGAGCGCGCCGCTGGCGTCATCGATGACCATCCGTCCGGTCAAGGTCTTGATGGTGGCGGCGCCGCGCCAGGCCCGCAGCCCCGAGAACGCCGGCCCGGATGCCCCGACCTGCGGCGCGCCGTCCGCCAGCGCCAGCGAAAAGGCCGAGGCGTTCGCACCACCGACCGACTCGGTTCCCGCCGGCGCGATGCGCGCCTGCGACGTCACCAGATCGAGGGCCGCCGCCGGACCGCCCAGCGCTTCCGCGAGCAGGCGGCTCGGCTCTGGCTCTTCGGCGACGCGGCGGATCATCTTCCCATAGCGTAGCGCAACCGAGAGCTCGCGCCCGTAGAGCACGACCTCTCGCCCGCCGTCGCGATCGTTCTCCTCCCGAAAGCGATAGTTCCCAGCTCGGTCCACCCACACGTCCGTGGTGGTGGTGACCGAGAGGGGCGGCGCGCCCGAGCGGCCGACCGCGAAGCGCGAGACGCCGTGAAAATGGGCGCCGCCCACCTGTCGCAACGCGCGGGCGAGAAACGACGGCTGCACGGCCTCCGCCAGCGCCGCCGCGCGGCGAGCCGCCCCGGGCTCGGCCCTTCGCCCGTGGCAGGCGCCCGCGCCGATCAGGGCTGCCAAAAGGACGGGCGCGACAACATTATTTCCCTTCAAGGCGCCGCCAACCTTAGCATCGACCGGCGATGGGTGAGGCTGACAGCGCGGCGTTCCTTTCGTCGCCCCTCGCCACCGCTCTGGCTGGCCTGTTCGGCGCCCTGTGGGGGAGCTTCTTCAACGTCTGCATCGACCGGGTCCCGCGCGGCGAATCGGTGGTGCGGCCGGGCTCGCGCTGCGAAAGCTGCGGGACGCCGATCCGGGCCGCCGACAACCTTCCGATTCTCTCGTACCTCTTCCTTGGGGGTCGCTGCCGGACCTGCCGGGCGCCGTTCTCGTCGCGCCATCCCGTGGTCGAGCTCTGCGCGGCGCTGCTGGCGGCGGCGATCTGGTGGAAATTCGTGGCCGCCGATCCCACCGAAGCCAGCAGCATCCGACTGGCGCGCTTCGCCCTCTATTTCACCTTTGCCGGCGTCCTGCTGGTCCTGTCGTTCATCGACCTCGCCACCCAGCTGCTCCCGGACGTCATCACACTGCCGGCCATTCCGATCCTGTTCCTGTCGGCCTTCGGGGCGCACGGGCCGAGCTGGCTCGAACGGTTGATCGGCGCCGCGGCCGGCTATCTCTTCTTCCGGATCATCGCCGATTTCTACTACTACGTGCTCAAACGCGAAGGGCTAGGTCTGGGCGACGGCAAGCTGCTGGCGGTGATCGGCGCGGTGCTCGGCTGGAAGGCGTTGCCGTTCGTGGTGTTCGTGGGGGCCTTCGGCGGCGCGCTCATCAGCCTGCCGATCGCCCTATGGACGCGGCGGCGCGACGGGGCAACCACCGCCCGCAAACCGCTCCGCCACCTGCAGGTCCCGTTCGGTCCGTTCCTGGCGCTGGCGGCGCTGGCCTACCTGTTCATCGGGCAGGCGCTGCTGCAGCGCTGGCTGGGACTTGGTTGATCTAGATCGCGTCGAGCGTAGACGGCTTTGCCGTCGAAGCTCATCGCGGGGGGCGCGGGACCCTTTCAGGGTCCCGAATTAATTCGAGCTGGCGTCGTGCGCGCCGAGGACGGGCCGGGCGGTGGGCGCAGCCGGGGCATCGGTGGGCGCAGCCGCGTCGGAGACGGGCGTGGCGACCACAGGCAATGGCAGTCCCCACATCTGGCGCCGCTGGCGGTAGAGCGGCTCGCCATAGAGCAACTCTGAGATGCAGGGGTGGTAGGGCAAGCTCCAGCTCTCGGTGCCCACCGCGAGCTCCGATGCCTCTTCGGTGATCACGCGCTTGGTGCCGGCCTTCTCCGCCCACTTCACCTCGATCTCGATCTCGGTGGCCTTCGCGATCTGCTCGGGCAGGCGACGCCAGTTTTCTTCCAGGACGCGCTTGACCTGTTTGAGCTGAAAGTCGTTGTCGAAGGCAAACCTCTCCTTGCCGCCCCGCAGCGTCTTGCCGCCGCTGCTTGCCCCTTCGAGATCGAGAGCGCTCACGATCCGCGGCGCCGGGGAGGTCTTGATCTCGATCGCATCGAAGTATGCCTGCAGGCCGCACATGTCATCGAACCCGACCTGACCGGGCGGCACCGCGGACAGGTCGCGACGAATGGCAATCCCACAACCCACCGCCGCGAGCACCACCAGCCCGCTCCCCAGAACAATCAGTCGCTTTGAGCGCATAGAACGTGACGCAGCTTAAGGCGTTGTCGTCTCAGCGGCAAAAAGCTGTGCAAAAAAGCTGGCGCCGCCCCGTGTGCAGGCCCACCTTTTTGCGTGCAAGGATTGAGAACAAAATTGCAAGGAACAGCCAATATGCCAGGCCAAGAATTACCTGCGGCGAGCCCAAGGATTTATGAAGTGTCAGTTTTATCACTGCAAATAGCTACTGAAGTTTCGCTCACTTATATGATTTACTCGGGAGAATCACATGCGTTTCACCCGAGTTTGCATTCGCCAGGCAGTTGCCTAAAGTTGTCGTGCCGCGGCGAGCAAACCCTATGAAAATGCTACGACATCCTCCCTCGAAGGAACTCTGGAAGTTTTGTATGGAGCGCCTGCGTGAGCTCCGCGGGCCGGATACCCGCGAGCGCGACCTTGCCAATATTCTGGGTTTCGAACACTCCCGCGCCGTCCGCTGGAAAGAAGGCCAGATGTACGTCGATCGGGCCGAATATCTGGTCCGACTGGCCGACGCCCTGGATGTCGAGACCATGCTGCTGGTCGCCATGGCCTCGGGAACCTTGACCGTCGAACAGGCCCACCGGCAGATCGCCGGCGCCGGGCGGGCCGACGACGGCAAAAAGAAGCGCGGTGGACCACGGGCGGAGCCCATCGAGGTCAACACCGACGCCTCTCTGTTCGCGCTAGACGGCGCAAGATTCGAAACTCCCGGGCGAGGTGTGGTCCTCCTGATCGCCACCAGCGGTGAGGGGCGGCTGGAGTTCGGCGAGGCGCTGGGGCGCCATCCCGACGTCAGCGGCATGGTCGCAACCGGGCTTTCGATCGGTCTCTGCCTGGCCGAACGCTACCGGCCGGAGCTGGTATTTTTGGATCTGGGCGCGGCGAACGTTCACGCCTTCGAAGCTTGCCGGGTGCTGTCGAGCCTCACCAGCCGCGCGCAGCGGCGCTGCCGGGTGGTCGCCGGAACCGCGACGGTGACCGACGCGGTGGAAAAGCCGGCGCTCATGTCGGGCGCCGCGAACGTGACCCTGTTTCCTTTCACACCGACGCTCTTCGAATCAGAGCTGGATCGTCTGGAAGAGCGCCTCGGGCCACGCAAGGCGGCGCGCAAGTAGTCGGCGCCGCCCGGTCATGGCAAGGTCGGCCGCGCCAAGACCAGGATCGAGGTACCGAGCGGCAGATCTCGCCTGCGCAGCCAGCGGCGCTCGACCTCCAGCAGCCTCAGCATCGTGGCGTTGAGCGCGGGATGATTCTTGGTCTCGGCCATCGCCTCGAAGCGCGGCGGCGGAGCGCCGAGCAACGCTTCCCGTGCGGTGCGAAAGGCCTTCACCCCGGCGGCCGCAAAGAAGAGCGGAAAGAAGAAATAGGTCGCGCGCTCGACCTCGAGACCCGCGCCTTCGGCCAGCGCGCGGGCGCCTTCCCGGGTAAAGCGACGCTTGTGCTTCTCGAGGTCGTCCCAGGGCGACCAGAGCGCGGCAAAGGCCGGCACCGTGAACAGGACGAAGGGCCGAGTCCCAGCGCGCGCGGGATCGGCCCGGCGTTCGCGCAGACGGTCGTCTAGCCGATCCCGCACGGCGCGCATCACCGAGGCGTCGTCGGGCAGATGCTCGAGCACGTCGAGGAGCAGGATGCCGTCGTATCCGCCGGGCGGCAGGCGCCGGGTGATGTCCGCGCGGAGGAAGCGTGGCGGGGGCCCATCCGGATCGAGGCGGGTCTGGGCCCGCTCGACAGCAAAGCGCAGCGCCTCCGCGTGCACGTCGCTGTAGTCGACGCGCAATCCATTTTGATTCAGGAAGGTCGCCACCGTTCCGGCGCCGCACCCGAGCTCGATGAGGGCCTCGGCCGACCCCACCCCGGCGGCGCGCAGCACGTCCAGCACCACGGTCCGTCGGTAGAGGTGCCAGTAGTGTTGATCCTCCAGCCAGGCGCGGGTCTCGAACTCGGCCGGATTGAAGAACTCTTCGAAGTCGCGGTCCGGCCGCTCGACGAGATCGACGATGTCGTAAGGCACGGCGCCGATTGTCGCCGCTTTGCGCCTCGACACAAACCAGCGCCGGGGCGTCGAGACAAATCCGCGCTCGGCTGCTAGGGTGCGAGCGGGCATGGAGCTGCATCGGTGGGTCGCGGCGGGCGCCTTCCGGCGTCATGCCGCGTGGCTGCTCGTCGTCGTGGCCACCCTGATCGTCTCGCCTTACTTCGAGCGGCTCAACAACCCCAACGAGAACGTCCGGGTCTGGGCCACGCGCGCCATCGTCGCGCACCACGTCCTCGACCTCGACGCCGTCTCGCGCGAGTGGGGGTACGTCAACGACAAGGCCAAGAACGATCGCCACGTCTACTCGAGCAAGGCCCCCGGCGTCAGCTTCCTCGGCGTGCCGGTGCTGTTCGTGCAAACCAAGCTGCGCGCCCTGTGTGGGTGGGGGTCGCCCGGCAAGCGCGAGGCGATCTTCTGGCTGCGGCTCGTCGCCGTGAAGCTGCCGATGGCGATCTTCCTGTGGGCGTTCGCGCGCTACGTCGAGCGCAAGACCGGGTCGGCGCTGGCGCGGGATCTCCTGGTCGTCGCGCTCGGCCTCGGAACGATGCTGTATCCCTACGGCGTGCTGTTCGTGGGCCACGCGCTGGCAGCGGCCGCGGCGTTCGCCGCCTTCATGCTGCTCGATGCCGGGGACGATTCCCGACAGGCACCTCGACGGGGGGCTCTGGCCGGGGCCGGGTTGCTGGCGGGCCTGTCCGTGATCTTCGAGTACCAGGCGTTCCTGGTCGCGCTCGCGCTGGGCGTTTATGCGCTCGCGCGCCACCGCGGCCGGGTGCTGGAGTTCGCGGCCGGCGCCGTGCCGCCGGTGATCGCGCTGGGCGCCTACCACACCGCGCTGTTCGGTCGCCCCTGGGCCTTCCCGTACGCCCACATCGAAAATCCGGTCTTCCTGACCTCGCATCAGGCCGGCTTTCACGGTCTGTCGCTGCCGAACCTGGCGACCGTCCCGAGCTTCCTGTTTTCCCCCGCCTACGGCCTGTTCGCGTTTTCGCCGGTGCTGGCGCTCGGCGCGGCGGGCGCAATCTTCTTGCTGGTGCGGGGCCCGCGCCGCGAGGCCGCGCTGGTGACGGGGATCTGTCTCGGCATGTTCCTTTTCCTGGCCGGCATGAGCAACTGGCGCGGCGGCTGGTGCGTGGGACCGCGCTACATCGCCACCGTCGCGCCGTTCTTGCTGGTGCCACTCATCGAGCTGTGGCCCCGCCTCCGCCAGCATCGGTGGGCCTCCGCGGCCATCGTCGGGCTCGCCATCCCGTCCGTTCTCCTCAACGTGGTCTCGGGCGCGCTCTACCCGCACTATCCGGAGCAGCTCGACAACCCCGTCTTCGATCTCGCCTTCCCGTTGCTCGGGGCGGGGTTCGTGCCCTACGGGCTCGGTTGGCTCCTCGAGCTGCCGGGAGCCTGGTCCATGGCGCCTCTCGCGCTGGTGGTCCTGGCCGCCATCGCGCTGGTGGCGGGCGGCGACGATCCCAGCCCGCGCCGAGGCGCCGCCCACCTCGCGATCGCGCTCCTCCTCGCGGCGGCCTTCCTGGTGCCGCTCAGCGCCTACGGGCGCCAGCCCCGGGTCGCCGAAACACAAGCCCTGGCCAGCGTGCGCGCCCTCTGGGATCCACCGCGGGCCCTCCCCCTGCCTGAAAATCGACGTTAAGCATGATAAACGGGAGCGGAGCGTCGGGCGCCGGCGTCGACATCCCCATGGACATCAGCGTCGTCCTCCCCGTCTACAACGAGCGCGAGAATTTGATCCCGCTGCTCGACGAGATCGCGGCGGTGCTCGGCCAGATGGGGAAGCGGTTCGAGATCATCGCGGTCGACGACGGCAGCCGCGATGGGAGCGACGCCGTCCTCCGCCAGGCCGTCGCGGAGCGCCCCTATCTGAGGGTCATCTTCTTCCGGCACAACGCGGGGCAGTCGGCTGCGTTCGATGCCGGCTTCCAGGCGGCCACCGGCGCGCTGGTCGTCACCATGGACGCCGATCGCCAGAACGATCCGGGCGACATTCCGTTGCTGGTCGGCAAGCTGGATGAAGGATTCGATCTGGTCACGGGCTGGCGCAAGAACCGCAAGGACGGACTGCTCTTCCGCAAGGTCCCCTCGCGGATCGCCAACTTCTTCATCCGCAAGCTCACCGGCGCGGAGATTCACGACCTCGGCTGCTCGCTCAAGATCTACCGCAAGCAGGTGACCGACGAGATGCGCCTTTACGGCGAGATGCACCGCTTCATCTCGGTGCTGGCCGACGGGATGGGGGCGCGGGTCGGCGAGGTGGTGGTCAATCACCGGCCGCGGGTGGCCGGGCGCTCGAAGTACGGGATCCTGCGGACGTTCAAGGTGATGCTCGACATGACCACCATCTGGTTCATGCGGCGGTACCAGACCAAGCCGATCTACGTCTTCGGCGGACTCGGCGCGCTGATGGTGTTCGCCGGCTTCGCCCTCTCCGCGTTCGTCCTGTACGAGAAGCTCGCCGACGGCGACTGGGTCCACCGCAATCCGCTGTTCTTGATCGCGGTCACCTGTTTCTTGATGGGCGTACAATCGATCGGCACCGGCATCCTCGCGGAGCTGATCGTGCGGACCCATTTCGAGTCTCAAAAGAAGACCGCCTACGCGATCGCGTCGCGCGCGGGATTCCCGCCCGAGGCCTGAGCATGTGCGGCATCGCCGGCTTCATCGCGCGGGAGCCCGACCCGGGCGCCCTCGCCCGCATGCTGCGCGAGATCGCCCACCGCGGGCCCGACGGTGAAGGCGCCTGGCACGGCGCGGCCGGCCCGTGGCGGGTGACGCTCGGACACCGGCGCCTGGCGATCATCGATCTCGACGGCGGCGCGCAGCCGATGGGGAACGAAGACGGGACGGTGGTCGTCACCTACAACGGCGAGCTCTACAACTATCGGACGCTGCGGCCGGCGCTGGAGCGGCAGGGGCACGTCTTCCGGACCCGCAGCGACACCGAGACCCTCATCCACCACTTCGAGGAGCACGGCACCGCCGGCGTCCAAGCGCTCGACGGCATGTTCGCCTTCGCGATCTGGGAGGCCGCCGCCGAGCGGTTGGTGCTGGCGCGCGACCGGAGCGGCATCAAGCCGCTCTACTACGCGGAGCTGGCAGGCGGCGGCCTGGTCTTCGCGTCCGAGCTGCGGGCGGTGCTCGCGCACGGCGGAGTCGACGGCGCGCTCGGCGTCGAGGGGCTGGCCTCGTATTTCTTCTCGGACTACGTCCACCCACCCCACACCATCGTGCGCGGCGTGAAGAAGCTGCCGCCCGGCCACACGCTGGTCTGGCAGCGGGGCCGCCTGGAGACGCCGCGATCGTTCTGGCAGGTGCCGGCGCCGGGCGCGCCGACCGGGGAGACCGACGCGGCGCTGGCGCAGAGACTGTGGGACGGGATCGAGCGCGCGGTCGAGTCGCAGCTGGTCGCCGACGTCCCGGTCGGCATCTTCCTGAGCGGCGGGATCGACTCCTCCTCGGTCGCGGCCGCGGCGGTGCGCCGCGCGGGGCGCCGGATGACGGCGTTCTGCATCGGGTTCGAAAACGCGACCTTCGACGAGAGTCGCTACGCGCGCCTGGTCGCGGAGAGGTTGGGCATCGAGCTTCACACCGAGACCCTGCGCGAGCAGAACCTGCTCGACGTCGTCGATCTGGCGCTCGACCGGCTCGACGAACCGCTGGCCGATCCGTCGTTCCTGCCCACCTATCTCCTCGCCCGCCTGGCCGCCCGTCACGTCAAGGTGGTGGTGGGCGGCGACGGCGGCGACGAGCTGTGGGGCGGCTACCCGACCTACCGCGCCCACCTCTACGCGATGTTCTACGCGGCGATCCCGACCTGGGCCCGCGCGGGCCTGGTCGATCGCCTGATCGCGAAGCTGCCCATCGACGATCGTTACCAGAGCCTGGAATGGAAGCTCCGGCGTTTCACCGAGCGCTGGGACGATGATCTGGTGAGGCGGCACCTGCGCTGGATGTCCAGCGTCGATCTACCGGACCTGGCGGCGGGGATCCCCCAGGCGCGCGGGATGCTGCCGCCCACGTTCGGCGCGGCGCTGCCGGAGACCCCCCTTTGGCTGCACCGCCTCCTGGCGCTCGACTTCACCACCTACCTTCCGGGCTCGGTGCTGACCAAGGTGGATCGCGCTTCCATGGCGCACGGCCTGGAGGTCCGACCGCCGCTGCTCGACGATGCGCTGGTCGATTTCGCCTTTTCACTTCCGCCCCGCCACAAGCTGCGCGGCCGGCGCGGCAAATACCTGCTCAAGCGGGCCGCGCGGGGGAAGATCCCGGACGCCGTCATCGACCGTCCCAAGAAGGGCTTCGGCATTCCGCTCGGCGCCTGGCTGCGCGGACCGCTCAAAGATCGGCTGGACGGCGTGCTCCGCGACTCACCGCTGTGGGACACGGGTCTCGTCGATCAACCGACTTTCCGCGCCTGGCGCGACGAGCACCAGGCCCGCCGGCACGATCGCAGCAAGCCGTTGTGGGCGCTCTACGTGCTCGACCGCTGGCTGCGCCGCGCTCAGGGGCCGAGCTCGGGCGCGGTCTCGGGACCCGGCGCGGTCACGGCCGTCGAGGCCGCGTCGCCCACCGCCGGCGCCGGACCGTAGTCGATGCCGGGCTTGCGCACGAACGTGGTGACCGGCTTCTTCACCTCGCCCATGATGCGCCCTTCCAGCACGTTCACCGGCACCGGATTTTCGAGCTCGTAGTAATACCCGCGCGTCTTGATCGCGTAGCGGTAGGTCTGGCCGTCGACCTCGAAGTGCTTCTTCAGATTCATCGGCACGTTCCCGACCCGGCGGTAGGCCCGGTGGCGGAGCACGAAGTCGAACAGCCGCACGGCGCGGTTGTTCACCAGCCGGTGGCAGCCGTGCGAAAACCGCCGCGCGATCGAGGTGTAGTCGACCGACCCGTGCGTCCGGATCTGGTTGTCGAAATCGCCCCGCTTGGAATCGACGTGAATTCCCATCACCAGGCCGTACGCCGACTGGTACCCCGGTCCCATCACGTCGGTCTTGACCACGGTCACCGGCCCCACGTTTCGATCCAGCACCTTGCGCGTCAGCAGATCCTCGACCGGCGTGCCGTCGGGCGGGATCCAGACTGGCGCGGCCACGATCTCCTTCCACATGCGCGGCCCGACGTCGGAGTTCTTGTACTTGAAGTAGACGTGTCCGTCGGCGTGCAGCTCGCTGCGCCAGGATCCGACCGTGGTCCGCCACCAGCAGAGCGGGATCTTCTGGCCGTGCCACTTCACGAACAGCGTCAGGTGCGGAAAGTGCTCGCGGCGCTGGACGATCGGCTTGCCGCGCGCGTCGAACGGAAAGTCGTACCAGACGTCACCACGGTCGATCTCGGCGACGAGGTCCATTTCGGTCGCCCCGCTGTCCGGTTGGTAATACGCGGGCAGCGTCGGCGCCTTGAAGGCGACGTGGAGCCCGTCGAGACCGGCCCGGTGCGCGCGCAGGAACGCGATCGCGTCCTCGGCGGTGGCCACGCCCAGCGCACCCAGCAACGCATTGACGTGGTCGTCGATCAGATCCGGAACCGGGTGGCTCGCGCCCGACTCGTCCCGCCAGGTCGGGGGATTGCGGCGGCGCGCCAGGTTGATCGATCCGTCCTCGACGATGCTGGCCGCATCCGCGATCCGCTCGGCCAGGATGCGCCGGAAGTCGTCCAGCAGAAGGTCGCGCGTCGGCCGGAGCAGCGACCCCAGTGTCTCGCCGCCCAAGAATCCCCAGCCGAAGATGTCGTTCTTGCGCTCCCAGCCCGCCAGCGCCTCGTGCGTCGGCAGATCGTAGGTCCCCGGGACGAAGCGACTGCGCGGCGAGAGCAACCCCTCGCACAGCAGGCGCGCCTGCGCCGCCCGCACCGCCCGCACCCGCGCCCGGCCGCGTGCCTCCCGATCGACGCGGCCGCGCGCTTTTGGATCGGCGCGCAGCGCCTCGACCGCCGCCTCGCGCGTCATCGAGGCGTCCGCCAACCGCGCCGCGATCTCCTTTTCGAGCCAGTCCGCGTCGCGCAGCGCCTCGGTGTAGTCCCGCTTGGATCTGTCGCGATCGAGGAACCCGACCTCGCCCGTGAAACGCTCGAGCCCCTCGCGATCGACGGCGTCGTAGCAGGCCTCGCGCGCGGGAACCACGTCCTCCTCGGCGCGCGCCGCCAGCACCGACAAGGTGGGTGGGATGCCGAACGCCTCCAGATAGTTGTGCCCGCCCGGTCGCGCCGGGTCGCCGTCGGCGTCGAGCCGATCGTTGGCCAATCCCACGAACGTCTCGCGGTAGGCGTTCGGCTTGGGCGGATCGCCGTCCTGCAGGATGTAGGGCGCCCACCCGTCGCCGAGATCGACGTCCAAGAGGCCCGCGGCGCGCGCGTCCGCGATGGGGATCTTCTTGGCGACGCCCCGCTCGTACGCGAAGGTCTCCCCCGCCGCCAGGCTCGGCGCTGGCTGGCGTTTGGGGATGGCCGGCCGGGCCGGCTTGGCCGCCGTCGGGATGGGCGGCGTCGCGGGCGGCCCGGCCTTGTGGTGCCGGCAGCCCAGCGCCGAGAGCGCGATGCCCGCCAGTGGAAACCACCGGCGCGAATGTCGACGAACCAGCACGGCGCGGATCTTAGCGCCCGGCACCGATCGACGCTCATTTTCGCACCGTTTGGGCTCAGTCGCGGAAATTCACGAACTGGAGGTCGACGTCGAAGTCCCCCCGGCGGATGAAGGCGATCGCCGCCTGCAGCTCGTCGCGGGTCTTCCCGGAAACGCGCAGCTCGTCCCCCTGAATCTGCGCCTGAACCTTGAGCTTGGCGTCCTTGACCGCCTTGACGATCTTCTTGGCGGTCTCCATTTCGATCCCCTGCTTGACCAGGATCAGCTGCCGCACGGTCTGCCCACCCGCCGCCTCGATGGGCTTGGGATCGAGCGCCCGCTGCGAGACCCCGCGCTTGGCCATCCGCTCACGCAGCACGGTCAGCGCCGCCACGGCGTGCGGCTCATCCGAGGACCGGAGCACGATCCCCTCCGGCCCCCGCTCGAGGTCGGTATTCGTCCCGCGAAAGTCGTAGCGCTGCGCCAGCTCCTTGCGGGCCGTGTTGAGCGCGTTGTCGAGCTCCATCAGATCGACCTTCGAAACCGCGTCAAAAGAGGGCATCCCGCTAGTGTACCGATAAAGCGCGCGCCGGCAGTGGCCGATGACTTGGCAGGGAGTCCATACTCGGATCATGGGGCAGGCAGATGCAGCGAGGCCGGCCAACCCGACCGAGGAGGCCCCCTTGCCGACCGCGGCCGCGCATTTCGCGCGCGACGAGCACCTGGCGGCCGACTACGCGCCCGGCCGCCAGATCGCGTTGACGCTGACCATCGCGGCCGCCATCGCCGCGCTCGGCGGCGTGCTGGCGTCGCGGGCGCGCGCGACCGACTGGATCCTGATGCCGGTCTTCTTCGTGGTCGCGAACTTCATCGAGTGGATGGTCCACCGAAACCCCATGCACCGCCCGCTGACGCCGCGGATCATGTACCGCAACCAC
>JADGRB010000114.1 GCA_017881315.1 Pseudomonadota bacterium
TACATGCCCGACGCGGGTGTCGACATGTCGAACCCAACGCAAGGTTCGTTCGTCTTCAGCGAGATCCCGACGCCGACGAAGACGTTGAATTGCAGCAAGGCGAGCGCACACGCGGCACGCCAGTCCTGTGTGCTCAACGGCCTTTACGACACCTGCGGCGTCGGCTTCGAGTTCGCTCAGGTGCCCGAGGGCGACGCGGGGGCCGCCGCCAGCAACACGTCGGCGAGCGACGCGGGCGACGCGGGACCATCCATCCCCAGGACCACCATCCCGTTCGACATCACCCGCTACAAGGCCTTCACCTTCTGGGGGATGACGACGACGCCGGACGTGACGACGGGCTGGCTGGCAGTCAAGGTGCAATTGCCCGATACGGATACCGACCCGCGCGGCGAGGTCTGTAACGGCGGCGGCAACAACACGTCGAAGTGCTACAACAGCTACGCTCACAATCTGCACTTCACGACCAGTTGGCAACAGTTCACCGTGGTGCTGGATGCGGGCGCCGATGGCGGCGTGGCCCCGGACGACGGCATCGCCATCGATCCGTCGTGGGGCTACCAACAGGCGCAGTGGATCCCCACCCAGGTCTACGGCATCAACTGGCAGGCCCAGAGGAACATCACCCCGGACGCAGGCGCTCCCCTCATGACCGACATCTGGATCGACGACGTCTACTTCGTCGAGTGAACAAGCTCGCGGCCCAGCTCGCCGATTGCGCCATCCATGATCGACCCGCGGCCCGGCCGGTTGGTTAGTTCGCAAGGTCCGATCGTGACGGACGTCTCGGAGCCGCGTTCGCGGGAAGAATTTGAGCTGCCCGCGCGTTCCAGAAGAAGACCATGCGGATCTCGTTCACGAACATCGTCGCCGCGCACGCCGCCGTCAGCATTCTCACGCAGTACGGGTTCGTCGCGGAGCAGGTCGGCGCGGTTGTGACGACCGATTGTCCGACGCTGCTGGCGGCGCCCGCCATCGAGCGAAGCATCGGTCTCGAGCTGGTCGAGCGGATCGATCTCGCGTCCTGATAGCCCTCAACCGGGCCAGCTCACCTCGTAACGGAGGAACAGCTCGTCGCCGACCTGTTCGACCGAGGCGAGGCGCGGGTTGGGGATCTCGTCGGGCGCGAAGCCCGTGCCGTCGACCATCGACGGCGCCCGCGCCCCGCCCAGGATGCGGGGCGCGAGCGTCAGGTAGATCTCGTCGACGGCGCGCGCCCCGAAGAGCTGCGCGCAGAGATCGCCGCCGCCCTCGCAGAGGAGGGTTCGCACCCCGCGACCGGCGAGCCAGGCCAGGAGATCGTTCATCTCGACGGTGACCGCGCCCAGCTCGACCAGCTCGGCCACCGGCGCCAGCCGGGCGCGCGCCTCCGCCGGCATTCGCGCCGTGTGTACGACGATCGAAGGTCCCCCCCGCTCGGGATCGAAGATCTTCATCTCGGGCGTGATCCCGTCGGCGCTACTGGTCACTACCACCCGCAGGGGCTCGGGCTGGCTCCGCGCGCGGCGCGCGGCGTGCTCGTCCGCGGGAATGGCCAGATCCGGATCATCCACGCGCAGGTTCGACGCGCCGATCAGGATGGCGTCGGCGGTGCCGCGCAGCGCGAACATGCGCCGGAGATCCTCGCGCTGCCGCGACATCATGAAGCGCCCGGAGCGACGCCCGGGCGCGGGGTTGATCTTGCCGTCCAGCGACGAGGCGAAGTTGATGAAGACGCGCGGACGCGGGGTGGGAACTGTCACCCCGCGAGTCTAATCATTTGCGGGCCGCACCGGGTCGGCGGATTGCCGAATCGCGTTTCGGATGGCCTGGACGTCGAAGGGGCGATCCAGGACGAAGGCGTCCAAGCGGCGCGCCCGCGCGGCGATGCCGCCGTTGCGGGTGATCAGGATGAAGGGGATGGTGCGGTCGCGCGCGCGCAGCCCCTCGAGGACGGTCAGACCCGGAACGCCGGGCAGCGACTGCTCGCAGATGATCAGATCGAAATCCTGGCGGCCGGGTTCGATCAAGGTCCAGGCGAGCGCCTCCAGGAGCTCGCCTCCGTCCCGCGCCTCGACGACCTGGTGGCCGTCGCGACGCAGGACCAACGCGAGGAGCCGGCGCATCTCGCCGTCGTCCTCCGCGATCAGGATCCGGAGTGACGTTTCTTGTTCGATGAGACGAAGCTCACGGGCGACCGAATGATGGGATTGTGTTGCGTGGTTCATGAGAAGACCTCCTTTTAGGGTCGACTCGCGAAGTTGCATCGTGGATGCCAGCCGCGATCGAGATCCGAACGCGCGGAAGGACGCCCGCCGGGCGCACCCGCGGTGTCGGCGCGTGTCCTCCTGTCGGACGGCAGCGCCGATCCTTGCCGGTGTGGCACGCGGCCGGCCTGGCACGCGGCCGGCCTGGCACGCTGCCGGCCTGGCACGCGCACCCTGGAGGGACTCGGAGTGCCGAGGCCCGGGACGCCGTCGCGGCGCTAGATCAGCCCGTGATCGACGAGCTTGTAGTACAAAGTGCGGCGGCTGATGTTCAGCAGTCGTGCCGCCAGGGACTTGTTGTTCGCGGATCTCTGCAGCGCGGTGACGATCGCTTCGCGCTCGGCATCCTGCCGACTGGCCTGAAGGCTCGACGGCGACCTTGCACCTTTGCCGACGCGCGGATCGTCCGCGGGGGCGGCGATGGGTGACTTCCGATCCAGCTCCCGCGCGACATCGGCCGCGGTCAAACGGTCGCCGTCCGACATGACCACCAGCCGCTCCACGAAATTCTGCAGCTGGCGCACGTTGCCCGGCCAGGGTTGGTGCGCCAGCATCGCCAGCGCCTGGGGCGAGATCTCCAGCTTGCCCCGGCCATTGGCCTCTCCCGCCTCGCGGCAGAAGCGCACCGCCAGTGGTTCGACGTCCTCGGGCCGCTCACGCAAGGGCGGTATCCAGATCTGCAAGACGTTGAGCCGGTAGAAGAGATCCTCGCGGAACGACCCCTTCTTGATGAGCTCCTCGAGGGGTTGGTGCGTGGCCGCGATGAACCGGGCGTTCGATTTCAAGGTCTGCGTCCCGCCCAACCGTTCGTATTCGTGCTCCTGCAACAGCCGAAGTAGCTTCGCCTGAACGAGCGGTTGAACGTCGCCGATCTCGTCCAAGAACAGCGTTCCGCCCTCCGCCAGGTCCACCCGCCCCGGCTTCCGGGAGGCCGCCGCCGAGTGGGATCCCTTCTCGTATCCGAACAGCTCGCTCTCGATCAGGGTGTCCGGGAAGGCCGCGCACTGGACCCGCACGAACGGTCCGTCCCGGCGGGGTCCATTCTTGTGAATGGCCCGCGCGGCCACGTCCTTCCCGGTGCCGTTCTCCCCGCGGATGAGAACCGTGAAGGTGCCGGCGGCGGCCCGGCGAATCATGTCCTGGACCTCGCGCATTCGGGGCGAGGTGCTCTCGATCGGTCCGCCCTTGACCCCGGGGGCCGGCGGACCTTCATCGTGGTGGGAGGCCGCGATCTGCTTCCGGATCGTAAAGAGGATCTCCTCCCGATCGAACGGCTTGAGGACGAAGTCGGCCGCCCCTTTCTTCATCGCCTCGACGGCGACCTCGACGGTGCCGTGGGCGGTCATCAGAATGACCGGGATCTCTGGCCACCGTTCGACGATCTCGTCCAGCAGCTCCACCCCACTCATCCCCGGCATCCGCAGATCGGTGACCACCACGTCGACCGGCCGCTCCCGCAAGACCTCGATCGCGCTCTGGCCGTCCAGAACGTGCTGGCAGGCGACCCCCGCCTGACCGAGCAAGGCCTCGAGGACCCTTCCTACGGCCGGGTCGTCGTCGACCACCAATATGTTTGCGCTCGCGGCCGGCATGGTCACTCCAGGGGGAGAAACAGGCGCACGGTCGTCCCGGCGCCCTCCTTGCTGGTGAGCGAGACTTCGCCCCCGTGCGCCTCCGCCACCCGCCGCACGAACGGCAGGCCCAGCCCGCTGCCGTTGGGTTTGGTGGTGAAGAAGTCGTCCAGCGCGCGTTCGCGGATCCGCGCGCTCATTCCGCTGCCCGCGTCCTCCACGGCCAGCATGATGCCCGGCGTCTGTCGCGCATTGGTCAGCGTGGTCCGGACCGTCACGCTGGCCGTGGTCGGCGACGCCTCGAAGGCATTCTGGAGCAGGTTCTCGAGCGCCCGGGCCACCAGGTCCCGATCCACCCGACACTCCGGCAGGTCCGAGGCGAGCTGTGCTCCCACCGCGATCCTCTCGGCCTTGCCGAACTTCTGCAGCGTCACCAGGCTGCGGATCAGATCGTTGAGCTGCACCAACTCACGCATCGGTTGGATCTTCCCCAGCCGCTGGTACTTGTCGATGGCGATCTCCAGCCGATCGATCTGGGCGACCACCAGGTCGAGGAACTCGGTTCGATCGTCGATCGATCGCCCCTGCAGCCGCTCCTCCAGCAGGAACTGGCCCGCGCCCTTCAGCGCCGCGAGCGGATTCTTGAGATCGTGTCCCATCTGCGCGGCCATCTTGCCCAGCGTGGCCAGCCGCACCGTCTGATCGCGCCGCTCGATGATCGCACCGATGATGATCCGGGCCGCCGCCAGCAGCGTGAGCGTGACGGTCAGCGTTCCCAGCACGAGCAGCGCCGTGTTGGTCCCTGCCAGGTGAAACACGGTCAAGTACGCGATGCCGCCCACGGCGCCCATCACCATCGCCGACAGCACCGTCGACGGCGAGAGCGCCCGATCGAAGAGCCGGAAGCGCAGCGCGGCGGTCATCAAGATCGCCGTGAAGGAGATGATCCCGACGCTCCCGAGGCGCGGGATCGGGAACCCCAGATCGGCCCACAGCTCGGTCGAGGCCAGCGGCGAGATGACGGTCACCGCGGCCAGCAGCAGCCAGGTCCGATTTCTCTCCTCGGCGGTGCCGACGCGCCGGAGGTGGTGGACCAGGAAGCCCACCGCCATGGCCGACAGCGGAAACAGGCCCGCCAGCCAGATCCAGCTCCACAGATTCGACAGCGCGATCTGCCGGGCCCCGCTCGAAAACCATCCGAGCGCCGCAATTCCGGCCAGGGAGCCGTAATAGACGTAGATGAGAAGGAGCGCCCACCCGAGCTGGCGGGACCGCCCGAGGAAGCGCATCAAGAAATGGAAGGCCAACGCCGTGGCCAGCGGCGAGGCCACCATGTCGAGGAGATGCCACGCGATGAGGCCGGAGCGGTGGTACGCCAGCTGCGCGAAGTTCCAGGCGAAGAAATCGACGCTGACAAAGATGAGCGGCGTCGCCAGCGGCCCTCCCAACGCACGCAGAGCAACCAGCGCCGCCACGGCGAGCTCACCCACGCAGGCAATCAGGTTGATCCAATCCTGGGTGCTCATCCGATCGCAGAATACACGTCATGCCGGCGGACAAAGCAATCGTCGTGCCGCGCCGAGCTGCCGGCGTCCCCGAGGCCGCGGCGTGTTGGCCGGACCACCATGTGCAAATTCTTGCGCGCCGAAGACGTGCTTTGCACAGGGATGCGATCTGCTGACGAATGCGCTCCTCGTTCGACGCAGCGGATGGGGCTTGACGGACGAGACATGCACGTGTATGCATATGCATAGGCATGCATCTAGATATTTTCGAGACCCTGGCCGACCCCACCCGCCGCCTCATCGTCGAGTCTCTGCTGGGTGGTGAGCGTCCGGTGAACGACATCGTCGACGCCGTCGACATTCACCAGTCGGGTGTGTCGCGGCACCTCCGCATCCTCCAGGAGACGGGCTTCGTGAAGGTCCGTCCCGAAGGGCCCAGGCGTTTCTACTCGCTCCGCCCGGCGCCGTTCCGGGAGATCGACGCCTGGGTCGCCAGATATCGCAGCCTCTGGGAGGCGCGCCTCGACCGGTTCGGGGCCGCGCTGGCCCGAAAGCGCCGGGCGCGCCCGGCCAAACAGCAGGAGACGACCAAATGACCAAGAGGACGATCACCCTCGAAAGAACCTTCGAGGCCAGCATCGAAGATGTGTGGGCGCTCTGGACGACCAAGGAAGGCCTCGAGTCGTGGTGGGGACCCGTGGGTTTCAGCACCACGGTCCGGCAGATCGACCTGCGGGTCGGCGGCGAGCTGCGCTACGCGATGACGGCGACCGCGCCCGCGCAGGTCGACTTCATGAAGAAGGCGGGGATGCCGCTCACGACGGAGCAGCGGGTCCGCTATCGGGCCGTGGACCCGTACCGACGACTCGCTTACACCAGCCTGGCCGACTTCATCCCGGGCGTTACGCCGTACGACGTCGCGACGCTTGTCGAGCTCCATCCGAATGCCCAAGGTGTACGGATGGTGGTGACCATCGATGCCATGCACGACGAGCCGTGGACGCAGAGGGCGGTCGCGGGTTGGGAGAGCCAGCTCGGCCGGCTGATCAAGCTGCTCGCCGAACGTCCACGCGTCACCGGCCGCTGAGGAGAAGGCGAATGCAAAAGATCTCACCGTTCCTGTGGTTCAACGACGAGGCCGAGGCGGCCGCCAAGTTTTATGTCTCGGTCTTCAAGAAGGACTCGAAGATCCTCAAGGTCGCCCGCTACGGCGACGCGGGGCCCGGACCGAAGGGATCGGTCATGACCGTGGCCTTCCGGCTCGCGGGCATGGAGCTCACGGCGCTGAACGGCGGGCCCCACTTCAAGTTCACCCCCGCCATCTCGCTGGTCGTGAGCTGCGCGACGCAGAAAGAGATCGACACCCTCTGGCAGAAGCTCTCCGCCGTGCCCGCTGCTGAGCAGTGCGGCTGGCTGGTCGACAAGTACGGCCTCTCCTGGCAGATCGTGCCCACCTTCATCGGCGAGGTCATGACATCCAAGGACGCGGCGAAGGCGAACCGGGTCATGGCGGCCTTGCTGCCGATGAAGAAGCTCGACCTCGCGAAGCTGAAGCAAGCCGCGGCGCCGGTGGCGCGCAAGCGCAAGACAAAGGCCTGAGCCTGTCGCGATACCGGGCCGGCCGCCCGCGCGCGCTCACCGAGACGCCAGCCGTCTCCGGCCTGGGCGCGGGGGCGCCTCGCTACGGGCTCGAGGCCGGCATTCGACTGACGGCTGGCAAGAGCACGCTGCGCGGGAAGCGGGCCTCGAAGGCGGCGGCGGCGCGCCGCGCCTCGTCCGTCCTTCCAAGTCCCGCCAGCGCCTTCACCCGCAAGGCTTCTCGTTCCTCGGCGAGGCGCCCGTCTCGGAAGCGACGGCTGAGCTCCGCGAGCGGCGCGAGCGCGGCCGCGAAGTCCTCGCGCCCCACTGCCGCTCGGGCCTGCCGCAGCAGACGCAGCTCCTCCCGGATCGCGTCGGCCCGGGACAGCGACTGCGACAACGAGGGCGCGGGCCCGCGCAGAGAACCCGCGGGCGGGTCGCCGACCGGATTCGCCGCCGATCTCGAACGAGGTTCCGAGCGCACCGATTGGAGGGACACCGCGACGGGCGGCGCGACCGGTTTCATACGGACGCCGATCTGGTACGCAGCGGCTGCCGCCGCGGCGCTCGTCACGCAGGCCAGCACCGCCGCGGCGGCCCACCGCGGCGGCCGCGGCGCGGACTCCAAGACCCGCCGCGAAGCCGTCCCGGCCACCAGCGCGGCACGCGCGCGGGCCAGCTGTCTCGCCCGCACGACCGCCGGCTGGGCCGGAATGACGGCCTCGCGATCCAGCAGCGAACGAACCTGGGGCGACAGCTTTCCGCGCCAACCGATCATCGAACGTCCCCCTCCTTGAGCATGCGCCGAACCGTCGTCTCGAGTTCCTGGCGGGCTTTACGCAGGCGCGAATAAGCGGTGAACAGGGGGATCGAGAGCACCGAGGCGACCTCGCCGACGGAGACGTCGTCCAGATCGTGCATGACCAGCACGGCGCGTCTCGGCAAGGGAATACGTTCGAGGGCCGCCAGCACCAGCGAGCGCGTCTGCTTGATCTGCAACGTGTCGTCCGGGCCCGGCCCCGGGTCGTCGACTTCGACGATCCCAAACGCCACTTCGCGGCTGCGCTTTCGTTGATACGCCGAGGCGAGCCGGAACGAGATCCCGAACAGATAGGGCCGCAAGGGGCGGCTTGGGTCGTACTCGGTCCACGAGCGACGGAGGGCCAGGAACACCTCCTGCGCCAGGTCTTCCACTTCGGAGGCCCAGGTGCCGAGGCGTCGCAACGTTCGAAAGACGTAGTCGAGCTCCCCCTGGAATGCCACCAGGCAGGCGTCGTCCGGGGTCAGCTGGGGAGCCGGCGAACGAACGAGGCGCAAATGACTCACGGGGAGATCCTGGTGGTGATTGTCCGGACGCCCCCGGTCTTGTCACGAGAAACCCACCGCGAAATTCGGCCCGGCCGCCGCACCGTGGCTTGGTTGCTGAGCTTGCCGTCGTAAGAGGGTGCGACCATCGCTAGGCGGCGCGACCATCGCCCGGGACCCCTCGTCAATTCCCCGGCGGTCCGCCGTCTGAGTGGGACCCCACGGGCGGCAGGAGCTCCCCACCTTCGAGTCGCGCGATCTCGTCTGCGCCGAGCGCCCTTCGATACAGCATGACCTCGTCGAGCTGGCCCGGGACGAACTCGGAGACTGTGTTGCCGGCGCCGTTGCCGTTCCCGGAGAGAGTGACCGGGTTGGTTTCCGCGGCGAAGGGACCGGTCGCGGGCAGGTGGCCGACTTCGGTTCCATTGACGTAGAGGCGCATCTGACTGCCGTCGTAGGTGCCGGCGAGGTGGACCCAGGTCCGCTGGGGGACCGTCATGGGGCTACCGATGACCACCTGCCCCGACATCGGGGTGGTGATGAAGAGGATGGCTTGTTGCTGGGCGTTGACCGAGAGATGGAAATGCTGATCGAAGCCGGCTCCGAGCTGGCGCGAAATGGCCGTCGCGTACATGGTGATGGCGCCGTCCAGGAAGATCCAGGCCGCGACCGTCAGCTGGTTGGTGATCGAATCGATCGAAGCCGAGCGCGGCACGTTGACGTAACCCTTCCCCTGCACGGACAGCGCGCCTCCCTCCGGACCGCCCGCGACCCAGGCCGTGGACGGGTCCAGGCCGACCAGCGTGCCGTCGTTGCCCCACACGGACCAATCGCGGGCCGTGGCGCTTCCTGCTGCGTCGTTGAGACGCCAATAACCGATCAGATCGACCAGCAATTGCTGCGGGCAGCCAGTCGCGCCGCCCTCCGAGCAGGGGTAAGGGTCCACGGCGACGATCGTTCGCGCCGAGCAACCCGTGCCGACGAGAGCCGCGGCGGTCAGGACGAGGCGCACGAGTGAGCTAGAATCTCGCAAGCACCCCTCCGTGCGCGAACAGGGCGGCGCCGTCGAGAGTGGCGGCCTGGGCAGAGCCGACCTGAACCGTCACCGACGGTCGAAAGAGCAGTGTTTCCACCTCGACGATGGCGAAGAGCCGCGTGGCGAGCTCGAAGGCGAGGCCGCCGCTCGCCGAGACGACCCCGGAGAACACCTGTCCTTCGTGGGCCGGGGCCAAGGAGGGCATCGCGCTGGTACCGCGCACGCGAACATCCTGCCAGCCGGCACCGACCGCCAGCAACGGCTGGACGATCCGACCGGGACGGAAGAATCGAACCAGCTCGATGGTCATGACGAGCCGATCGATCTGAGCGACGCCATCCGTCCGGGCCACCTCGGCTCCGGGGCCGAGGCCGCTGACCGTGAGGCGCAGGCCGATCGCCGATGGCCGGCCCCACCAGACCGCGACGCGCGGAAGGACGAGGGCCGGGCTGTCGCCGAAGTCTTGGATCACCCCCACGCCGACGTCCACGGCGATGCGCGGTTCCCTCGGCGCAGGTGCGGGAGGGGAAGCGACGGTGCCGCTCGCCGGGGTGGGGGACACCACGGCAGGCTTGACGTCACCAACCGGAGGGCGGGGTGGTTTGGAATCGGTGGCTGACTTCACCAGGAGATCTTGTTCGACGTGAGCCAGGAGCTGGATCTGAATCGTTGTCGCGAGCGCCATCCCCCGGGCCATCTGGGCGCAGCCTTCGTTTCGGGACGAGAAGGTCCGCTCCCCCTCCCATTCGTCGTTGGCGTCGCGCCATTCGACTCGCCCCTCCATCCGCGCGCCCGCGGGGGAGAGGCGAACCACCACGCGTCGCGGGGCGTGCTCGCGAAAAGGATCGTGGCCCAGCTGTTTAACGATCTCCCTGCGAAAGTCCGCGGCACTGGGGCATTCGGGGAGCGCGGGGTCCGCCTGATAGTCGAGCGACACCAGGATGTCTCCGCCTGCCTGCGCGGGCCTCGCCGCGAGTAACGCAACGGCCGCCAGGGTCACCGTGAACGCGAGTGGTCGAGGCGCCAACGCTTGCACGGCGATCGAAGGATACGATCACCCGACGCGAAAGATCCCATCTTTCGAGAACCCACCCTCAAGACGAGCGGTCAGCGACGTCAGGGCCCCGCCGGCAGCGACGCGCTGATCACGCCGTAGAACGACTGCCCGAGAATGACGTAGCCGGCGGTGTTCGGGTGCAGGCCGTCGGCCTTCAACGTGGTCTGGTAATTGGGATCCTTGGTGAACGCCGCGTAGTTGTCCACCAAGACGACGTGCTTTCCAGCCGACGCGCGGGCGTTCACCAGGCCCGGAATGGCCGCGTTGTAGGCTTGAGCTCTCTGGTCCCCGCCCGGGGCGCTTATCGGAATGATCGTCGAGACCACCACCAGCGCCGCCGGCGCATCGGTCGTGATCTCGTCGATGAGCTTGCCGAGTCGGGAGGGCGCGTTGGTGACGTCGATGTTGTCGTTGATGTCGTTGGTCCCGATCGTCAAGAGCACGATGTTGGGATGGTAGGTGGAGATCGCGGTATCGGTGATGGTGCCAGCGATGCCCCCGTTCCCTCCCCCCGAGATGGTGTAGCCGCCGTGCCCTTCGTGGCGCATGGGAAAGGTCCGGTTCGCGACGGTGGTCGGTCCGTTCAGCAGCGACCCGACAAAGGTCAGGTTCTTTCCGTTGGTCACCGCCTGGCGGAAGAGCTCGATGCGGTATCCGCCCTCGGGCGCCGTGCAACAACCCTCGGTGATCGAATCCCCGAGCGGCAAGACAGCGCAGGCCGTCCCCGCGGTGGTGGGACAGGGCAGGTAGTCGGAACCTCCTCCCGCGGCGCCGCCTGATCCGCCACCCATACCGGCGGTTCCGCCCGAGCCGCCAGCTCCGCTCGAACCGGAGCTGCCCCCACGGCCACCCGATCCGGCCGCGCCGGCCGATCCGGCCGCGCCGGCCGCGCCCGCAGAGCCCGCGGTGCCTCCACCTCCACGCCCGGCCCCGCCGCTTCCGGTCCCCGATCCGGCCGCGCCGCCGGTTCCGGTCGTCCCTCCTCTTCCGCCCACGCCACCCGATCCCGTCGCGCCTCCCGAGCCGGCGATTCCACCGGTGCCGGTCACGCCTCCTTGGGCGCTCGCGCCGCCCGAGCCCCCGCGACCCGTCACTCCTCCCGTGCCAGCGGCGCCTCCTGTGCCGTTACCACCGGTTCCCGTCTGGGTATTCCCATCGGGCGACCCACAGCCGAATGGCCCGAGCATCAGCAGCAGTGCGCTCAAAGGGCCAAGATGTCTGACTTGAGCTGAGCGTCTAAAACTCACGGGCAGGCTGGCGCGGACAGCAGCCAGATCTCGTCGGCGCCGATCCACGAGCTCCCCCCATCGATCGTTATGGTGATGTTCGAGTAGAAGGCTGGCGTGACATCAATGTCCGGCAGAACGGTGCCCGGCGACAACTTGACCGGCAAGGTGGCGCTGCCGATGGGCGTCGCGCTGGTGTCGGTGGTGACGGTGAAGGTCTCCGCCGTTTCTGGGAGCGCGTCGTCGTGGAGGCGTATGGAGGCGATCATGACCGGTGCCGGAAACACCAGCTTGATCCATCCGGTGAAGGCGCCCGAGTTCCACTGGGTCGTGAGATCGCCATCGATGGCCCCACCGGGGCCATACACCGAGTAGGAGCTGCTGGCCGTGGCGACCGTCCCGGCCGGCACGCCAATTCCGCTCAGGTCCACACCCTGACAGCCCGCATCCGTGACATGGGTCCCCGCGTCGGCAACCGGAGTGGCGCCACCCGTGCCACCGCCACTGTCGCCTGCTCCACCGTGGCCAGCTCCGCCGCTGCCCGCGTCGCTGCCGCCTGCTCCACCGTGGCCCGCGCTGCCACCGGCCGCGCCGCCTGCTCCACCGCGCCCAGCTCCGCCGCCGGCCGCGCCGCCTGCGCCACCGCCGCCCGCCGCGCCGCCATGGCCTGCTCCGCCACCGCCACCGCCGCCGCTGCTGCCGCTCGCACCTCCCGAACCGGCCGACCCGCTTGCCCCGGCTGAACTCCCCGCGCTCCCACCGCCGGCCGTTCCCGCGCCGCCGGCCTTGCCGCCGCCGCCGGCCTTGCCGCCGGCGCCAGCGCCACCGTCACCGGGCGTCGTGCCCGATCCGCCGGAGCAACCAATCAGCGTCGCAACCATGACCACCACGACCGCCACATGCTCACGCCGCAAAGGCCGTGGATACTCGGTGCCGCCCAGAAGCTTCATCCTCGAACCGATCATGAGACAAAATACCCGTTCGGTGTCACGCCGGCCAGCGGGACGAGGACTTACGGCGTTGGCGCGCCGGGGCTGGGCATAGGAGTTGGTGAGACGGGGGGCGGTGACCCCGGCGAAAGTGGCGTCGGCGAAACCGGCGTTGGGGCGGGCAGGGGGCCCGGGGCGGGTTGAGGGGCCGGAGCGGGTCGAGGGGTCAGGGCGGGTGGGGAGGCCGGCGCGAGTGGCGGCAGCTCGGGACGACGAAAGGTCGGCGCAAGAATGCGCGCTCTCAGGTTCTCCTTGGCGCGATCACACCGCTCGGTCTGAACGATGCCGTACACCGCGGATGCGGCCAACACACCGGCGAGAGCGATATCGATGCCCGCTGCGGCGTTACGACTCGCCCCACCATTCTTGTCGGCGTAAGCCTGCTGGGACTGAGCAAGAGCCTGCCCGGCACCGATTACCCCGCTCAAACCGATGAAACCATCCGCCACCGGCAGGCCGAAGGTGGAGGTGCAGTCGAAATAAGGCAGCTTGGCGTTCTCCGCCGGCGGCCCGTCGACAAAGATGAAGGAGCAGCTGGTGTTGACGCCCCCGAGCGCGGCTGCCAACAGCAACGCCATGGCTCGCCACGATCGTGCTCTGCGCGATCGACGAACGATCGGCTCCCGCGTGTCGAGGATCAGTCTGGCGGTCAATGCCCGACCATCATAACGCCTACCGGGCGGGGCTCCAACGGACTCCGGTCACGCCGGCCGGTCGATTTTCGCGCAAGAAACCCGAGCGCCTCCCTCCAACGAGAGGAATGGCACCCATCGGACGAACGAACGCGGGCCGCCGCGCCTTTCTCATCGCGATCGTGGCGGCGCTCGCGGGCGCCCCGCGCGGCGTCGGCGCGGTGACCTTGGATTGGAAGGGGCATTCGTGGCAGGTCACGTCGGGCGGCATGGCCGGCGTGTGCCAGGGCAGTCCGAACAACGTCACGATCGATGCGAGCGGCTACCTCCACTTCAAGATCTCGAACACCGGCGGTACCTGGACCGCCGCCGAGATGTTTACGACCGACAAGCTCGGCTTCGGCACATACCAGTGGCAGGTCGACGGGCCCATCGACACGTACGACAAGAACGTCGTGCTCGGCCTTTTTCCGTATGGCCCGGCGGCGGGCATCGGTGGTGACGGCACGAACGAGATCGACATCGAGTACTCGCGCTGGGGCCAGGCGAACGGCCCCAACGGCGACTGGACCGACTATCCGGCGTCGGGGGCGACGATCGGCGAGCTCGCGTACACGTTCACGCTCGGCGGCGGGACCCTGTCGACGTCGCGCTTTCATTGGACGACCGCGAGCATCGCGAGCTCCCTGCTCGGCGGGGTGCAGCCCGTCGACGGCACGACGGGGCTCATCAAGAGCTGGACGTACGCGCCGCAGAACCCGACGACGAACATCCCGCAGCAGGCGTTGCCGCTCGGTATGAACCTGTGGTGCTTCAACGGCCCACCGACCGACGGCCAGCCCGTCGAGATCGTGATCCGGGACTTCCAGTTCGTTCCCGAGGGAGCGGGCGGCGGGGCCGGCGGTGGTGCAGGTGGCGGCGGCGCGGGGGGGGCCGGGGGCGCCGGTACCGGGGGACGTGGCGGCATGGGTGGCGGGGCGGCGGGAGCGACGGGGAAGGGGGGCGCGTCCGGCCGGGGCGGCGCGGGCGGGAGCGCCGCGGCGGGTGCGAGCGGCCGGGCCGGAGCTGGTGGCGCGGCAGGCGCGACCGGATCTTCCGCGGGGGCGGCGGGAACGTCTGCGGCGGCTGGCGCCTCGGGCTCGGCCGGCGCGTCTGGCGCGGCAGGCGCGAGGGGAACGGCTGGCGCCTCGGGAACGGCTGGCGCGGCGGGCGC
>JADGRB010000353.1 GCA_017881315.1 Pseudomonadota bacterium
GACCTGGCAGATGTTTCAGACCACCCATTTTCAGATGGATCACGTGCTCGGCGCCGCGTTGGTCTTTCTGTTTCTACTCTACGGCGGGTACCGGTACGCCGCCGCGGTCGGCGGCGCGAGCGACGGGGGTGTGGTTCCGCCACCCAAGTTCGGTCTACGCAACCTCTTCGAGATGCTGGCGGACACGATCTTCGACCTGATGGCCAGCGTCATGGGCGAAAAAGAGGCACGCCGCTACGTGCCGCTCATCGGGACCTTGTTCTTCTTCATCCTTTTTTCCAACCTGCTGGCCCTCATACCGGGCTTCTTGCCGCCGACCGACACGCTCAAGACCAACCTGGCGCTCTCGGTGCTGGTCTTCCTGCTCACCCACGTCTTCGGCGTGCGGGAGCACGGGATCAAGTACTTCAAGCACTTCCTCGGTCCCTGGCTCCCGCTGGCGCCGCTCATGCTGCCCATCGAGCTCATCAGCCACATCGCCCGGCCGGTATCCCTCGCCATGCGGCTCCTCGGCAACATCGCGGCCGACCATGCGGTGGTGCTGGCCTTCTTCGCCATCATCCCCTTTCTGGTTCCCGTCCCGTTCCTGCTGATGGGGGTCTTCGTCTCCGTCGTGCAGGCGGTCGTCTTCGCGCTGCTTTCCACCGTCTACATCGGCCAGGCGGTCGCGCACGAAGAACACTAGTCCTCAGATCGATTTGCCGCTAAGGTCCCCAAAAAAACACACTCAGCAGGAGTCCGATCACATGCGCCGCATCTCCAAGTCGTTTGCTTCCCTCATCGCTTTCGCCGCCGCCGCCGCGATCGTGCTCATGGCCAAGCCGGCCTTCGCCCAGGCCATGGATCCCGCCCGCGCCGATCGTGACAAGTGGCTCGGCCTCGCCGCCGCGCTCGCTATTGGTCTTTCCGCCCTGGGTGGCGCCATCGGCCAAGGTCGCGCCGCCGGATCCGCGTTGGAAGGGATCGCGCGCAACCCGCAGGCTTCGGGCAAGATCTTCGTTCCGATGATCGTCGGCCTGGCGCTGATCGAGTCGCTGGTCATCTACGGCCTCCTGATCGCCTTCCAGCTGTTCGGCAAGATCGGCTAGGTCCCCGCCAGCAGAAGCGCTGGAGATCGGCTGCGGCGGGCTGATCTTCCGTTGATCAGCGCGTACGCGTCGACGAAGGCCAGGTGGTAGTCTCCGCGCTCCATGGGAATCTCTTGCGGCATCGTCGGTCTGCCCAACGTCGGCAAGTCGACACTCTTCAACGCGCTCTCCGCGGCCGGCGCCGCGGTCGCCAACTATCCGTTCTGCACCATCGAGCCCAACGTCGGCGTGGTGCCGGTCCCCGATCCGCGTCTCGACGCGCTGGTGGCGCTCTACCACCCGAAGTCGGTGGTCGCGGCGACGGTAAATTTCGTCGACATCGCCGGCCTGGTCCGCGGCGCCTCCAAGGGTGAAGGGCTCGGGAATCAATTCCTGGCCACCATCCGCGAGACCGACGCGATCGCGCACGTCGTGCGCTGCTTCGAAGACGACAACGTCATCCACGTCGAGGGGAAGGTCGACCCGGTGGCCGACGTCGGCACCATCGACACCGAGCTCTGCCTCAAGGATCTGGAGACGGTCGACAAGCGGATCGATCGGGCCAAGAAGGCGCTCAAGGGACCGGCCACCCCTGCCAACAAGGACGAGAAACAGATTCTCGAGCTCTGCGAGCGCCTGCGCGCCGGCCTCGACGCCGGCAAGCCGGCCCGCGCGCAGGGCTTCTCCGCCGAGGAGCTGGCGCTCCTGCGCGACATGGGCCTGCTGACCCAGAAGAAGGTCTTCTACGTGGCCAACGTGGCCGAAAAACAGCTGGGCGCCGCCGCCGCGACCGACAAGCACGTCGGCGCCCTGCGCGCGCACGCCGACTCGGAGGGCGCGCCGGTGGTCGTGATCTGCGCGGCCGCCGAGGCGGAGATCGCCGCGCTCGACGCCGCCGACCGCCCCGCGTTCCTGGAGAGCCTCGGTCTCGCGGAGCCGGGCCTGCACGCCGTCGCGCACACCGCCTACAAGATTCTCGACCTCATCACGTTCTTGACCGCCGGCCCCGACGAGTGCCGCGCCTGGACCGTCAAGCGCGGCGCCAAGGCGCCGCAAGCCGCCGGCGTCATCCACACCGACTTCGAGCGCGGCTTCATCAAGGCCGAAGTGATCTGGTGGGAGGACCTCATCAAGTACGGCTCCGAAGGCGCCTGCCGCACCAACGCCAAGCTACAGCTCGAAGGCAAGGAGTACGTCGTCAAGGACGGCGACGTCATCCACTTCAAGTTCAACGTCTGAACCGTATTGGACGGGCAGGTGTCCCAGCGGGCGCCCGCTCTGTTGGCAGACCTGAGGGGTGAGCTAGGGCTAACTAATGCGCATCGCTCGAACTCCGACGAGGTGCCGCAGCCCTCGCTCATGAAGTCGGCGCCCTAACGGTCACCGCAAGCCCGCAGGGGCGTGGCAGCGCAAGTTCAACGTCTCCCCTAACGGCCCAACACCATGTCGATCCCGGCGAATAGTAGATTCAGTTGTCCGCGCGGGATCCGACCCACATGCGCGGTGATAACGGTCCGGTCGATCGCCACGATCTGGGAGACATTGGCGACAGAATCCTTTGGCAATCCCGTGGTGGTAGCGTGGAGCAGAACGTTGCCTGGCGCCTCTGCCAGCTTGAGATTGCTGGTCAGGGGCACACAAATGGTCGTCGCGAGGCGACTTCGGTTGAGAGCGTCGCTTTTTTCGACGACGACGGGACGTCGAAACCCCGGCCCCGACCCGACGGGCTCCGGAAGGTCGGCCCAACACACGTCCCCTTGGCTGATTACCACTCAGAATCCTGGAGAATTCGGCTCGACGCCGAAGACAGAAATTCGTCGGGTCGCGTGTCCACCTGGTCCGCAATGCGATTCATTGCCTCCGTAATCGAATCGGAGTCATGAGTCGAGCGCGAACCCTTCGGCAGTCCGGATCGGACGATGAACTCCTTCGCGGCCGCATACAAAATCGTCTCCGCCGAGGTCTCGTTCAAACCATGCTGCTTGAGCGCACGACCCACCCCATCGTGCGCTCCCGCCGAAGGGATCGAGCCGAAGTCTTTCACCACCACGCCCAGCTTGTCGAAGTCGAGCAAATAGCCCTCGGACCTGCCCGTCGACGTGACGCGCATGCCGCGTTCGGTGAACTCGACTACGGTCAGAGAGCCCTTCCGTGTCGCAAATGGAATGGAGTCGCCGAGTCTGAAAGCGCTCCGAAAGGCTTCTCGGGTCATGAGAGCGAGAGTCCGCGTTTCCAACGTGACTCAAAGATAGGGCCGTCCGCGCCCCAGTCAAGGAATACACAGTAATATACAGTAAAATCGAGCATGAACTGGCCAGTGCGGCCCGTCGTCGATTCGCTCGCTTAGAACACCTAGAACTTACTGGTGACGGCCATGAAGGTCATCTTGTCGTTGGTTTCGCGCAGGCGAGATGACAGCGTGCGGATGAACGACCAGAGGAGATCGTAGGCGAGATCGCGGTCGACGAAGAGGAGGTCTTCCATGTCCTCCTTGCGAATCACGAACAGCTTGCAGGCCTCGTGGGCGCGGGCGTCGGCGCTGCGCGGGAAGTCGTCGATGAGCGCCATCTCGCCGAAGTGCGTGCCGGCGCGCAGGATGGCCAGCGCCTCCTCGCCCATCCCGGGGACCTGGCGGCCGATGCGCACCGCGCCCGAGAAGATCAGGTACATCTTGTCGCCCTGATCGCCCTCCTTGAAGATCACGCCGCCCGATTGGTAGTCCTCCTCGATGCCGAGGTTGGCGATGCGGCGCAGGTAGCTCGGCTGCAGCGCCGAGAAGAGGCTGATCTTCGAGAGCAGCTCGACGGCCTTCTCGGGCGGAATGGTCGAACGCGACGGGGTGGCGTTGGGCTCGCGGGTGGGCTCGATCGCGGAGACGCTCACACCCGAGGCTTCCGTCAGCTCGAACTCCGGCTCGGCCTCGGGTTCTGGAGCCGCGCTCGGCGCGGCCGGCTGGTCGCTCATCCCGCGGATTATGCCAGGAAGTGGGCTGAGCACGACGCCCGAGGCGCTTTCTGGACGGCACGAACCAGATCCGTAGAGTGAGGGTGTCATTTTGGCCCCCCAAAAAAGGAGAATGCGTATGAGATTACGTTTGCTTGGAATTGCTGCTCTTTCATTGCCGGTGGTCCCTGCAGCGATGGCTCAAGATGCCGCGCCGCCTCCACCGGTAGAATCGTCACCCCCCGTCGCTTCTGCGAACCCGCCGATGGCGACAGGAGGCGGCGAAGTGAGCCGCTTCGGCGCGCAAGGCCAGATGGCCATCAGCGTCGATTTGCCACTCACCAACGAGGCGCCGCAGTTTGCGATCTTGCACGAGAGCACCAGCATGGGTGGCGACAGCTCGACCAGGGTCGCGATCATGCCGTCCCTCGACTACTTCGTTGCACCAAACATATCGATCGGTGGGCAGCTCGGGATCGACTACACCACCACCAGTCCCGCAGGCGGCGGTCCGTCGGCGAGCGCGACGGTCCTCCAAGTCGAGGCCCGCGTCGGATACAACCTGGCGCTCGGTGACATGGCGTCGCTCTGGCCGCACGTCGGCATCGCCTACGTCCACGTTAGCGGTAGCGGCGGCGGCTCGTCCGCCTACCTGGTTCCCATCGTCGTCACCGCTCCTTTTCTCTGGCACCCGACCCCACATTTCTTCCTGGGTGCCGGGCCTGTGTTCACGACGTCGCTGGTGGCCAAATCTGGCGGAAATGACCTGCCCAAGACCACCGATTTCGGCATTCAAGCCCTCATCGGCGGCTCCTTCGGCGGGACGTAGGCCTGTCACGCCTCGGCTGGCCGCCGGCTCGCCTGGCGGCTAGCCGAGGAAGCGCTCTGCGTCGATCGCGGCCATGCAGCCGGTGCCGGCGGCCGTGATCGCCTGGCGGTAGACGTGATCGGCGACGTCGCCGCAGGCGA
>JADGRB010000115.1 GCA_017881315.1 Pseudomonadota bacterium
CGTGATGGCAACCGCCGACGGCACGCCGCTGAGCGCCTCTACCCTCGACCAACTCCTGGGCGACCTGGACGCCCTGGCGGCCGAAGAGGCCTGAACGGCGACAAACGAAAGATGCTGTGCCGACGCGCAACTTCACCGAGCGATCGGCGCAAGAAACTCCGAAGCAACTGCACGATGATCTTCGCACGCTCGGACTACGCGAGCGTCGCGGACATGATCTGCGGCGCACGTTCGTCACGCTCGCGCAGGTCGACGGCGCCCGTCGCGATCTCCTCGAAACGATGAGCCACGGACCACGCGGCGACATCGTTTCGATCTACACGAGCTTCCCCTGGCCGGCCCTCTGCGCCGAGATCGCGAAGCTGAAAATCGAGCTGCGATCGCCGTCCGCGCTCGACGGTGGTAGCAAGGCGTTTGCTACCGGGTTTGCTACCGCCCATGTAAGAGGGCGGAACCGTTGGTTAAAAATTGTGACCCCATCGGGAATCGGACCCGAGTTTACGCCGTGAGAGGGCGTCGTCCTAACCGCTAGACCATGGGGCCAGAGTGAAAAATTAAGGGGCCTCTATACCGTGGCCGTGGTTCGGGGACAAGGATTCGAACCTTGATAGCCAGATCCAGAGTCTGGCGTCCTACCATTAGACGATCCCCGAGCATGCCCCGCCGGCGCGGGGAGGAACATATCTAGAGAGGGTCGCTCCGCCTGTCAAGCCCGCGGAATTCGTACGCGATTCCCGTATCGTCACGGATGGGTTTCGTGATAGCGATGATGCCTCGGGAGAGACCCCCATGGAGCTATCCTTCTGGGCTGCCACCGACGTCGGAAAGAAGCGCGAGACAAACGAGGATAACTTCCTCGTCGACAAGAAATTGTCGCTCTTCGTGGTCGCCGATGGCATGGGCGGACACGCTTCCGGCGAGGTCGCATCGCAGCTCGCGGTACATGAATTCAGAAATGCGGTCGACGCAGGGCGCGACCCCGTCGAGCGTTTCGCCAAGGGCGACGCCACCGTGCGGCCGCAAGAGGTCCTCACCCTGCTGGAGAACGCCATCCAGACCGCCGGCCAGACCATCTATCAGAAGGGGCAGGCCGAGCCCGAGAAGCGGGGCATGGGGACCACCTGCTCGGCCCTGCTGATCGCGGGCGATCGCGGCTTCATCGGGCACGTCGGCGACAGCCGTATCTATATGTTGCGGGCCGGACAGGTGGTCCAGCTCACCGAGGACCACTCGCTGGTCAACGAGCTCATCCGCCGGGGGCGCGTCACCAAGGAGACCTTCGAGACCTCCCAGTACAAGGCCTACAAGAACGCGGTCACCCGCGCGGTCGGCGTCTACGAGACCGTGCAGGGCGACACCATCGACTTCGAGATCCTGCCGGGCGACCAGTTCCTGCTCTGCTCGGACGGGCTGCACGCTTACCTGGACGACGCGCGCATCATCGAGGCGCTCAAGGGCGACGACGTCAAGCTCTTGCCCAAGCGGTTCATCGATCTGGCGAACACGGGCGGCGGGCACGACAACATCACGGCGATCGTGGTGCGGGTCGAGGGGCAGCCGGCCGCCGCCGACGATCGCGCGGCCGAGCTGGCGCGCAAGGTGGACGTGCTGCGCAAGATGCCGCTCTTCCGGCACCTCATCTACAAAGAGATCCTGCGCCTGCTCAACGTGACCACCGTGCGCGAGTACGCGCCGGGCGAAGAGATCATCAAGGAGGGGACGCCGGGCGACGAGATGTACGTGCTCTTGCGCGGCAAGATCCGGCTGCACAAGAACGACGCCTTCATCACCCACCTCGAGCCCGGATCGCACATCGGGGAGATGGCGCTCATCGACAGGCGGCAGCCGCGGTCGGCCAGCGCCACCGCCGAGGAGCGCTCGCGGGTGCTGCTGCTGTCGCGCCGTGATTTCTACGAGATCATTCGCAAGGAGCCGCAGCTGTCGACCAAGCTCTTGTGGTCGTTCACGCAGGTCCTGGCGGAGCGGCTGCGCAAGACCACGGCGGAGCTGTCGGGCGCGCGCCTGGAGGCGGGCGCCGAGGACCTGACCGCCGACGTATTGTTCGAGGAGTCGTGAGCAACATGGCCAACGATCGCCGCACCGAGACCGATTCACTGGGCAACGTCGAGGTCCCCGCCACCGCGCTCTACGGCGCGCAGACCCAGCGGGCCTCGGAGAACTTTCCGGTCAGCGGGCTGCGGATTCCGCGGCGGGGAATTCGGGCCCTGGCCCTCATCAAGAAGGCCGCCGCCGAGGTGAACCGCGACAGCGGCAAGCTCCCCGCCAAGCTGGCCGACGCCATCATCGCGGCCGCCCACGAGGTGGCCGCCGGCCAGCACGACGGCGAGTTCATCGTCGACATCTTTCAGACCGGCTCCGGCACCTCCAGCAACATGAACACCAACGAGGTGATCGCGAACCGCGCGATCCAGATCCTGGGCGGCCAGGTCGGCAGCAAGAAGCCGGTCCACCCCAACGACCACGTCAACATGGGGCAGTCGTCGAACGACGTCTTCCCGACCGCCGTCCACATCGCGGCGACCGAGGCGATGGAGCGCGATCTGATTCCGGCTCTCGAGGCGCTGGAAGGCGCGCTGGCGGGGAAGGCGAGCGCGTTCGACCACATCGTCAAGATCGGGCGCACCCACCTGATGGACGCGGTGCCGATCCGTCTCGGACAGGAGTTCGCCGGCTACACGCAGATGCTGACCAATACCATCCGCCGGGTGCGCGCGGCGGCGGACGCCGCCTCGGAGCTGCCGCTCGGCGGCACGGCGGTCGGGACCGGGCTCGGCTCGCAGCCGGACTTCGCGCCCAAGGTCATCGGCATCGTCTCGCGGGAGATCGGCATCCGCCTGCGGCAGGCGCCGAACCTCTGCGAGGCGCTGGCCGCCCGCGACGGCCTGGTCGAGGCCTCGGGCGCGCTCCGCTCGGCGGCGGTCAGCCTCACCAAGATCGCCAACGACGTTCGCTGGCTGGGCTCGGGGCCGCGCTGCGGAATCGGCGAGATCATCCTGCCCGACCTGCAGCCCGGCAGCTCGATCATGCCCGGCAAGGTGAACCCGGTGATGTCGGAGATGATGCTCATGATCTGCGCCCAGGTCATCGGCAACGACGCGACCATCGGCTGGGCCGGCGCCGCGGGGAACTTCGAGCTCAACGTGATGATCCCCGTGATGGCCGCCAACCTTCTGCACGCGATCGCGATCCTCACCAACGGCTGCCGGCTGTTCGCCTCGCGGTGCATCGAGGGGCTCGAGCCCAACGAGACGCGCTGTGCCGAGCTCATCGAACAGAGCCTGGCGATGGTCACGGCGCTGAACCCGCGGATCGGCTACGACGCCGCCGCGGCGATCGCCCACGAGTCTCACAAGACTGGCAAAACCGTCCGGCAGATCTGTCTGGAAAAGAAGGTGCTACCGCCCGACGAGCTCGAGCGTCTTTTGGACGCGCGCAGCATGACCGGGCGCTGATCGTCCCCCCACCTCGAAAGGAAGTAACAAATGCCGCGAAGTCTCGATCGGCGGGCGCTCGGAAAGCTCGGGCTCCTGGGCGTCCTCGTGACGTCCCTGGGCGCGATGGGCTGCCCCGGTACCTTGGATCCCTCGCTCCTCGGCTCTGGCACTGGCACTGGTGGGAGCAGCGGGACAGGCGGCACGGGTGGCCCCGACTGCACCGGCGCCATGGACGGAGCGACCCTGGTGACAGGTAGTTGCGCCAGCCTGGGATGCCACGACACCGCCGACGCGCCGATATCGGCCGCGGGCCTTGATCTAACGGTCAACGCCACCATCGGAGCGCGCTTGGTCGGCGTGGTCTCACCCGGGAATACGGCCGCCGGCTCGGCATGCGGCGGTTCCACGTACCTCCAAAAGGGCTCGAACCCGGCCGCCGGTCTGTTCATCGACAAGATCAAAGGAACTCAGTCCTGCGGCCTGGGGATGCCTTTCCCGGGCGGCAGCAACTTCCTCCTGCCTGCCGCCCAGCAAGCCTGCATCGAACAGTGGGCCGAGGGCCTCATCATGGCGGCCCCATGACGAAGCGATCTGGCGGAGGACCTGACCGACGACCTGACCGACGTGCTGACCACCATGGGGATCCCACAATGACGCGAATCGGGTTCGGGGGTTTTTGCGTGGCGCTGGTTCTGGCCTGGTCGACGGGGGCCCATGCGGCGCCCAAGCGCATCGGCATCCCGAAGTTCGAAGGAGCGAAGGAGGCGTTGATCCGCAAAGCGGTGATGAAGGCGGTCAAGGCGCACGGCTACGAGCTGGTGAAATCGCGGGAGATGGAGGCCGCGATGTCCCGCACGGGCGCCCACGCCGACAGCGACGACGGCCTCCAGACGCTGGCCAAGGATCTGGCGCTGGCGGCGATCATCACCGGCGAGGTCGGCCCGCGACGCGCGAAGATCGTCGTGCACGACGGCGGCGAGGGATCGCTGCTGGGCGACGCTTCGTTCTCGGGCGCCAACCCGCGCAAGCTGGCGGTCGAGGTCGGCCGGGATTTCTGGCGCAAGCTGGGCGCCGACGTCGGCCGAGGGCAGGTGCCCCGCGGCGCCAAGAAGGCGCAGAAGGCGGCCGTCGCCGACGCGCCCGAGGACGACGAATCCACCGAAGGCGGCGAAGCTGGCGGCGGCGACGAGGCGCCCATGGCGGACAAGAAGGTCAAGCCCAAGGCCGAGGCGGCCTCCTCCGACGAGACCGCGCCCGAAGCCGAGGCGCCTGCCGCGCACCGCAAGAAACCGAAGTTCAAGATGGAGACCCCGCCCCCGGAAGGCGAGGAGAGCGGCGCGCCGTCGTCCCTGCCCTGGTTCGATATCGAGCTCGGATTCGGGGGCTTGAACCGGGACCTGTCGTTCTACCAGCCATCGCCGATGAATAGCCCGCCGCTGCTCCCCTACTCGCTCGCGCTCGGACCGATCGTGTTCGGGAAGCTGGTCTTCTTCCCGGCGGCGCCGTTCGTCGGCGGCCCGCTGGCTGATCTGGGGCTCGACGTGAAGATCGAGCAGGGCATCGTCTCCTCGAAGGGTGCCAACGGCGCCAGCTTCAGCAACGTCGTCCACGAGTTTGCCGGCGGTCTCCGCTATCGATTCCCCTTCGCGGGGGCGGACGATTTCTATCTGTCCGGGACGGGCGGCGAGCACGCCTTCACGTTCACCGGCACGAATCGGACCGCCCTGCGGATCCCGGACACGATCTACCATTACGCGCGGTTCGGAGCCGGGTTGCGGCTGATGTTCGGCGACGGATTCTCGGTGACGCTGGACGGCGGCTACCGCTACGTCTTCAATCAGGCCGGCCCCCAGATCGTGAGCTCGTTCTTCCCGCACCTGACCGTGCAAGGCGCGGATGCGGAGCTGGGCGGCGGATATGCGCTGAGCTCGAACTTCGAGGTGCGGATCGGCGTGAACTGGCGGCGCTACTGGTACTCGATGCACTCGGTCCTAGCCGACGTGATGCCGACACCGCCAGCGACCGCCAAGGACGCCGCCGGGGGCGCCGTCGATCAGTACTTCACCTTCACGGCGAGCATCGCCTTCACCTACGGCACCACCGCCCCCAAGTCCGAGGCCAGCGGCGAAGAGGCGCCGCCGCCGCCCCCCCCCAAGCCCAAGGACCGGAACCACAAGCGCCACACCGATTCGGATGAGGGTGGCGAAGGGGGCGGCGACAGCGATTCGGGCGGCGACAGCGGCAAGAAGAGCGGTGGCGACGCCGACGAGTAGCGCCGACCAAGCGGCGGCGGCCCCACCGCGCGCCGTGATTCACCTCGACATGGACGCGTTCTACGCCTCCGTCGAGCAGCGGGACGATCCATCTCTGCGCGGGCGTCCGGTCATCGTCGGCGGTGACGCGCGCCGGGGCGTGGTGCTGGCGGCCTCCTACGAGATCCGCCCCTTCGGCGTGCGCAGCGCGATGCCGATGGCGCGCGCGCTGCGCCTCGCGCCCGACGCGGTGGTCGTGCGGCCGCGCTTCGACGCCTACGCCGACGCGAGCGCGCGGGTGTTCGAGATCCTGGAGTCGGTGACCCCTCTCTGCGAGCCGCTCTCGCTCGACGAGGCGTTCCTGGACGTGACCGCCTCGCGCAGCCTGTTCGGCGCGCCGGCCGAGATCGCGGAGCGGCTGCGGCGCCGGATCGCCGCCGAGGTCGGGCTACCGGCCTCGGCCGGGATCGCGGGCGTCAAGCTGGTGGCCAAGATCGCCTCCGACCTGGCCAAGCCGAACGGGCAGCTCGAGGTGCCACCCGAAAGAGGCGCCGGCGCGGCGTTCTTGGCCCCCCTCCCCGTCTCGCGGCTGTGGGGCATCGGTCCCAAGAGCGCGCAGCAGCTCGCGGTCCTGGGGATCACGACCATCGGCGATCTGGCGCGTCTCGATCCCGCCTCGCTGGAACGCCGGCTCGGACCGGGCGGGCGCGATCTCTGGGAGCGGGCCTGCGCGATCGATCCGCGCCCGGTCATCCCCGATCGCGAGGCCAAGAGCATCGGCGCCGAGGAGACCTTCGACGAAGATCTGACCGGCCTGGAGGCGCTGCGGCCGCGCGTGCACGCGCAGGCCTTGCGGGTCGCGCACCGGCTGCGGCGCGCCGGCCTGCGGGCCCGGACGGTGCAGCTCAAGCTCAAACGCGCCGACTTCACGCTGGTCACCCGCCGCGCCACCTTCGACGAGCCCACCGACGACGGCCAGACGCTCTACCGCGAGGCCGTGTTGCTGCTCGCGCGCGAGCCGGCGAGACCCACCCGACTCACGGGGGTGTCGGCGCAGAACCTGGTCGCCGCGGCGCCGCCCCAGCTGGGCCTGTTCGCGCCGCGCCCGACCCACGCCGACACCTTGAACCGCGCCCTCGACGCCATCGCCGATCGCTTCGGCGCCGGCGCCATCACGACCGGCGACATTGCCGGCGATGACCCGGGTGATTGACGCTAGTCGCGCGCTCTTATTCCCTCTCCCCGCGTGAGCGGGGAGAGGGTTAGGGAGAGGGGAGCGCGACCAAGCAACGGCGACGAAATCGAGCCGAAAACGTCGCGTGGACGTCTCGCTCGCCCTTCGTCGCGCTCTGCGCCGGAACAGCACAGACGCAGAGGCTGCTTTGTGGGCTCACCTCCGGGCCAAACGATTCGCGGGCTTCAAGTTCCGGCGCCAGCATCCCTGTGGCCCCTACATCCTCGACTTCTACTGCCCCAATGGGCATCTGGCGGTGGAGCTCGACGGCGGTCAACACTTCACCCCGGCGGCGCAGGAGTACGACCTGCGTAGAACGGCGTTCCTTCGTCGCCACGGCATCACCGTGATTCGCTTCCAGAACGACCTCGTCTTCCGGGAGCAGATCGCTGTCCTCGAAGTCATCCTACGGGCGCTCGGCGGCGTCCCCTCTCCCTAGCCCTCTCTCCGCTCTCGCGGGGAGAGGGGACCGGAGGCGGCGTCGCGACGTCTAGCTCGCGAAGCGGTCGATCGAGAAGGGGGCCAGGTCGACGGTGGCGCGGCCGGTGGCGACCAGCTCGGCGATGGCGTAAGCGGTGATGGGCGCCAGCAGGATGCCGTTGCGGAAGTGACCGGTCGCCAGGACCAGGCCGCGCACCGACGTCGACCCCAGCACCGGCAGGTGATCCTCGGTGAACGGGCGGAAGTTGGACCACGAGCCGGTGACCGGCGCCTCGCCCAGCGCCGGGATCAGGGTGTGCGCCAGCGTCAGGATCGAAGCCAGGCCCCCGACGGTCACCTGCTTCTTGAAGCCGACCATCTCGACGGTGCTGCCGGCCAGCACGGTGCCGTCGCGGCGGGGCACCAGATAGCCGCCCGGCGCGGCGACGACCTGCCGGAAGAGCGGCGGCCGCGTCTCGATCGAGACCAGCTGCCCGCGCGCCGGGCGCACCACGCTGGCCGGCACGCCCGCCCCTTCGACGAGGCCGGACCAGCTTCCGGCGGCCACCACCACCGCGCCCGCGGGCAGCGTGTCGCCGTCGAGCTCGACGCCGACCACGGCGCCCTTTTCGATCAGGACCCGCCGCACGTAGCGACCGGTCAGGAAGCGGGCGCCCGCCCCGGCCGCGGCCTGCGAAAACGCACGCGCCAGCTCGCGCGCGCTCACCTGGGCGTCGTCGGCGAACGCGAGCGCCGCGCGGACCGCCGGGCCGAGCGCCGGCTCGCGCGCCCGGGCCGCCTCGCCCGAGAGGCTCTCGACGCGCAGCCCGCGCGCGAGCTGCCAGGTCCGCCGCACCGCCAGATCGGCCTCCCCCGCCTCGTCGAGCGCGACCGACAGCACCCCCGAACGGTCGTAGCCGACGTCGATGCCGGTCAGATCGCGCAGCTCGGCCGCCAGCGCCGGATAGAGCGCCCGGCTCTTGAGCCCGAGATCGAGCAGCGGCCCCGGCCCGTCCGCCTCCATCTGGGGTCCCAGGATGCCGGCCGCGGCGCTCGACGCTTCGGCGCCGGGAATGCCGCGCTCGATCACGGTCACGTCGATCCCCCGCTGCGCCAGCCGCAGCGCGACCGCCGACCCCATGATCCCCCCCCCGATGATCGCGACGTCACTCATGTTCTTCAGATCCCATCCGTGGGCGCACCCATCCGTTGCAGCTTGCCCTCAAGCGACTTCGACATCCAGACCTGGTTCTTGGCGTCGATGATCATCGTCGCGCAATCTGGGAACGAATCGACCAGCTGCATCCCTTTTTTCGGCCCCAGGATGAACACCGCGTCGTCGAGCCCGTCGGCCAGGAACGCGGTCGGCGCGAAGATGGTGACGCCGCGGGAGGCCGTGGCCGGGTAGCCGGTCTTGGGATCGATGATGTGGTGGTAGCGCTTGCCGTTCATGACGAAGCCGCGTTCGTAGTCGCCCGCCGTCGAGAACGCGTGGTCCTCGATGGGCATGCGCGCGATGATGTCGCGCGGGCCCCCCCGCGGATCGCGAACGCCCACCATCCAGCTGGCGCTCCCCTTGCGCCCGGCGACGTAGAGATCGCCCCCCGCCTGTACCATGAAGTCGCGCAGCCCCTCCGCGCGCAGCACCCCCGCGCAGCGATCGACGGCGTACCCCTTGGCGATGCCCCCCAGGCCCAGCCGCATGCCGGCCCGGCGCAGCTTCACCGTGTGCGCCTTGTGATCGACCATAACGTCGCGCCAGTTGATGAGCTTGCGCCGCTTCTCGATCTCGGCGGGCGACGGGAGGGTCTTGTCCATGTCCTCGTCGAACTTCCACAAGCCGTGCATCGCCGCGAAGGTGATGTCGAACGCCCCCTCCGAACGGCGCGACATCTCCAGCGACTTGTCGATCACCTCGATGGTCTCGGCGCTCACGCGAACCGGATCCTTCCCCGCCGCCTTGTTGATCCGGACGATGTCGCTCTCGGGCTCGCCCGGCCGCTCCCAGTCGGTCATGAGGCGTTCGACGCGCCGAATTTCGGCGTACGCGGCCACGAACGCGCCCTCGGCCTTCGCCGGATCGGCCGTGAAGGCCGAGAAGGTCGCCTGCGTCCCCATCACGGGGTAGCTCCGGGCCACCACGCGCGACGGCGCTGACGGTGCGGGCGGTGCCGGCCGCACGGGTGGCGCGGGCCGCGCGGGTGGCGCCACATCCGCCAACAGCGCCACCAGACCCCCGATCAACGTTGCCGATCCGCCCAGCACACGTCACACCATAGCACCCGGCCCGAAGCACCAAGGCCCGAACGTTTTCCCCTTGAAGCCTCGCCGGCCGTCGGGGAGAACTCACCGGCCCATGACGCTCGACGGACCCGCGCTCGCCACCCTTCGCCGGCGCGCCTTCGATCTGCGGATCGACAACCTCGACGCGATCGCGTCGGCGCAGAGCGGCCATCCGGGCGGCACGCTGTCCGCCATGGATCTTCTGCAGACGCTGTACTTCCTGGAGATGCGTCACCGCCCGGCAGAGCCGCACTGGGCCGAGCGGGATCGCTTCGTGCTTTCGAAGGGGCACGCGGTGCCGGCGCTCTACACCGTGCTGGCGCACGCCGGTTATTTTTCGCGCGACCTGCTGCCGACCCTGCGGCATCTGGGCAGCCCGCTGCAGGGGCACCCGGCCGACTTTCTCCTGCCGGGGATCGAGGCCTCCACCGGCTCGCTCGGGCAAGGGTTCTCGATCGGCATCGGCATGGCGCTGGCGTCCAAGCTGGACGGCGACAAGTTCCGCACCTACGTCATGATCGGCGACGGCGAATCGCAGGAGGGGCAGATCTGGGAGGCGGCCATGTCGGCCCCCAAGTTCGGGCTCGACAACCTGTGCGTCATCCTCGACCACAACAAGATCCAGCTCGACGGATCGGTGGTCGACATCATGAACATCGAGCCGTTCGCCGACAAGATGCGGGCCTTCAACTGGAACGTGCTCACCATCGACGGTCACGATTACCCGCAGATCGCCGGGGCCTTCGCCGAGGCGCGTGCGACCAAGGGCAAGCCCACCTTCATCGTCGCCCAGACCATCAAAGGCAAAGGGGTCTCGTTCATGGAGGGGAAGGTGGCCTGGCACGGCGTGGCGCCCAACAAAGAGCAGCTGGCGGCGGCGGTGGCGGAGCTGCGCGCGGCCCAGGCGCTGGTGAAGGAGGCGGCCTGATGGCCCGCGACGGTACGCCCGCGGCGGTCGCGTCCCGCGACGCGTTTGGCGAGGCGCTGGCGCGGCTCGGCGAGACCCACCCGGAGGTGGTGGTGCTCGACGCGGATCTCGCCGAGAGCACCCGCTCCCGCATGTTCGCCAAGAAGTTCCCGGAGCGTTTCTTCGACATGGGGATCGCCGAGGCCAACATGCTGGGCGTCGCGGCGGGCCTCTCGCTGGCCGGCAAGATCCCCTTCTGCTGCTCGTTCGCCTGCTTCATCACGGGGCGCTTCGACCAGGTGAAGATGTCGATCTGCTATTCGGCGACCAACGTCCGCATCGTCGGCAGCCACTGCGGCGTCGCCATCGGCGAGGACGGCTACTCGCAGATGGGCCTGGAAGACATCGCGCTCATGCGCTCCCTGCCCACCATGTCGATCATCCAGCCGGCCGACGATCTCGAGACCATCGGCGCGGTCGAATATCTGGTCGCCCACAAGGGACCGGCGTTCCTGCGGACCACGCGGCAGAAGCTGGATCGGGTCAACCAGGACGGCTACCTGTTTCAGTTCGGCAAAGGGGTCACGCTCGTCGACGGCAAGGACTTGACCATCGTGGCCACCGGCGGCACGGTCGGGCCGTCGTTGAAGGCCGCGGCGCTCCTGGCCAAGGACGGCCTCTCCGTGCGGGTCATCAACATCCACACCATCAAGCCGATCGACGTCGAGCTCCTGGCCAAGGCCGCCCGCGAGACCAAGCGCATTCTCACCGTCGAGGATCACCAGATCACGGGCGGCCTGGGCGGCGCCGTGTGCGAGGCGCTGGCCGAGCGCGAGCCGGTGCGCATCCGCCGCCACGGCATCCCCGACGTCTTCGGCGAGTCCGGAACCCCCGAGGCCCTCTACGAACACTTCAAGCTCGACGCGCCCGGCATCGCCGCCGTCGCGCGCGACTTCGTAGGCTGATCGCCTAGCCGATCTGGTCGCGAAGCGCCGCGACGAGCGTTGCCGCGCGCTCGCCGCGCGGCCGCAACGTGAGCCGGCGGCCTCCGTCATCGGCGATCGCGATCGCGATCTCGAGGCGCTCGGGCGGCGCGGCGTCGGGGAAGCGGTCCAGCCACTCGATGGCCACCGCGGCCCGGTCGAAAGCGTCACTGAGGCCGAGCTCGTCGAGCTCGCGCGGATCGGCGATCCGGTAGAGATCGGCGTGAACCAGCGGGACGCGACCCGGGTGCTCGTTGACGAGCGCGAAGGTCGGGCTCGCGACGTGGCGTCCCGCCGGGACGCCGGTGCCGCGTGCCAGCCCCTGCACGAAGGTGGTCTTGCCCGCGCCGAGCGGGCCGGAGAGCGCGATCACGTCCCCCGCGACGAGCGCGCGCCCCAGGCGCTCGCCGATCTCCTGCATCGCGGCGGCGGTCGGCGCGATCATGGTGAGCGGCTCGGCCACGCCCTCAGATCTTGATCTTCTCGAAGTGGACCAGATCGGAGAAGGCGGCGAAACGTTCGCGGATCTGGCCGAGATCGAGGCGCCGGAAGCGGTCGAGGCTGAAATCCTCGACGGAGAACGAGGCCAGCACCGATCCCAAGATCATCGCGGTGCGGATGGTGGCGGGGCTGATGTCGCCTTCGCGCGCCATCCACCCCATGAACCCGCCCGCAAACGAATCGCCCGCGCCGGTCGGATCGACGACGTTCTCGATCGGGAAGGCCGGCGCCGAGAAGACGCCCGCTTCGTGGAAGAGCAACGCTCCGGCGTCGCCGCGCTTGATCACGACGGCCTTGGGGCCCATCGCCCGGATCGCGCGCGCGGCCGCCGGCAGGTTGGCCTGACCGGAAAGCTGGCGCGCCTCCTCGTCGTTGAGCAGCAGCATGTCGACCCGCTCCAGCAGACGCACCAGGTCGGGCCGCTTCCCCTCGATCCAGAAGTTCATGGTGTCGCAGGCGACAAACCGCGGCTTCTTGGTCTGTTCCAGGACGCCGAGCTGCAACACCGGATCGATGTTGGCCAGGAAGACGTACTCGGAGTCGGTCCAGGCCGCGGGCAGCTTGGGGCGAAAGTCCTGAAAGACGTTGAGCTGGGTATCGAGCGTGGTGCGGGTCGAGAAGTCGGCCGCGTACACGCCCGACCAGCGGAAGGTGCGCCCGGCCACCCGTTCGAGGCCGGCCAGGTCGACGGCGTGGGTCTCGAGCAGCTCGGTGTGCGCGTCGGGAAAATCGGTGCCGACGACGGCGGTCAGGCGAACCGGCGCCAGGAACGAGGCGGCCACCGAAAAATACGAGGCGGCGCCTCCCAGGACGTCGGCGCGCTTGCCCGCGCGGGTTTCTACGGTGTCGAGGCCGACGGATCCGACGACCAGCAATGACGACGAGGTGCTCAAAGGTCTCTCCCGTGAAGTGCCCGCAGGCGTTGAAGCGCGTCGGGCCGAATCGCCCCCGGCGCGGTGAGAATGGCGTGCGCGGCCGCCCGCGCGCAACCGCAAGCGGCGACCGATGCCAAGGACGCCGGCAGCCGGCGCACGATCTCCTGGGCGCCGGCGACGTTGGCGCGCAGCACCTCGACGACCGCACGGGCGGTGACCGCGGCCTCCTCGGCGTGCCAGCCGTCGTAGTCGGTCACCAGCGCCAGGGCCGAGAAGCAGAGCTCCGCCTCGCGACAGAGCTTGGCCTCGGTCGCGGCGGTCATGCCGATCACGTCCGCGCCCCAGCTCCGGTGGAGCTGCGACTCGGCGCGCGTCGAGAACTGCGGACCCTCCATGCAGACGTAGGTGCCGCCGCGGTGAAAGCGCCGGGTTCCGTCCGCGGGCGACGCCGCGCGACGGGCCTCGGCGGGCGCCTCGACGAATCCGGCGGCGCCGGCCGCCGCCATCACCGCGGCGCCGAAGGCCGGGCAGGTGGGATCGGCGAAGCTGACGTGCCCGACCACGCCGTCACCGAAGAAGGTGGCGCCGCGCCCCCAGGTCTTGTCGATGAACTGATCGACGACCACGAAGTCGCCGGGGCGCATCCCCTCGCGCAAGGACCCGACCGCGGAGACCGAGAGGACGCGCGTCGCGCCCGCCGCCTTGAGCGCGAAGACGTTGGCGCGGTAGTTGATCTCCGAGGGAGAGAACCGATGTCCGCGTCCGTGCCGGGCGACAAACAGCAGGCGCGCGTCCCCGACCCGACCGCTCACCAGCGGCCCGGAGGGGGCCCCGAACGGCGTCGAGATCTCCTCGGCCCGCTCCTCGACCAGACCGTCGATGTCGTAGAGCCCGCTTCCACCAAAAACGCCGAGTATCATGACGAAGGTGGACCGCTTTTAGCACGGCCGTCCCGATTCAGACCATGACCGATGTCGTTGAATACCTGGTCGCGCACGGCGCGTACGTCGAGGCGGCGCGGATCGCGGCGGAGCGCGGCGAGCTGGCGCGGGCGATCGGCCTTTACGAGCGGGTCTGGCGGTTCGCGGACGCCTGGCCGCTGGCGCTCGCGCTCGGCGATCGCGCCCTGGCGGTGCGTCTGGCGCTCGACGCGGGGCTTTCCGGACAGGCCAAGGAGATCGCGGACGCGACGGTGGCACCCGACGAGCTCGCGCGGGTGGCCGACGCCTTCGCCGCGCGCGGGCAACCGTTCGAGGCGGCGCGATCGGCAGAGCGGGCCGGCGCCTGGACGCGGGCGGCCGCGTTCTACGGACGCGCCGATGCGCCGCTCGACGAGGCACGGGCGCGCACCCGTGGGGGCGATCTGCGCGCCGCGGGTCTCATCTACGAACGCCTCGTCGCGCAGGGGAGC
>JADGRB010000354.1 GCA_017881315.1 Pseudomonadota bacterium
CGGGGCTGAAGCTCTCGTTGTAGTCGAGCCTGTAGCGGACCGAGAGCGTGTGGCGCGAGATGAACGTGCCGAGGAAGTAGGCGTAGAGGACGCGCTGCCAGCCCTGCAGGTACTGGGCGAAATGGATCCACGCCGTCTCGATCGCCATCGGGATGTGCGCGTTGTCGTCGCGATACGAGCCCGGCGTCTCGACGAAAACGCGCGAGTCGGTGCGCAGGTAGTAGTATAGGTTATCGAGGACGATAGCGTCGAGACCCTCGTGATTCGTGAAGGTCGACCACGCGTTGCGGTTGTAGTCCCACATCAGCGTGCGGCCCGCGTCGGTGAGGTAGAGGATCCGCTGCGAGGTCGTGATCAGCGTCGAGCGGACCACGTTCTGTCCGTCGTACTTCTGCACGTCGTTGCCGATGTTCACGATCTGTCGGGCCCGCGTGAGCATCATGATGCCCTTGGCCGACTTGAACGTGAGCCCGACCGGCGTGGCCCCGACGCTCGCGGGCTGCGTGCACCCCACGTCCGTGCTCACGAGCTCGATGGGCGTGAACGCGTTCGCGTCGGGCGCGACGCTGGGGTCGGCGAGCGGTCCAGGTCCGCCGAACACGAACACGGCGGTTTCCGCGAGCGGGATCACCGTGTCGTCCATGATCCCGAGCGCTACGATCGCGCCGCCGAACGGGTCCTTGCGGAGCGACAGGTCGATCGGCGCCTCGAGCGAGGTATCGTCGGCGATCTGCTGTGAGTACCGCACCATGTTCGGATCGGTCGGGTCAGTCCAGTAGAGCCGTCCCTTGCCCGTCGCGATCACCCCGCCTGACCACGGCGATGGCGTGTTGCTCAGGACCCCGCCGTTCGTGTAGAGCGGCTCGCGCGTCTTGGCCGTAGCGTCGTCGAGCCCGTCCACGAACGTCACGGTATCGACGGTCGGATCGTTGAGCACGTAGCGATTGCTGCCGGTCGTCACGGTGACGTCGTTGCTCGTGACCCGGAACAGCTCGATGATTTGGTCAGTCCCCGTGGCGCCCTGCTGTGACCTCGCGACGCAGATGCGCGCGGTCGCGAACTTCGTGAGCCTGCACGTCGGGATCGCGTGCGAGAACGAGCGCGGCCCGCCGCTCATGGTCACGAGCATCTTGACGCTCACCGCGCCGCGGTGCAGCTCGCCTTGCGCGTCGACAGCCTCGAGCCAGTACGCGTAGAGGTACGTCCCGTTCGCGATGCTGCCGCCTGCGGTCGGTGTGATGGCGGTCGTCATGTCGACCGGGGCGCCAGCCGCGTCCCACCCGAAGTCGGGCGCGCAGTGGAAGTCGGCCTCGTGCCAGCTATCGCCGTCGTAATGCATCGGCGCTGCGCTCGCGAGGTAGAGGCCACGGCCGAGCTGCGCGGTCTGGTAGGACGGCAGCTGGTTGAGGATCGCGAGCTTGATCCCCTGCTCGGAGAACTGGTCGCCGTTCTGGCTGCTGAGCTGGATCCGGTACGGAACGCACACGGCGTGGTTGCGCGCGTAGATCTCCGTGTCCGCCATCCCGAGGTCCAGCACGGATGGAAGGTGCTTGGTCCACGCGCGCGTGCCCGCGCCGGTCGGCCGCATCAGGCTGCCAGCGGCCTCGCCGGGCATGAGCCGCGCCACGATCGTGTTGCCGGGCGAGTTGATGCCGCTGTCGTCGCTCAGGCGCAGCGCAGCGACGTAGGGGAAGAATCGCGCGGTGTGGGCGACCATCACGTAGACGTCGCCATCGGTCGCCGTGGCCGGCGTGACCCCGGCGCCGTCGTGCCAGGCCCGCGACACGAGCCCGTGCCCGCGTAGCTGCGTGTTGATCCCGTCGAGCGCGCTCGATCCCTGCCGCGCCGCGCCGCTCGTCACGATCGTCAGATCCGATCGGGTCGTGCCCGACTCGGCGGCCCAGTAGAGAACCGGCGCGCCCGCGGCATCCACGGCACCGAATGCGAGGGCGATCCGTGTGTACGCCGCGCCCGGCGCCACCGATCCCACGGCCCTGGATGCGGCCGGCGCCAGGGCGCTGCCCGTGAAAAACCCGAGCGCCAGCGTGTTGCCGGCCGAGGCCCACGCGACCGCGACAGTCCCGGCCACGCCATCCCACGCGCACGCGATCGGCCCGGTCAACACGTCGGGGTAGGTCGCGACCGACGACAGGCCGATCGACGGTGAGCCGAGCACCCCGGCCGGCGCGATCCAGCCGACGCGGAACCCGCCGGCCACCTTGGCCCACGCGATCAGCGCAGGCCGGACGTTGAACGCCAGAGAGTCGCCGTTCGGCGCCGACACGGCATCAAAGAACGGCTGCGTGGTGTCCAGGTCGCCGGTCAGCGTGGACACGACCGGGGCGAGCGCGGGGTGCGCCGGGTTGATCAGCGCGAGCTGGATGTTGCCCGTGTCCGATCGGGTCCACAGCACGTGCAGCACCTCGCCCACGGCCAAGCACCGCGGGTTCAGCGCGAGCGCGGCGCTGTCGAGCTGGGTCTGCGGCAACAGGACGCGCCCGGTCACGGCCTCGATCACCTCGCACCACACCCCGCCCCGGCTGTCCTCCCACGCTACGACGCGGGCCCCGTTGCGCTCCGCGATGTCGGGCTGGGTCTGATACGTCCCGGTCCGCGCGATCGGCCGCGTGGTGCAGGTCGAGGCCGCGACCTCTCCGGTGTCCGCCCACCGGTCCGCGCTCGGCCGGTACGAGTAGCACCGCTTGTCGGTGAAGAGGAGCACCTCACCATCGCGCTCCGCGAGCCCGCGCGCGTTCGTCAGGTAGGGCCCCGCGTCCTGGATCTGCTTGCTCAACGCGCGGTAGCCAGACCGCTTGCTGATCGTGAATTGCTTCGTGAAAACACAGTTCTGCAGGTCCAGAAGCTTGGTAGTCGGGACCTGCTGATCGGCCGTGCGAGTGTCAACACCGCCGCCGAACTGGATGGGCAACGGGGCCGGCCGCAGCGTCATGACGCCACCTGCCGCGAAACGCCGCAGTTGACGAACCGATGATGCACACTCATGGTAGGCGCATGCGCACCATTGCACTCCTCGCCTGCCTGCTGACTGGATGCCTCGATCAGTCCGATTGCGGACCGATGCCGATTCCACCCGCCGTCTCGTCCCGCGAGATCGTCATCGACGAGGTGTCCAGCGTCACCATGAGCACGAAGCAGTGGGACGCGCACGAAGCGTGGACCACCGCGGTGGTCGACTGGGGGCACTGCGTGGAGGGTCGCTAGGCTCACGTTGTGAACGTCCCCCGGCGGATGGAGTCTGTGGTTGATGCCGCTCCACCTGTCACTACGATGTGGTAATCGTGCCCAGCCTGCACGGTGGTAGTCAATCCTGACTGACCGACAGTGAAGGCCCCTGGCGAAACAGCGCTGTTTGACTGCGTTGCTCCGATCTGCGCTTGCCCGCCTACAGAAGCGTCCCACAGGACCGCACTGATAGTCCCAGACGCGCTGTTTTTGTTGCCGTCGATAGTCCATGCGGTGATGACGCTACCGACGGGTGGGTATAGCGGGAAATCTACCCATGATGTGGTGGAAAAGATCCACACTCCAGGGAGCGCATTGGTGGCTTGCGAGAAGGTCGTCGCGCTCCCATTGGCTACCTGTCCAGACGTCGGTGGGATTGGCCATACGGCTCCAGAGATCGATATAAGACCAGTGCTATCGATCTGAACTAGACCCTTGGACGTCGGAAGCGCGCCGGGGAACGTCAGCGCGTAGCTCGCGGCGAGAGCCGCCGGGCTAGCTAGCCGGACCCGTTGCACCGGCACGCCAGCGGCCGGGTTCGCTTTGAACTCGTACAGGTCGACGTCAGCGCTCCGCATGCGAGCGTACTGGCGCACCGCCGCCCCTACCTGCTGCTGGAACCAGTAGCTGTCCGTCGCGTCGTCGAATACGACGAGGGCATTCACCGACGCGTAGTCGCCGCCGATCCCGCCGGTGAACGCAGCCACGTTGAGCGCGGCCCCGGCCGTGACCTTGATGTTGGTGCCGGTGAAGTTGCGGAAGTACAGCTCGTTGTCCGCGCTGTTGAGGAAGAACGCGCCCGCGAGCGCGGTCATGCCGCTGGCCGGTTGCGGGCTGAAGTCGACCGCGCGCAGATCGAGGATCGCCCGCGAGGTCCCGCCGAACGACCAAGAGATGTCCGCGTCGATCTTGAGCGCGCCGGTCGGGACGAGCACGCCCTTGCCGGCCGAGTGATCGTGCGAGTCGATCGTGACACGTATGGCCGTGTCCTGAATAACGTCCCACGCGTCGTTATCGTTTTTGTCGGTCGGCCACACGATCAGCATGTTTGTCGACGGCGCTTGCGGCATCAGCTGTACTCCTCGATCACGAAGCCACCCGCCGCGCCAGCACCGCCCGCGTTGCCGCCCGACCCCCCGCCGCCGCCCCCGCCGAACCCGATTGAGTTGCCCGCGATCCCGGCGCCGGCCGAGCCCGCGCCCCCTGGCCCGAGCGCAGTGGAGCCGCCGTACCCGCCGAATCCGGCGACGCCAGGCGCGTTGAACGTCGAGTCACCGAGCCCGTAGGTGACGATCCCGCCCGGCACCGGCCCCGCGGTCGGTGCGGTCGACATGGCTGACGAGAACCCGACGCTTGACGTCACGCCGGTCCCGCCGCCGCCGCCGCCGAGCGTGTAGGTGACGCTGTTGATCGTGATGGTTGAGGTCGCCCCCACTGACCCGCCGGTACCCGCCGCGCTGCCGCCCGCCCCCGCTCCGGTGCCGCCGGCCCACGAGAGCGCGGGTGGGAGCGGGACACCTGGCGTTCCGATCCAGATGTCGATCTGCGCCCCGCTCGATCCGCCCGCACCCGCGCCGCCGGCAACCGCGCCGCCGCCGCCGCCGCCCTGGCCGATCCCGCGCAGGTGGACCACGCAGGTTCCGGCCGCGAACGCCCCGGACCCAGACCCGCTAAGAACGCGCGTCTCCAGCAGGCGCCCGGTGCCATTCCC
>JADGRB010000355.1 GCA_017881315.1 Pseudomonadota bacterium
CGGCAACGAGGTCTGCGGCGCCTTCGGACACACCAACGGCACCTTCAACATGGACTACCTCTGGCAGTCCAACATCATCCGCGGGACGGCGCAGCTCGACTGGCACGTCGGTGGCGGCGGGCGTCTGGTCTGGTGGGGCGGCTGTTCGTCCAACTGCATCGCGGTCGCCGGGCGCGCGCCCATCGGCCTCGACCTGATGTTCAACAACCCCGCTTTCCTCGAGGTGTTCTTCGAGCTGGCCCCCTCGTTCTGGATCGTCCCCGGCTTCGGCTTCGGGATCGACGGCGGCATCGGCGTCCGCTTCTATTTCTAGATAGAATCAGTCTTCGTAGGTCTCGAGCTCGGCGAGGTCGATCTCGCCGGTGCGCTCGGTGGCGACCGGCATCGGCTGGGGGATGCTCCCCAGATCGTCGGCCGAGAACGGCAGCGGCGTCGCGTCGTAGGTGACCGCCTCGGCGCGTGGGGGCTCGACCACCCCACCCTGCGATCGGGCCTTCCACTTGGCGAGCGCGCGATCCAGCTCATCGTAGGGAATCATGTCCCTAGTGTATCAACTTCTTGTAGCGAAGCCGATGGGGTTGCTCGGCGGCGGCGCCCAGGCGGCGCTTTCGATCGGCCTCGTAGTCCTGGTAGTTCCCCTCGAACCAGACGGCCTGGCTGTCCCCCTCGAAGGCGAGGATGTGGGTCGCGACCCGGTCCAGGAACCAGCGATCGTGGCTGATGACCACCGCGCACCCGGCGAACGACAGCAGGCCGTCTTCCAGCGCCCGCAACGTGTCGACGTCGAGATCGTTGGTCGGCTCGTCGAGCAGCAGGACGTTGCCGCCCGATCGCAGCACCTTGGCCAGGTGCACCCGGTTGCGCTCGCCGCCCGATAGGTTCTTGACCAGCTTCTGCTGATCGGTCCCCTTGAAGTTGAACCCGGCCACGTAGGCGCGCGCGGGAACCTTGCGCTTGCCGATCTCCAGGAACTCGGCGCCTTGGGCGATCTCGTCGAAGGCCGTCTTGGCGCCGTCGAGCGTGTCGCGGCTCTGATCGACGTAGGCCAGCTTGACGGTCTCGCCGATCCGCAAGGTCCCGCCGTCGGGTTTCTCCTGGCCCGTGATCATGCGGAAGAGCGTGGTCTTGCCCGCGCCGTTGGCACCGATGATCCCGACGATGCCGCCGCGCGGAAGGTTGAAGCTGAGATCTTCGATGAGGACCTTGTCGCCATAGGCCTTGCGCAGGTGCTCTGCCTTGACGACCACGTCGCCGAGGCGCGGCCCCGGCGGGATGCTGATCTCGATGGTCTCTTCGCGCTTCTGCTGCTCCTCGGCCAGCAGCTCTTCGTAGGCCGCCAGCCGCGCCTTCGACTTGGCCTGCCGCGCGCGCGGCGAGGCACGCACCCACTCGAGCTCGCGGGCCAACGTCCGCTGCCGTGCCGATTCGGTCTTCTCCTCGGACTCGAGGCGCTTGCCTTTCTGTTCGAGCCACGACGAATAGTTCCCCTCCCAGGGGATGCCGGCGCCGCGATCGAGCTCCAGGATCCAGCCCGCGACGTTGTCGAGGAAGTAGCGATCGTGCGTGACCGCCACGATCGTCCCCGGATAATCGTGCAGGTGGTGCTCGAGCCAGGCCACGCTCTCGGCGTCGAGATGGTTGGTCGGCTCGTCGATGAGCAGCAGGTCGGGGCGCTCGAGCAGCACGCGGCAGAGCGCGACGCGCCGGCGCTCGCCACCCGACAGCTTGGTGACCTCCGCGTCGGCGGGCGGCAGCCGGAGCGCGTCCATCGCGATCTCGAGGGTACGTTCCAGGTCCCAGCCGTTGGCCGCCTCGATCGCGTCCTGCAGCTTGCCCTGCTCTTCGAGCAGCTTGTCCATCTCTGCGGGCGACATGTCCTCGCCCAGCTTCAGGTTCACCTCGTCGAACCGCTTGAGCAGCCCCTTGGTGTGCGCCACCGCCTCCTCGACGTTCTCGAGCACGTTCTTCTTGGGATCCAGCGTCGGCTCTTGCGACAGGTAGCCGATGCGAATGCCGTCGGCCGCCTTGGCGTCCCCGAAAAAATCCTTGTCGACGCCGGCCATGATGCGGAGGAGCGTCGACTTGCCGGCGCCGTTCGATCCGAGCACGCCGATCTTGGCGCCCGGATAGAACGACAGATAGATACCTTTGAGCACCTCCTTGTTCGGGGGGTGAACCCGTCGGAGGTTCTGCATCGTGTAGATGTATTGGTGCGCCATGGCGGCGGGAGTGTAGCAGCACTCACAGGGCGAGGACGACGACGCCGACCGAGACCAGGACCGCGCCGATGAGGACTCCGCGGGCCGGTCTCTCGCCCAGGATCGCCCAGGCGTAAACGACGGTGAACGCCGCGGCCAGACTGGCCAGTGGCGAGACGATCGCGAGGGGCGCGTGCCGCGCGCCGAGCACGATGCAGACCGAGCCCGCGGTCTCGAAAAAACCGGCCAAGAATACCGGTATCCAGGCACGCCGAGGTGGAAGCCGCAGGTCAATCCGAAGGCCCCGAAAACCGATCGCCAGCGGCAGCGCCAGCACCAGATCGGCGAGGTAGACGGCACCGATGGTGCCCACGGAACCGAACACCGGCGCCATGCGCCGCATGGCCGGAATCAAGATCCCGAAACCCACCGCCGCGCCCACCGCCGCCAGCAGCCAGCGCGGCCGGGTGCCCGCCGCCGTCGTCTCGACCCGTTGCGCGTGGCGCGCCACCACTACGGCGCCCGCAATCACCGCCGCGGCGCCGATCAGCTCGGCGGCGGTCAGCTGTTCGTGAAACAGCACCAGCGACAGCGCCGAGGCGATCACGGCCCACGACGACATGATCGGCACCGCCAGCGTCAGGCGCCCGTGCTCGAAGGCGTAGAACAGGCAGAAATAGGCGAGCAGCGCCGAGACGCCGGCGACGACCACCCAGCCGCCCGTCGCCGCCGTGAACGACGCGGTCCGATCGTCGAAGGCGGCGGTGCCCATCGCCGAGAGCGCGATCCCGACCACCTGCGCCCAGAGCAGCGCGCGCAGGGCGCCCACCGCGCGACCCGCGCGCTGCACCACGACGTTGGCCAGCGCCCAGGACGCGCTGGCGGCGAGCCCGAGCAGCATCCCGGCGACCATGCGGCTGCCACCATACCGGGTGGGCCGAGCATCTGTTAGAAGTCTCAGCCGTGGACCCGAGCCGCCCGCTGGTGATCGTCAACCCGCGCTCGGGCAGCGGCCTGTCCGAATCGGGTTGGGCCCAGGTCCGCGGCGCCCTCACCGAGGGGCTGGGCGAGCTCGACAGCGCGTTCACCACCGGCCACCGCGACGCGGGCGAGATCGCGCGCCGCGAAGCGGAGGGGGGGCGGCGCCTCATCGTCGCGCTCGGCGGCGACGGAACCATCTCGGACGTGGCCCACGGAATCCTGGCGGCCGGCGCCGGCGATCGCACCGAGCTCGGAATCGTCCCGCGCGGCACCGGCGGCGACTTTCGCCGCGCGCTCGAGCTGTCCACCGAGGTGACCGCCGCCGCTCGCCAGATTCGCGACGGGCAGGCGCGGGCCATCGACGTCGGGCTCGTCCGCTATCGCGGGCATGACGGCGGCGAGGAGACCCGCCACTTCGTCAACGTCGCCTCCTTCGGCTTCTCGAGCGCCGTCGCCACCCGCGCCAACGCCTCGTCGAAGCGGTTAGGCGGGCGGATCGCCTTCCTGGCGGCGACGGTGCGGGTGCTCGCTTCGTACGACAACGTGGACGTCTGGCTGTCGATCGACGGTGCGCCGCGCGAGCGGCGACGGGTCCTGATGGCGGCGATCGGCAACGGGCGCTTTTTCGGCGGGGGAATGAAGATCTGCCCCGACGCGAAGCTCGACGACGGCGCGCTGGATCTCGTGACGGTCGGCGATCTCTCGCGGGGCGAGGTCTTGACCAAGATCGGACGCATCTACCAAGGGACGCACCTCGACCTCGCAGAGGTCCTGAGCGCGAGGGTCACCCGCATCGTCGCCGAGCCGGTGGAGGCCGACGCGCGCATCCCCCTGGAGCTGGACGGTGAAACGCCTGGGCACCTTCCCGCCGTCTTCGAGATCCTCCCCGGCGCCTTGCGCGTACGTCTCTAGGCGGTGAAGGAAGCCGTCGGCCGTGATACGCTTTTGAGGCTCTCTTTGCTTAGGAGGTCTTGATGCGCTCGTCTGCCCCCTCGTTGTTCGGTGCGTTCCTCGGCTCGGTGCTCGCGTTCGGTTGTGCCTCTCCGCAAACCCAGAACACCACGGGCTCCGCAGGCACCAGCGGCGGCGGTAACGCCACCGGCTCCGCAGGCACCACCGGCGGCGGTAACACCACCGGCTCCGCAGGCACCACCGGCGGCGGCAACAGCACCGGCTCCTGCGTCGCCATGCCGACCCAGCTGGTGAACGCCAACGCCTGGAACTGCGACCTCTCCGATCCGATCGGAATCCAGGGCGCCATCTATGGCTACGGCGACGGCTCCTCCTGCGCGAGCCCCCAGCCGGCGAACATCTGCACCACGGGGAGCTGCTGCATCAGCGGAACCACCGTGGTCGACGCGACCAACGCCAAGTGGGGCTGCGGCATCGGCATGGAACTCGATTCGTCGGGCGGCACCGCCCCCGTCAAGAGCCAGTACACGGGCTCGGTGAAGTGCTTCAACATCACGCTCACCGGTTCGAGCGGTGGCAACGTGGTGCGGATCGGGTTCACGAAGAGCGCCAACTCCACCACCGTCGCCCCTTTCAGCGAGATTGCCGCCTTCACGAGCGGGTGGAACGGCCAGGTCTGCTTCACCGACGCGGAGTGCCCCAGCTGGGCGACCGCTGCCCAGTGCAGCAAGGCCGTCGGAACCATGGGCACGCCCTACGACATGCAGATCCAGGTATCGGCGGGCGCCACCACGGCCAGCGTGGGGACATACAACGTGTGCGTGAGCAGCATCGTTCCGGTGAGCGGCTC
>JADGRB010000356.1 GCA_017881315.1 Pseudomonadota bacterium
TTCGGTGACGTCGAGCTTGGCCGCCAGCAGCTTGGGCGTCGGTTCGAAGCCAGCCGCCAGCAACTTCTGGCGCTCCTTCTCGAGGCGAAAGAACAGCTTGCGCCCAGCCCGCGTGTTGCCGACGTGAATGAGCCGCGAGTTCGTGAGCAAGAACTTCAGCACGTAGGCGCGGATCCAGTAGGCGGCGTAGGTGCCGAACTTCGGACCGAGCGTGGGCTCCCAGCGCTTGACCGCCTCCATGAGACCGACGCTCCCCTCCTGGAAGAGATCGAGGATGTTGGTCCAGGCGCGGCGGTACTGGTAGGCGATCGCGATGACCAGCCGGAGGTTGTGCACCACCAGCGTGCGCGCCGCGTTCATGTCGCCCTTGAGGCGGACGGCGCTGCCCAGCGCGCGCTCTGTCTCGTCGGAGAGGCGCGGGTAGCGCCGCGCCTCGGCCAGGAACCGTTGCAGCGGATCGCGCTGCGGCGCCAGCGCGCCCCCGCGCGGCGGGGGCACCACGTCCGCGTCGAGGTCCGCGTCCAGCTTGGCCCCGTCGGAACCGACGTCGCCGGCCTCGAGCAGCACGCCCTCCTCGTCCGGAAGGTCGGCGGGACCTTCTGGGTCCCGTTGGTCCTGGTCGCTCTCGCTTCGCATCGGCCGTCAGATACTATGATGCCCTTCCGGAGACGCGCTTGGGTCTAGCATCGAAAGCTCCCCCGCGCCTCATGCTGGCCACCCTGGTCCTGTCGGCGATCGCCGCGGGCGCTTGCCGGAAACCGGCCTCCGGATCGGCGACCGCGCCGAGGGCGAGCCCGACGGCGCCGCCGCCACCCCAGCGCGGCAGGGAGATCGCGCTCCTCTATTCCTCCAACCTGCTCGGGGCGTATGCCCCCTGTGCCTGCACGCCGCCGCAAGGCGGGCTCGCACGGCGCGCCACCCTGATAGCCCGCGCGCGCGCCGAGGCGAACGCCGTGCTGTTCGTCGATGCGGGCGATCTCTTGGCGCCGTCCCCCGACGCGGACGCGGGCAAACCGGACGACGCCGAACGACGCGCGCGCCTGCTCGCCACCGCCGCCACCCGCGGCGGTCTCACCGCGTTCACGCCGGGCGAGCGCGACCTCGCTCTCGGCCTGCCGATGCTCCGGCGGGTGGCCGCGGCCACCGAATTGGCGATCGTGTCGGCCAACCTCTACGGCCCGGGCGGCGAGCGGCTGTTCGAGGCCGATCGCCTGGTCGAGGCCGCCGGCGTGCGGGTGGGCCTCTTCGGGGTGAGCGCCCCGCCCTCGCCGGCCGACGCTGCCCGCTGGCGCGCGGCCGCCATCGAAGCGCGCGATCCGGTCGACGCCGCGCGCGAGGCGGTGCGATCGCTGCGCGCCCGCGGCGCGTCGGTGGTGGTGGCGCTGGTCCACGTCGGCGCGCCGGCCGAGAGCCGCAGGCTGGTCGCCGCCGTCGCCGGCATCGATTGGGTCGTGCTCGGCCACAGCGGCCTCAACCTGGAGGCGCCCGAGAAGGTCGGCGGCGCGCGGATGCTGGAGGCGATGTCCGAGGGGAAGAACCTCGGGCGCCTGGATCTGCACCTGGTCGGCGGGGGCCTGGCATTCGCCGACCGCGCCGAGCGCGGGGAGATCGCCGGCATCCTGGCCGATCACCGGCGGCAGCTCACCGAGTCCGTCCGGCCGCTCGGCGACACCGATCCGGCCGCGCTGCTCGAATATCGCGATTCGCGCCGGATCCAGCTACAGCGAGCCATCGACCGGGAGAGCGCGCTCCTGGCCCGCCTGCCGGAAGCCGTCTCCGGGAGCTGGTTCGAAAACCGGATCTTGGCGCTCGATCCGGAGATCCCCGACGACGCCAGCCTCGCGAAGCTGGTCGAGGCCTACCAGCGGGCCAGGCCCAGAGCCGGCGGCCATCGGCCAGGCAGCGGCCACAACGGACTGGCAGGCGGGGCCGGCGGGCATCTATAGTCGCGCTCGATGCGTGGGAAAGGGCTGTCGGGTCGGCTCGGGCTGCTTGCGTTGGCGCTGGCGTCGTTCGCGCTCACGCCCGCGCGGGCCGACGTCGGCCCCGGCGATAGCTACGAGACGCTGGCGCACGGCTCGGTGAGGACGCAGGACGTGGCGACGTTGCTGGCGCCCTTCGTCAACCCCTGCGGTGGCGAAATGCGCGATCTCGATCGCGCGCGCTGCCGCGCCACCACGGCCTACCTGCACCGCGAGCTGCCGCACAAGACCTTCGCGACCCAAACGGACGATCCGGCCGCCATCGAGGTCTCGAGCTACGACGCCGCCGTGAAGGGCTACCACGTCGCGCTGGCCGGCTGCATCGCCTGCACCGAGCCCCTGGCGATCGGCGAGCGCGGGGAGCCCCGCTACGTCACGCTCAAGACACCCGACAAGAGCGCGGCCACCCTGGCCGCCGGCGTGCCGCTCTCGACGAGCACCTTCGCCTTCGACGACTTCGCCGCCGCCAAACGCTGGATCGAGACGGAGCGGCCCTTCTTGCGCGCGGAGTTTCTCTTTCAGCCCCAGGCGGAGGACGCCGCGTTCACCGTCGGCATGGCGCCCGGCATCGCGCTCAAGCTGATCGGCGCACGGGTCTACAACCGGTGCACGGGCGAGATCCTGATCTCGAAGCCGCCTTCGACCGGCTTCGCCGATCGCCCGGCGCCGGGACACCAGGATCCCGCTTGCGCCCGCGCCGGCAAGGCCCCAGAGCCCGATCCCAGCCTCGCCGCGCTGGATTCCCGGCCCGATCAGCTCTCCAAGTCCGACATCGGCGACGCGATGGCCAAGCTTCGCCCGCAGCTGTTCGACTGCTACCAGAAGTTCCACGTCCCCGGCGCGCTGGTTCTGAGCTACGTCGTCGGCGGCAACGGCACCGTGCAGTCGGTCCAGGTCGGCACCACCTTCGCGGGGACGCCCACCGGCACCTGCTCGCTGGAGGTGGCCAAAGAGGCCCGCTTCCCGACCTTCAAGCGCGAGCGCCAGGAGTTCAAGTATATGTTCTACCTTCGCCACCAGTAGCGCGCACTGCGCGCTTGCCCCTCGCGAGGCCGCCGATCAGAAGCGCGAGGCAGAGCAGGCCGAAGAGATCGCCGACGTGGCGATATAGCCCGCCGCCCGGCAGCATGGCCAGGTCGACCAGGAGCGTCCTGGGCGGCGCCGGCGGAATGTCGTCGGGATCGACCGATTCGGTCTGCGCCCGGACGCGGCCGCCTGCGTCGATGTGCGCGCTCACGCCGGTGTTGACCGCGCGCACCATCTCGATGCGGTGCTCGACGGTTCGAAAGACCGCCAGTGCCAGGTGTTGATAGGGCTCCGCCGTGCGGCCGAACCAGGCGTCGTTGGTGATGTTGACGAAGGCGTTGGGGCCGAGCTTGGCCACCCGGCGTGCGAAGCCGGGCAAGATGTCCTCGTAGCAGATGAGCGGCCCGAGCTTGAAGTCCCCCGCCGCCGTCCGCAGCGGAAACGAAGCCGGCTCCGAGCCGCGGCTGAAGTTCGAGGCCTCGGGGAAGACCTTGGTGAACCAGGGGATGCGGTCATAAAACGGGATGTACTCGCCGAACATCATCAGGAAGACCTTGTCGTAGCTACCGGTCGCGTTGCCGGCCGCGTCCATCATGAGCGCGGTGTTGTACGGGTAGCGATCGGCGCCGGTGCGCGCCCCGCCGGCGGCCACCGTGACGGCGCCGAACACCAGCGGGGTCCCGAAGCCGCGCCGCACCTGGCGCGCGTCACTGGCGGGAAATTCGTGCGCGAATTTCCGCGGCAACGCGTACGGGTAAGACGACTCGGGCCAGACGATCAGCTCCGCACCCGCCCGCACCAGGTCCGCCGACGCGCGCTGGTGCAGGTCCAGGAGCTGGGCAAACGCCTGCGGATCCCACTTCTCGATTACGCCGACGTTGGCCTGCACGAGGCCCGTCCTCACCTTGGGCGCCGACGCGCGCCGCGCGTCGACCTGGTGCAGGCGGAGCGCGCCGTAGCCGAGATCGAAGACGATCAACGCGGCCGCGACGGCGACGCCGCGCCAGGTCGCCCAGGTCCGCGGCCGCGGCGCGCGCACGACGTCGGCGAGCGCGCCGCCGGCGAGCATCAGGAGGGCCGTGACGCCGAGCGGCCCGGTCAGGTCGGCAATCTGGATGACCGCCGGCACGAACGCCTGCGAGATGGCGAGGTAATAGGGGAAGATCTGGGGCATCAAGAGCTCGATCGCGACCATGACCAGCGGCGCCAGCAGCGCCAGCGGCCAGCCGGTCCGCTGCCAGGCCCGCCGCACGCCCCAGGAAAAAAACGCGAACGCCAGCCCCTGGTACGCGATGAGCAGCGCCATGATCGGAAGCGATTCGATGGGCGCCATGTGCCCGAACCGTTCGAGCAGGCCGTCCATCCAGTAGAAGGCCGCCGCGTGCGCCGCGCTGCCGGTGAGCCAACCGTAGAGGAACGCGCGCCTGGGCGTCGAGGCGGCCAGCGCGACCAGCAGCTCCGGCACCACCGCGATCCACATGAGCGGCCAGAGGCCGAAGGTCGGCACCGACGAGAAAAGCAGAACCGCCGCCAGCAGCGAGAGTCCCAGCCGGACGCCGACGACACGCATTCTGGTGCCCCTCATACCTCAGCCCGAGACGCGCCGCGACCCGGTCCGTCGGCACCTATTTGCCCGTTCGGGCCGCTTGAGCGGATCTGATCAGCGCTGCGACTCTTTCAAGACATGGCGAAGTTGGTAACTGTTCGCGACTACGCGCTTCGGCGACGGCGCTTTGCGCCGAGTAGCGTCGCACCGAGGACGGCCAGCCAGCCACCGGTCATCGGGCCGCCCGTCTCACAACCGCAGCCGCTGCTTCCACTCTCGGTGCTCCCGGCGTGGCCGCCGTGGCCGGCGCCGCCACCGATCGCACCGGCGGCTCCGGTCGTACCGGCGGCTCCGGTCGTGCCGGCGGCTCCCGTCGTGCCGGCGG
>JADGRB010000116.1 GCA_017881315.1 Pseudomonadota bacterium
CAGGACTAATCCAAGAGATTAATCAAATATTCTGCGCGTTTGCACGCGGTGTGCTATGAAAAGGCGCCTTCGAATTTCGGAAGCTTCCCAATGGATGTTGCGACGATCATCGTGAACTATCGGACCGCGGAGGCAACCGTCGACGCCGTCGCGTCGCTCTCTGGCGAGATCGACAAATTCGTCGATCCGATCGTGGTGGTGGTCGACAACGACTCCCGCGACGGATCTTTCGAGCGGCTCAAAGAGGTCTTCGCCGACGCCAGGTGGCGCGGACGCGTCGTCGTCATTGGCTCCGCGCACAACGGAGGGTTTGGCCATGGCGTCAATGTCGGCGTCAAACACGTCCTCGAGGCCTACGGGCAGCCGCGGTATTTCTACATCCTGAACCCGGACGCGGCGCTCCAACCGGGCGCCCTCGACCAGCTGGTGGGCTTCATGGCCAAGCACCCCGAAGCGGGGCTGCTCGGCAACTTGATACAGAACGCCGCGGGCGACCAGCTCCGGGGATTTCGTTTTCCCTCGCCGCTCGGCGAGCTGGAGCGGGGGGCCTGTCTCGGTCTCCTCTCGCGCCTGCTCCGCAACCACAAGGTCGTGATGAACATTGCCGAGTCCTGCGAAGTCGACTGGGTGTCGGGGGTGAGCATGTTGTTTCGAAGTGAGGTGTTCTCGACCGCCGGGTTCTTCGACGAGAGTTTCTTTCTGTATTTCGAGGAGATCGACCTCGCGTTGCGGGTTCGCGAAGCCGGGTGGAAGGTCTATTTCGTGGCAGAGGCCAGCGTCGACCACATCGGGGGGCTTTCGACGGGGATGGGCGACGAGACCCGACGAATGCCGAGATATTGGTTCGATTCGCGTCGGCGTTTTCTGGTCAAGCACCACGGACGTTTCTACGCGGCCGCCTGCGACGCCGCCTGGATCTGCGGGCATGCGATCTTCAAGGCCAAGGTCAACCTGGTGAGCCGAAAGCACACGCTCCGGCCCGGCGTGGGACGGGACTTCATCCGGTACAGCCTCGCCAATCTGCTGAGACCGGCGCCCGAGGCCGAACAGAACCTGTCCCCCGCCGTGGCGGCGAGCTGACGCGGGCACGATCGAACCCATGTCAGCGGCCCAACCCTTCTACTTTGGCCCGACCGCCAGGCCCATCTTCGGTTGGTACCACGCGCCCGAGATCCCGCGCGGCGACGGGGTGGTGCTCTGCAATCCGCTGGGCCTCGATGGGACCAGGGCCCATTGGAGCTATCGCCACCTTGCGGAACGGCTCGCCGGGGCGGGCTTCGCCGTATTGCGGTTCGACTGGCACGGGACCGGCGACTCGGCGGGCGACGACTCTCAGCCCGATCGGGTGGCGACCTGGATCGGCGATCTGAACCTGGCCGTCGAGGAGCTGAAGCGCCGCAGCGGCGTGGCGCGGCCGGCCCTGGTGGGGCTGCGTGTCGGCGCCACCCTGGCGGCCCACGTCGCCGCGCAGCGGGACGATATCGGCGCCCTGGTGCTCTGGATGCCGGCGTTGACCGGGGCGGCCTGGGTCACCGAGATGGCCAAGCTGCACAAGCTCTATCTGCGGATCGTCCCGCAGAGCGATACGCCCGAGCCCGACGGTGAGGAGCTGCTGGGCTCGTTCGCATCGAAGGCGACCATCGCCGACCTGGCGCGGATCGACCTCGCCGCGCTGCCGCGTCGTCCGGCGCCGCGAATCCTCCTGGTGGACGAAGGCGCGCCCCGGGGCGGCGTCTCGCTGCGCGAGCGGCTGGCCGGCCTGGGGGCGGAGGTCGAATCGCGGCGCGGCTCCGGACAGAAGTTTCTTCTCACCGTGCCCCACAAGGCGACTCTCCCCGCCGAGTCCCTCGACGCCGTCGTCGAGTGGCTACGCGCTCTCCCCGAGGGTGGCGCCCAGATCGCGCCGGCCCCTGCCGTTCCTGCGGCGACCCCCTTCGGCGAGCGCCCGGTTCGCTTCCGGGCCGACGGCAGGCTCTTCGGGATCGTGGTTCCCCCGGACCAGGCACCGCCGCGCGACCGCCCGGCGATCATCCTGCTCAACGCGGGCGCCGTGAACCGCACCGGGCCCCATCGCCTCTATGTGACCATGGCGCGCCGCTGGGCGGCCCTGGGCTTCAACGTGCTGCGGGTCGATCTCTCCGGGATCGGCGATACGCCGGCCGCCGATGGCACCGCCGAGAGTCTGGTCTACCCGCGCGACGGCCTCACGGACATCGCGGCGGCCCGAGACTTCGCCGCCCGCGAGCTCCACGCCTCCCGTTTCATCATCGCGGGCCTCTGCTCCGGAGCGGACCTGGCCTTCCAGGTGGCGCGCCGCTCGGGAGGGCTCGCGGGCGTGATCATGATGAACCCGCGCACCTTTCTGGAGCTGAATCTGGGCCGGGTGGAAGGGCCGGCCGTCGGCACCCCGGAATCCGATCTGGCGTCCAAAGAAGAAGCGCTGCGGGTCACGGCGGGCTTCCGGCAGATCTCCGAGCACGGCATCGACGCGCTTCTCATCGTGAGCCAGCCTGATCCCGGCATCGATTTCGTCGATCGCCATGCGCCGGCGGCGATGCGCGAGGCCGAGGGCCTGCCGCGCTTTGCGCGGGTCGACATCCCCGGCACGGACCACACCTTCACGACCCTCTCGTCACAAAGGCGGGTCATCGAGCTCACGACGTCCGAGTATCTCGTCCGGCACCGATAGGCGCGTCAGTCGGGCAACTTGCCGCCGCTGCTGCGGATCCACTCGGCGATGCGACGAACCGAGGCAAAATCGTCGGGCGTGATCCGATCGATGGCCACCGAGAAACCGAAGACGTCCTCGACCCAGATCACCAGCTCCAGCACCCCGGCGGAATCCAGAATACCGGTCAAGCTCGCATCGAGCTCGAGCTGGATCTTTCGGTCCAAAACCAGCTCGGTTTCGATGTGCGCCTTGACCCGCTCCTCGATATTCATCTTCCCCTCGAACGACGAGTGAATCAGATTCTTCCTGGCTGCGACACGGAAAACTCCTAATATACTGGCGCCAAATCTCTTCGCCCCAAAGCGCGTGCGGCGCTCGCCCGAAGAAAGCGACAAAGGACGTCTTGACCAACCCGGATTTCTTCCCGCTCACGCAGCGTCAGACCTTGATGTGGATGGACCAGCGGCTGTTCCCTGACCTGCCCTACCACAACGTCGCCCACACCATTGCGCTCACCGGCCCGCTCGATCTGGAACGGTTGGCGGCCGCCTACCGGCAAACGGTCGAGGAGATCGACCAGCTCCGCTTGCAGATCGATGTCGAGACGCCCCGCCAGCGCGTTCTTCCCGACATCGACGCCGCCGCCCGGATCGAACGGGTCGATCTGCGTTCGCGGCCCGAGACGCTCTCCGCCTGGATCGGCGGCCGGATCGCGAAGCCCTTCGATTTTTCGCGGCCGCCCATCGACGTCGCGCTGGTGAGCCTCGCGCCCGATGAACATCTGTTCTATCTCGGTCAGCACCACATCGTCACCGACGGAGTATCGTTTCTCCACATCGCCGACCAGCTGGCGGATCATTACTCGGGCCGCGCGGCCCGCGCCCGGCCGTCGTTTCGCGACTACGTGACCTTCGAGGCCGCCTACCGCGGATCGCCGCGCGCGCTGCGGGCGGCCGCCTTCTGGGAGCGCAAGCTGGCGGGCGGCGTGCCGCCGCTGCGCTATTACGGCCGCGCCGCGCGCGAACGTTCTCTGGCCGTCGAGCGCACCTTCGTCGACTGCGGCGTCGAGCGGACCCTCCGCCTCGAACGGGCGGCCGCGTCGGAGGCCATCGCGCTGCTGGGCGCCGGGTTTTCGCGCCTGGTGGCGCTCAGCACGATCATCTTCGCCTTCCTGCATCGAACCACCGGCAACCGCGAGCTGGTGCTGGCCACGCCGGTCGCCAACCGATCGCACCCGCTCGCGCCGGTCTGCGGGCTGGTGATGGAGCAACTCTTTCTCAAAGTGGAAATCGAAGACAACGAAACGTTTGCCTCCCTCGCGCGCAAGGTGCGGGCCGACCTGGCCGCGTCGCTCGCCCACGGTCAATATTGCGTGAGCGATCGCGGACTCGAGTTCTCGTTTCTCAACTTGATCCGGCACACGCCGGCGGAGTTCGTCGGCCTCCGGGCCAAGGTCGATTTTCGCGAGGCCTGGTCGTACGAATCGGCGTCGCGGGACATGCCCGAGGGCGATAGCCGGAACACCTTCTCCGTCCACATTCACGAGTTTCCCCCGGGCCCGGGGCTGGTGATGGGCCTCGATTTTCACAAGGGGACCTTCGATCCGGCGCTGCGGGCGGCGGCGCGCACGCATTTCCTGCGGCTGTTCGACGCCTTCCTCGGCGATCTCGACACCCGCATCGGCGTCGTCGACCTGCTCGACACCGAATCGCGCGCCCGTCTGCTGCTGGAAGGGCGCGGCCTTCGCCCGAAGACCGACGCGCCCGATCTGGTCACGGTCATCGCGGAGCAGGCGGCCCGCCGGGGCGGGCAACTGGCAATGATCGCCGGCAACACGCGGCTCAGCTATCGGGAGATCGAAGACCGCTCGAGCCGTCTGGCGGCAAAGCTTCGCGCGATCGGGGTCAACCCGGGCGCGCGCGTCGCCATCTGCCTGCCCAGGGGCGCGGACGAGCTCCTGACGATGCTGGCGACCCTCAAGGCCGGCGCGACCTACGTTCCGATCGATGCTGGCCATCCCCCGGAGCGGGTGCGCATGATCCTGGAGGACGCGGCCCCCGAGGTGCTGGTGACCCATCGCGAGCTGGTTTCGATAGCCGGCGCCTCGCCGCCGCCCCTGCTGCTGCTCGACGAAGCCTGGCCCGCCATCGCGGCCGAGCCGCCCTTGAGCGGGGCGCCCGAGGACGCGGATCGGCTCGCGTACATCCTGTTCACCTCGGGTTCGACCGGGCGGCCCAAAGGGGTCGAGGTCGGTCGGCGCGCGTTCGCCAACTTCCTGCGATCGATGGCCCACACGCCCGGGCTCGGCGAGGCCGATCGGCTGCTCGCGATCACCACGACGACCTTCGACATCTCCGGCCTGGAGCTGTTCCTGCCTCTCTACGTGGGCGCGACCGTCGACATCGCCGAGCGGGAGACCGCGCAAGATCCTCGGCTCTTGCGCCAGCGCCTCGAGCAGGAGCCCATCTCCGTGCTGCAGGCCACGCCCGCCACCTGGCGGTTGCTGATCGAGGCGGGCTGGCGCGGCGGGCGTCCGCTCAAGATGTTGTGCGGCGGCGAGGCCGTGAGCGCGGCCCTGGCCACCCAGTTGCTGGCGCGCGGAACCGAGCTGTGGAACATGTACGGACCGACGGAGACCACCGTCTGGTCGACCGTCAAGCGGATCGAGCCCGGCTTCCAGCTCATCACGATCGGGCGCCCGATCGACAACACCGAGGTCTACGTGGTCGACGATTCGCTGGGGCTGGTTCCAGCGGGCATCGTGGGCGAGATCGTGATCGGCGGGCAGGGCCTGGCGCGCGGCTACTACGGACGCGCGGATCTCACCGCGCAGAAATTCGTCACCGGGTTGCCGGGCGCACCGGGCGAGCGATTCTACCGGACCGGCGATCTGGGACGCCGCCTCGACGATGGCGATCTCGAGTGCCTGGGCCGGGTGGATCATCAGGTCAAGATCCGAGGTTTTCGAATCGAGCTGGGCGAGATCGAATCGGTGCTGCGCGCGGTGCCCGGCGTGCGCGAGGTGCTGGTGATGGCCCGCGCGGATGGGCCCGGCGACCCGCGCCTCATCGCGTACTGGGTCGGTTCGGCCGAGCATCCGGAGCTGATGGAGGCCGCGCGCGCCCGGTTGCCACACTACATGCGACCGACCGGATACGTGAGCGTCGACGCGTTTCCCCTCAACACCAACGGCAAGATCGATCGCAAGGCGCTCCCCGCGCCCAGCGACGAAACCCTGGCCCGGCCCCGAACGATCGATCCGCCGCAGGACGATCGTCAGCAGAAACTGGTCGAGATCTGGACATCGTTGCTGGAGACGGGCCCGATCGGCATCAAGGACAACTTCTTCGACGTCGGTGGCACCTCGCTCAAGGCGGTCAGCTTGATGCTCGAGATCGAGAAGGCCTTCGGCAAGACGCTCCCCCTCAGCATCCTCCTGACCGAGCCGACCATCGAGCAGCTCGCCGCGTTGCTGGGTCCGGCGGTGGAGACGCAGTCCTCTGTCGTGCTGCTCCGAGCGGGCGCCTCCGGACCGCCGATGTTCTTCGTGCACGATGGAATCGGCGAGGTCCTCCTCTACCGGAACCTGGCGCTCCGGCTCAAGGGCGACCGTCCGATCTACGGGATCCAGCCGCTCAATCGGAGTGGGTATCCGATCTTGCACACGCGGCTCACCGAGATGGTCGACTACTACACCGACGAGATTCTCAAGATCCAGCCGGAAGGGCCCTACTTCGTGGGCGGCCTCTGCACGGGCGGGCTCATCGCGCTCGGGATCGCCCAGAAGCTACAGAGCGCGGGGCACGCGATGGGGATGGTCGTGCTCATCGACACCCCCCACAACAAGGCCCGCAAGAAGAGCCTGGCCCGAAAACGCCTGCAAGCCTTCTCGGCCTCGCTGGCGGAGGACGATCTCGACACGAGCCTGTCCGGCCGGGCCCGCCGCATCCTGGGCGCCGCGACCAAGAAGATCTCGAACACCCTCAGCTACGAGGCGCTCAGGCTGGCCAACGAGACCGGCCGAACGGTCCGGGTGAAATTGCTGCGATACTTTCTCGACCAGAATCGGGCCCTCCCCTCCCTGGTCCGGAACATCCCGGTGCGGGAGGTCCTCTGGATCGCCGAGCAGGAGCACGTGGTGCCCTCGCCGTACCGTGGCGAGGTGGTGCTCTTCCGGGCGACCGAGAAGAACGGGCTGCTCGACGGGACGGAGATCGACGGAACGGTCATCGACGATACGCCCTACGTCGAACGGTTCGTCGAGCCCGCGTTCGGATGGGAGCAGAACATCACCGCTCTCACGGTCCACGATGTCCCGGGCGGCCACTCCAGCATGCTGATGGATCCGAACGTCGAGATCCTGGCCGAGAAGCTGCAGGCCCACTTCAACACCGCGGCCGGACATCACCGGACCGTCGGATGAGCGCTACCGGGTGAGCGCGAGCAGCGCCGCCAGATCGTAGTCGCAGAGCTGTCCGATCCGCTCGATGGTCAGATCGGGCGGCGGATAGCCGGCCACGTCGGCGGCGAGCGCGTAGTGCCCCTGCCGGGGGAAGACGGTGGTCAGTCGCTTGCCCCAGGCCTCTTTGACGGCGGTGAGGATCCGGATCTTGTCGTCGACGAGCACGTAGTGCTCGGCCGGATAGCGACGCTCGACGTCGTCGAGCTCGTGCTCCTTGTGGATGTAGATGAGCACGCGCCCCGAGACGGTGTCGGCCAGCCCCGCCCGCTCGACCTTGCGCGGCTGGAAGACCACGTCGCCGTCCGAAAGGATGACGGTCTGGCCGAAGGCGCCCACGTGCTCGAGGACGTCGAGCGCGCCCGGAAAGAGCCGGTTCGCGAACGGGTAGTTGATCAGGAACGAGGAGACCGACAGGAGGTTCGGATCGCGCGGGTGCAGGATCCGGTAGCGCTGGAGCGCCCCCAGGTAGTCGGAGTAGCCGAGCTCGGCGCGGAGCGCTTCGAAGATCTCGAAGTAGAGCGCGGCGCGTTCGGCGCCGACCTCGCGGGTCAGATAGCGCCGCAGGTCGACGATCACCCGATCGTTGTCGAGCAAGGTGTTGTCGACGTCGAAGAGAAAGACGGTGTTGTTGGCGCCGGTCATGGTGGCGCCCCGCGCTGGAGAACCTCGACGCGACCGTCGGGGTGCCCCACCAGCACGCGCTCGACGGTGCCCAGAAAGAGCCCCGTATCGACCACCCCCGGGATCGCGCGCACGGCGGTCTCGAGGGCGCGCGCCGCACCCCCGTCGGGCAGCGGTGCGGCGACCTCGCAATCGAAGATCAGGTTCCCGTTCACCGAGACCAGCGGCGCGGTGCCGGTCGGGTCGAGGCGCTCGCTCGGACCGACGCCGATCGCCTTGAGCCGCCGCATGCAGAGGCCGCGCGCGAGCGGGATCACCTCGACGGGGAAGCCTCCCCGCGCGCAGAGCGCCGGCACCAATTTTTCCGGTCCTACCAGGATCACCTGCCGGCGCGAGGCCGCCGCCACGATCCGCTCCCGCACGAAGGCGGCGCCGCGCCCCTTGATGACGTCCAGATTGGGCGCCACTTCGTCGGCCCCGTCGACGGTGAGATCCAGCTCGAGGTCTTCGTCGATCTCGATGAGCGGAATGCCGAACGAGCGGGCCAGCCGCGCCGAGGCCTCCGAGGTCGGCACGCCCGCCACCCGGAACCCCCGCCGCACGCGGGCGCCCAGCTCGGCGATGAAAGCCGACGACGCGCGCCCGGATCCGAGGCCGACCTTGGCCCCTTCCGTGACCATCTCGGCGGCGCGCGCCGCGGCCGCCGCCACCCCGGGATCGGTCGTACCCGTTGTCGCGCCCGCGCTCATGGTGGCGGCGTGTGCCAACCGCCCGCGTCGGCGGTGAGACGGACCGCATCGGCGGGGCCCCAGGTTCCGGGCTCGTATTCGTGCACCGGCGTCGCGCCGCCCAGGATCGGCTCGACGATCGCCCAGGCCGCCTCGACGCTGTCCTGCCGCGCGAACAGCGTCGCGTCCCCGGCCATGGCGTCGCCGAGCAGCCGTTCGTAGGCGTCCATCTCCTCGGCGTCGGCGTGATGAACCATCTTGAGCTCGGTCGGCTCCGAGACCATCTGTTCGCCGGTCTTCTTGATCCGGGCGCCGAGCGCGATGAGCACCTCCGGGCTGAGCCGAAAACGAAAATGGTTCGTCTCCTCTGGCCCCACCCGACGGAGCGGGGGGCGCTTGAGGCTGACCAGGACCTCGGTCACCGAGATGGGGAGCGACTTGCCCGCCCGGATGAAGAACGGCACCCCGTCCCAGCGCCAGGAATCGACGTGCAGCCGCACGGCCGCGAAGGTCTCGACCGTCGAATCCGACGCCACCCCCTCTTCCTGGCGGTAACCCCGGAACTGTCCCCGCACCAGATCCTCGGGGCTGAGCGGGCGGATGGCGCGAAACACCTTCACCTGCTCGTCGCGGATCGATTCGGTGTAGGTCGAAAGCGGCGGCTCCATCGCCAGGATCGAAACCACCTGCAGCATGTGGTTCTGGATCACGTCCCGGATGGCGCCCGATTCCTCGTAGAAGCGGCCGCGCCCCTGGACGCCGAAGTTCTCGGCCATGGTGATCTGGACGCTCTCGACGTAGTTCTGGTTCCAGATCGGCTCGAGGAAGGTGTTGGCGAAGCGGAACATCAGCAGGTTCTGGACCGATTCCTTGCCGAGGTAGTGGTCGATGCGAAAGATCGCCGACTCGTCGAAGATCTTGTGCAAGGTTCGGTTGAGCGCCTGCGCCGAGGCGAGATCGCGGCCGAACGGCTTCTCCACCACCAGCCGCGCGTCCTCCGCGCACCCGGAGCTGCCCAGCCCCTCCACCACCGTCGCGAAGACGCTGGGGGGAATCGCCAGGTAGTGGGTCGGTCGCTTCGCTCCGGCCAGCTCCCGGTGAATCGCCTGGTAGGTGGAGGCGTCCGAATACTCGCCGCGGACGTAGCGCAAGCGACCCGCCAGCTGCCTGAACACCCCCTCGTCGATCGGGCTGCCGTGTTCCTCGATGCTTTCGTGGGCCCGCTGGTGAAACTGCTCGAGCGTCCACTCCGAACGCGCCACCCCGATCACCGGCATCTCCAGGTGCCCCCGCCGGGCCATCGCGTAGAGCGCGGGGAAGATCTTCTTGTAGGCGAGATCGCCGCTCGCCCCGAAGAAGACGAACGCGTCCGAGCGCGGCACGGTCATCCGGATAAGGTAACGCCTATGTTCCCAGAAACAGCGGACGAATGTGCCGGTCGAAAAGATTCTCCTGGACGCAACGCCCGGCGGTCTCGCGGGCGGCGGAGAGCGCCTCCGTCCACTCCGCCCCCATCTCGGCGGCCAGGCGGAAGGCGACGTGGACCAGCTGGCGCAGGTTGAGATCGTAGGCCGGTTGTGACTGGTCGTGCCGGAGGCGCGCGACGAAGTCCTGGGCGCTCCATTTTTCGACCGCGGCGGGCTGCGGCAGCTTGGCCCGGTCGATCTCGACCACCGTCGCGTAGGGCTTGCAGAGCTCGTCGAAGCGCGGCAGCGCCTGCAGATAGATCTTCTTGGCGATCGCCAGGCCGCTCGGCCCAGAGAGCGCCACGCCGATCACCTCCTCGAGCCAGGTCGTCCCGGCGGTCTTGAGGTGCAGGCCCGCGTCTTGGTTTTGGAGCGCGCGCCGCATGATGGGATAGAGCGAGAACTTGTCGCTTCCGGTGTGGACGCTGACCTTGAGCGAGCTCGGCAGACCGAAGACGTCGATGGCGTGCTTGACGACCGCCAGATCGGCCTCGAACTCCCGCGCGAAGACCTTCAGATCGCCGACGTAGTCGATCCCCTTGAGGAACTTGCCGGAGAACTTGGGCGCGATGGTCTGGACCGGGATCTTCTCGCGCGCCAGCGCGGCCAGGATGAAGAAGAGCTCGAACGGGAGCTGCGGATCCATCGCCTCGTCGGTGGAGACCTCCGCCACGAAGTGGCCCGCCCCCTTGGCCGCGAGGACGTGCCGGTAGGTGCGCCCGGCCTCCAGGACCGCGACGAGATAGCTCCGGCCGATCTTCTCGAGGACGGCGTCGGTCACCTCGAAGACGGCGTCGATACCCGGGATCTTCAGCGCCCCACGAAACGGCGCCATGTCCCGGACGAATGCGCCGAGCGCGGCGTCGTCGGGCGGCTGCCCGATGAAGTCGGCCACGTCCAAGGTGTAGAAGTCGCTGGCGGCCAGGAAGCCGTCGACGTTCGGCAGGCCGATGTGGTCGGCGTCGACGTAGTAACCGTGGCGCCAGCCGCTGCGCCTCACGGCGTCGTCGGCCTCGACCCGGACATCGTCGGGCCTGGTCCCGATCAGCGAATGCTCACGGAACGACTTGTTCCAGACCGGCGCCACCACCACGCCCGCGCGCTCCGCCTGCTGGATCGCGCCCAGCTGCGCCAGACCCTCCTTGCCGAAACGATCCCCGATCCCGATGGAATATTTTTCGATCAGCATGGCGCCCCTAGACGACGTACGCGGACGACGAGGTGGTGCCCCCGCGACCGGTCCAGTTGGTGTGGAAGAACTTCCCGCGCGGCTGGTCGATGCGCTCGTACATATGCGCGCCGAAGTAGTCGCGCTGCGCCTGCAGCAGGTTGGCCGGCAGGCGCCCGTTCCGGAAGCCGTCGTAGTAGGTGAGCGCGGTCGCGTGCGCCGGGATCCAGATCCCGTGCGTCGCCGCCGTCGCGACCACGCGCCGCCAGCTCTCCTGCGCCGCCTCGATCTTCTCCTGGAAGAAGGGCGCCAGCAGCAGGTTGGAGAGCCTGGGGTCCTTGTCGTAGGCCTCCTTGATCTTGCCCAGGAAGGTCGACCGGATGATGCAGCCGCCCCGCCAGAGGAGCGCGATCCCCCCGTAGCTGAGATCCCATTTGTACTCGCCCGCGGCGGCCCGCATCATCTCGTAGCCCTGCGCGTAGGAGATGACCTTCGACGCGTAGAGCGCCTTCTCGAGATCGGCGATGAATGCCTTTCGGTCGCCGGTGAATTTCGTGTTCGGCCCGCGCAGGATCTTGGAGGCCGCCACCCGCTCTTCCTTGGTCGCCGACAGACAGCGCGCGTAGACCGCCTCGCTGATCAGCGTGAGCGGCATCCCCAGATCCATCGCGGTCACGCTGGTCCACTTCCCCGTCCCCTTCTGCCCGGCGGTATCGAGGATCTTGTCGACCATCGGCGTCCCGTCGGTGTCCTTGAAGGCCAGGATGTCGCGGGTGATCTCGATGAGAAAACTGTCGAGGTCGCCCTTGTTCCAGACCTTGAAGACCTCGTGCATCTCATCGGCCGACATGCCGAGCAGCTCCTTCATGATCTGATACGACTCGCAGATGAGCTGCATGTCGCCGTACTCGATCCCGTTGTGGACCATCTTGACGAAGTGGCCGGCGCCGTTGTCCCCCACCCAGTCGCAGCAGGGCGTGCCGTCCTCGACCTTGGCAGCGATGGCCTGGAAGATGGGCTTCACCGCCGGCCAGGCCGCGCGCGAGCCACCCGGCATGATCGACGGACCGAGCAGCGCCCCCTCCTCGCCGCCGGAGACGCCGGTGCCGATGTAAAGAAGGCCTTTGTCCTCGAGCGCCTTGGTGCGGCGGATCGTGTCGGGAAAGTGCGAGTTCCCGCCGTCGATGATGATGTCGCCCTTGCCGAGCAGCGGCGTCAGCTCGCCGATCAGGTCGTCCACCGCCTGGCCGGCCTTGACCATCAGCATCACCTTGCGCGGCGTCTTGAGCGACGCCACCAGCTCGGGGAGCTTGTGGGTGCCTACGATCTTCTTCCCCTTGGCCCGCCCGGCCAGAAACTTGTCCACCTTGTCGAGCGTCCGGTTGAAGACCGCGACCGTGTATCCGCGGCTCTCCATGTTGAGGATCAGGTTTTCACCCATCACCGCGAGGCCAATCAGTCCGATGTCCGCCTTTTCCATGTCTTGGTCTTTGTCCTTTTCTTCGTCCGTTACGGTTGTGGAATCTAGCGCTGGATGCGCGCCGAGCCGCCCTTGGCGAAGGCCCGCACCTGCTCCAGGGTCGCCATGGTCGTGTCGCCCGGGAAGGTGGTCAAAAGCGCGCCGTGCGCCCAGCCGAGCCGCACCGCCTCCTCCGGCGTCTCGCCGGAGAGCAGGCCATAGATGAACCCGGAGGCGAACCCGTCGCCCCCCCCCACCCGATCGTGCACGTCGAGATCGCTGGTCGGCGCGGCGAAGGTCTTCCCATTCACCCAGGCGACCGCGCTCCAGCCGTGGCGGTTGGTCGAGTGAACCTCGCGCAGCGTCGTCGCGACGATCTTCACGTGCGGGTGCTTGGCGACGACCTTGTCGATCATGCCGAAGAACGCGCTCGGATCGAGCTTGGACTTGGCGGCCACCTCCGGCCCCGCGATCCCCAGACCCTTCTGCAGATCCTCCTCGTTCCCGACCAGGACGTCGACGTGCTTGACGATCCGATCGACGACGTCGACCGCCTTCTGCTGACCGCCCCAGATGTTCCAGAGCTTCTCGCGAAAATTGAGATCGAAGCTGGTCACGGCGCCGGCGGCCTTGGCGGCCTTCATCGCCTCGACGATGAGCTCCCCGGTCGTCTCCGACAGCGCCGCGAAGATGCCGCCACTGTGGAACCAGCGGACCCCCTGGCCGAAGATGGCCTTCCAGTCGAAGTCCCCGGGGCCGAGCTTTGCGGCGGCCTCGTTGGCGCGGTTGTAGAAGACCACCGGCGCCCGCACACCGAGGCCGCGATCGCTGTAGACCGTCGCCATGTTCGGGCCGTTGACGCCGTTGTGCTCGAAGCGTTTGTAGAAGGGTTTCACCCCCATCGCCCGCACGCGCTCCGCGATGAGATCGCCGATCGGGTAGTCGACCATCGCGCTCGCGAGGCCGGTCTTCATCCCGAAGCAGTCGGCCAGGTTTGCGGCGACGTTGAACTCGCCGCCGCTGACGTGAATCTCGCAGCGGGTCGCCTTACGAACGGGGACAATGCCGGTATCCAGGCGGTGCACCAGCGCGCCCAGGCTGAGAAGATCGAGCCCGCCGGCGGGCTTGATGTCGAGACCGATCATGCTCTGCTCCTCGTAGTCGTGAACGGATCGTTCTTCAAGCGATAAAGCGTCTCGCCCGCCTTGCCAACGTAGAGGCGCCCCTCCGCTTCGCGCCCCCGCCAGGCCGCGGCGTCGATCTGGCGGTGGTCGCGGTAACCGAGGTTCACGCCGCGGCACTCGGCCTCGCCGATTCCGGTCGCGAGCGTCACCGTGATCCGCGGTGACTCGACGCCGTCCTCGAACTTGCCGATCCCTTTGACGTGGGTCGAGTGCGCCAGCACGCCGCGCGGCACCTGCGTGAACCGACCCGGCTGCTTCAGAAAGTAGTCCCGCACGTGGTAGC
>JADGRB010000357.1 GCA_017881315.1 Pseudomonadota bacterium
CCTGGTCCCGTTCGATCTCGAACCGGCCAAGATCCTGGGGACCAGCATCTACGGCGCGCGCGTGGTCGCCGTCAAGGGGACCTACGACGACGTCAACCGACTCTGCTCGGAGATCGCCGGCAAGTACGGCTGGGGGTTCGTCAACGTCAACCTGCGCCCGTTCTACGCCGAGGGCTCGAAGAGCTACGCCTACGAGATCGCCGAGCAACTCGGCTGGAAGCTCCCCGCGCACGTGGTGGTGCCGATGGCGGGCGGATCGCTGGTGACCAAGGTCGGCAAGGCGTTCGGCGAGCTGGAAAAGCTGGGCCTGGTCCCGACCGCGGCGAAAAAACCGGTCATCCACGGCGCGCAGGCGGCCGGTTGCGCCCCCATCGTCGACATGGTGCTGGAGAACCGCGACCAGGTCCGCCCGGTCAAGACGCCCACCAGCATCGCCAAGTCGCTGGCGATCGGAAACCCCGCCGATGGCTTCTACGCGCGGCAGACCATCATCGGCTCCGGCGGTTGGGCCGCCAAGCCCGACGACGACGAGATCGTGGACGCCATGCGCATGCTGGCCGAGACCGAAGGGATCTTCACCGAGACGGCGGGCGGCGTCACGTTGGGCGCGGCCATCCGCCTCATCAAGGACGGCCGCATCGGCAAGGACGACGGCCCGGTGATCATCTGCGTCACCGGCAACGGCATGAAGACGCAGGATCCGCTGGTCGGCAAGCTGCCCGTGCCGGCGCTGATCGGCCCGCGACTCAACGACTTCGACGATCTACACGCGACCTGGACCTAAAGGAGATCACGCCATGGCCACCATCCGCATACCGACGCCGCTTCGCAAGCTGACACAGGGGAAGGAAGAGGTCACCGCTACGGGCGGCACGATCGGCGCGCTGATCGCCAACCTCGAGGCGCAGTTCCCGGGGATCAAGGAGCGCATCTGCGACGAGAGCGGCCAGGTCCGACGCTTCGTCAACATCTTCGCCAACGACGAGGACATCCGCTTCCTCAAGAACCTCGACACGCCGGTCAAGGACACCGACGAGGTGTCGATCGTCCCGGCCATCGCAGGCGGCTCTTAAACTCCCCGACCTGCCGGATGACGACAGACGACGCGCTCCGCTACGCGCGCCAGATCGCGCTGCCCGAGATCGGCCCCGACGGGCAAGCGCGGATCTGCGCGGCGCGCGTGCTGGTGGCGGGCGGCGATCTGGCGGCGGAGACCGTGGTGCGATACCTGGAGGCCGGCGGCGTCGGCACCGTGATCGCGCCGGCGGCGCTCCCCGCCGACGGCGCGGGCTGGCTGGCGACGCTCGACGGCGTCGACCTGGTCGTGCGCTCGGGCTTCGACGACGACGCGATGCTGGGCGCGGCGGCCCGCCTGGGATTGCCGGTGGTCGTCGTTCGCGCGACGTCCGATTTCGTCGATCTCGTTTCCTTCCCCCGGCGCGCGCCCGCGCCGGACGCCTCGCTGGAAGTTCCGTCGCGCCACGCGACGCCCACGGATCGCGGCGCGGCGGCGGTGCTCGCCGGGACGCTGGCTGCCGCAGAAGCGCTCACCTCGCTCGCGCGCGGCGACGCCCCCGCCCGTCACCTGCGCCTGCCGCTCGACGGCGGCGCGCCGCTCGCGCAGCAGATCGGCCCGCGTTGACCCTGGCGCTCGATCCGGTCCGACGCGCGCGGCTGCGGGTGGCCGAGCGGATCACCGATCTCATCGGCGACACGCCGATCGTGCGGCTGCCGGCGTTCGAGCGCGAGACGCCCGGCGTCGAGCTGTGGGCCAAGTGCGAGTTCCTGAACCCGGGGGGCTCGGTCAAGGATCGCGCGGCCAGCCAGATGATCCGCGACGCGATCCGGACCGGCCTGCTCGGGCCGGGGAAGACCATCATCGATTCGACCAGCGGCAACACCGGCGTCGCCTACGCCCTCATCGGCGGCGCGCTCGGCTATCCGGTGACTCTGGTGATGCCGGGGAACGTCTCCTGGGCGCGCCGGAAGATCACCGAAGCGTTCGGCACCAAGCTGGTCTTCTCCGATCCGATGGAGGGCTCCGACGGCGCCATTCGCCTGTGCCGCCAGATGGTCGAAGACAATCCGGGCGCTTATTTCTACCCGGACCAGTACTCGAACCTCGGAAATCCACTGGCCCACTACAACACCACCGGGCGCGAGATCTGGGAGCAGACCGAAGGGCGCGTCACCCACTTCGTGACCGGCATCGGCACGACCGGCACCGTGATGGGGACCGGGCGGCGCCTCAAAGAATACCGGCGCGACATCGAGGTCTGGGCCGTCGAGCCGGCGGACGCGCTGCACGGCCTCGAGGGGCTCAAGCACATGGAGAGCTCGATGGTCCCGCCGATCTATCATCCGGAGGAGCTCGACGGCGTCCTGCCGATGGACACCGACGAGGCCTGGGACGTCTCCGAGCGGCTCGCGAAAGAAGAGGGCCTGCTGGTCGGACACTCGTCGGGCGCGTCGCTGGCGGGCGGCCTGCGGATCGCGAAGCGGCTGGTGGCGGCGCACAAGCCGGGCGTGGTGGTCACGCTGTTCCCCGATCGGGCCGAGCGCTATTTCGAAGCGCCCATGCCCCCCAAGCCGGTGCGCGCGCCGTGAGCGCGCCGCGCGAGGTCGCGCCGCCCCACCCCGTCGTCACGGCCGGAGCGCTGGCCGAGATGTACGCGCACGCGCGCCGCGACTACCCGAACGAGTGCTGCGGCGTCGTCTTCGGTCCCAAGGGCGCGCCGGCGGCCGACCGCGCCGTCCCCTGCGCCAACATCCAGAATGAGCTGCACGCCGAGGATCCGGTCAAGCACGCGCGCGACGCGCGCACCGCCTACAACCTGGGCGCCGCCGATCTGTTCAAGCTGGACAAGAGCCTCCGCGGCGAGACACCTGCCAAAATCGTCTACCATTCACACGTCGACGTGGGCGCCTACTTCAGCGACACCGATCAGGCCGCGGCCCAGATGGACGGCGAGCCGACCTATCCCGTCGAATACCTGGTCATCGACGTCCGCAAAGACGGAATCGGCGGTGCTGGGCAATTCGCCTGGGACGCGGCGCAGCGTCGCTACCTCGAGATCGGCCGTTACCCGGGCCCCTGAGCGCCGGGCCGCGATTGACACGCTGGGAGCCCCCGGCCAGACTGGTATCTCCCCCCCGACCTGAAGGAGGATCCGATGCGCGTCCCCCGCGTGCTCGTTCCGTTGGTCGCGGCCGCGTGCGCCGGATCGAATCGAATTTCCAGCGGCCTCGCCAACTTCCTCGCGCAGTTCTAAAGGAGATCTCATGACGCCGACCCGTTCGCTCTCCGTGGCCGCCGCCCTGCTCTCCCTCGGCATCCTGAGTTGCGGCGGTGGCTCCGGGGGCACGGAAGTCGGTGGCCAGAGCGGGGCGGCGGCGGGCCACGCTGGCGGCGGCGCCGGCGGCAAAGCCGGCACCAACGGCAGCGCAGGCACCAACGGCAGCGCAGGCACCAACGGCAGCGCAGGCACCAACGGCAACGCTGGCACCAACGGCGGCGCTGGAACCAACGGCGGCGCAGGTACCAACGGCAGCGCAGGAACCAACGGCAACGCTGGAACCAACGGCAACGCTGGCCGCGGTGGAACGGCCGGCGGCGCGGGTCGCGGTGGAGCGGCCGGCAGCGGTTCCGGCGGCGCAGGCCGCGGTGGAGCGGCCGGCGGCGCGGGTCGCGGTGGATCAGCGGGCAGCGGTTCCGGCGGCGCGGGTCGTGGTGGATCAGCGGGCAGCGGTGGAACAGCCGGCGGCGCGGGCCGAGGTGGAACGGCGGGTGGAGCATCCGGCGGCGCCGGTCAGGCTGGAACGACGGGAAGCGGAGGTGCTGCCGGCGCGACGACGACCGCCGGCTGTGGCCTGATCCCGCCGACGCTGGGCGCAGCGAACCCGCAGACCATCAACGTGACCGACAACAAGGGCACGGTGACCGCGCGGCAGTTCTACGTCTCGGTGCCGACCACCTACAATTCGAGCACGCCCACGCGGGTTGTCTTCGCCTGGCACTACGCGGGCGGCACCGCATCGGCGCTGATCGCGACCGGCTTCGGCGGTAGCTTTTACGGCGTCCAGCCGCTGCTCCCGAACACGATCTTCGTCGCTGGCCAGGGGCTGCTCAGCACGGCCGGCGACGCGACGACCAGCGGTTGGCCCAACACCAACGGCGGCGACATCGCGTTCGCCAAGGCGATGATCGCCTGGATGGAATCGAACTTCTGCGTCGACACGGCGCGGATCATGTCGACCGGCATGAGCTACGGCGGCATCATGTCCGACGCCATCGGCTGCCAGATGCCCGACGTCTTCCGCGCCGTCGGTGTGATGTCGGGGGCGCTCTTCAACTTCGGCGCTGGCTCCACCTGCAAGAGCCATCCGATCGCCGCCTGGATCACCCACGGCGACGCCGACACGACCGTCGACATCTCGGGCGACGAGACGGCACGTGACCAGTTCCTGGCCGACAACCACTGTGGCACGACGACGACGGCGGTGACCCCCTCGCCTTGCATGTCCTACGACGGCTGCGACACCGGCTATCCGGTCGTGTGGTGTCCCGTGGCGGGCGAAGGGCACACCATCCCCAGCTTCGCCGCCAGCGGCATCGCTAACTTCTTCGCGCAGTTTTGAGGAGCCCTAACATGGCGCAGATCCGTTTCCTCGCGGTGGCCACCGCTCTCTCCTCACTCGGCATCCTGAGCTGCGGAGACGGCTCGAAGTGCTGTCTCACGCCTCCGGGCGGGAACAACGGCGGCGCGGGCACGAGCGGTAACGCGGGTTCGAGCGGCGCCGCTGGCACGAATGGCAGCGCGGGTTCGAGCGGCAGCGCAGGCACCAACGCCACCGCCGGCACGAGCGGCACCGCCGGCACGAGCGGCAGCGCGGGACGCGGCGGAAGCGCTGGGGGCGGCGCCGG